>DASYGA010000244.1:0-27574 GCA_036000265.1 Steroidobacteraceae bacterium | reverse complement strand
CCTGTCACGCCGGGGGTCGCGGGTTCGAGTCCCGTCCGCTCCGCCAGCTAATTCCCAGTGTGCGCCGCTGAACGCCGCTGAGGCCCGTAAGCCGCTGAACCATAGCGGCTTTTTCGCGTCTGCGGCGTTCCGCTGCGTTCTGGAGCCTTTGGTCTGGGGTACGAATGGGGGTACGCACGCACTCCCCATGGCGACCGGCCGTCCCGAAATCTGGGCTGATCTGCTTGCTGCGTCCGCGCCACTGCCTCTGGGCCAGTTCGCCTCGGGAAATTACGCGTTGCGCTCGCCGTCGGATACGATGCCAATCGCTGGGAAGTAGCGCCGTTGAGGGTCGTGAGGGCCCGAGCCGACAGCGACAACCCTGCCCTCACGGACCAAAAGGGCGATCTGCGAGCGAACCGTCCGGTCGGTCACTTTCAGGCGCTCCGCAAGTTCTCTCGCCGAAGCACCGCCTCTTTCGGCGAACTCGGAGAGCAGCTCCATGAGCAAGGCGTCTCGATCGGATATGCGCTTGCCGCTGAGCGACCTTCGGGCAGGGCGCTCGCTTACTCCATGGCCTGCGGCTCGCAGAATGACTCTGAAGTGCGTGGCGAACTCCTCGAATTCCGGGGCGGCAAGTCCAGCGGCCGCGCAAGCGTCCGTCATGCGCCGGACGCCGCTTCCCCATTGCTCGGCGAGCCGGATCTCGTGGAAAAAGCGCGCGATCACCCGGTTGCGAGGTTTGGAGACGCCGCGGCGTAGATCCTCGATAGTTACGCCGGCTGGGAGCAGACCGGGGTTCTCCACTTCCAAGCGATCGTCATAGATCGCGAGTCGAATCGGTCCGCCAATCTGAGAATAGTCTGCATGGATGATCGAATTGACGATGGCCTCGCGTACCGCTTCGGGCGGATATGTCCATCGCTCGATGCGCCTCGTGCCGCCGAAATCGAGGGCTCTCGTCATGTGTTTCGCAACGAACGCTGCGGCTTCGTCCACCATGTGAGGCAAAGGAACCCGTATCTCTTTCATGTCCAGGACCCGACTGCGCGTCAGCCCATAGAATCGCGCGGCCTTGATATAGGAATCGGGGAATCGATCGAAGCGGTTCTTCCCTATGAGGAGGAGCCCACCGACTGTAGGAACAATGCGCCCCCTATGGGACCCGGTGAGCTTCAAAGTCTGCAGGTCCCGGCGACCGAAGGGACGGATGTCCTCAAAGAGCCCGGTAGCGAGACCGATGTCCAGCACGTCCGAGCTCAGCTGGGGAACCGGGTACTCGTCGTAAGATTCCGTGCCCGCATTACGCTTGAGCTCTGCGATGATTGCGCCATCGGCCTGGCGGTTGGTTGAGCCTACGCGGATGAACACGCCGGCTTCCGAGCCGAGCTTGGTAATGTAGTGCGGGGTCGTCCACTCCGGATAGACCTGCACGGCTAAGAGATGCGTGCGCCGCCAGGGTAATATTTCGATCTCCGGGACGAGCTGCGGCGAGATCGAATGAGCAATGAGATTTGCAATACGCTCTTCTTCCGTGAGCGGGTCGGCTACGCCCCGAACGCGACGTGTCTTGTCCTCAACACCGATGAGAAGAGTCCCGCCGGCAGTATTGGCGAACGCTACGAGTGTGCGGATCACCCTGTCCGGTGAGGACAGATCACGTTTGAACTCGAGGGTCTTGCCCTCCGGGCGGGTGAGCAGGGTAAGCAGATCCATGGTCGGAAATTTACTCGGAAGAACTCGGAAAGTCATCGATTCCGAGTAACTTTCGAGGGCCAGGACCTTCAGAGGCGCGGCCGACCTCGGTGGTCATGCTGCGCGAGACGCCGGTGCGGCCGCGATAGCGCATTGAGCGCTTCCAGGTCAGCGGGAAGTGCTGGGCCATATCAGTCACCGAGTCAGGACTCGTCAAGTCGTGACTCGGTGACATCTCAGCCGTTTGCCACGGCGTGAGCTCCACCTCGGCCATGCGGCGTGCGGTGGGTCGCGCCGATTCAGCCGATACGATCCAGCGCGCGGGCGAGCTCGGCGGCCGGCTGCGACTGCGCGCACGCCGCGAAGCCGAGATCCTGCAGCAGCCCATCCTTGAGCCCATAGATCCAGGCACGCACCGCGAGCGTCTGGCCGCGTTGCCATGCGTCCTGCACGATGGTCGTGCGGCAGACGTTGTGCGCCTGTTCCAGCACGTTGAGCTCGCAGAGCCGGTCGGCACGCCTCTGGGGGTCGCTTTCGCGCTCGAGCAGCGTGCGGCGGTGCTCCGCCAGATCCTGGATGTGCCGCAGCCAGTTGTCGATCAGCCCGAGGGGCGCGTCGTTGCAAGCGGCCGCGATGCCGCCGCAGCCATAGTGGCCGCAGACGATCACGTGCTCGACGCGCAGCACGTCCACGGCGAATTGCAGCACCGAGAGACAGTTGAGGTCGGTGTGCACCACCAGGTTGGCGATGTTGCGATGCACGAAGACTTCACCGGGCGCGAGGCCGAGGATCTGATTCGCCGGCACGCGGCTGTCGGAGCAGCCGATCCAGAGGTACTTCGGCGCCTGCTGCGCCGCGAGCCGCCGGAAGAATCCGGGATCCGCCCGAACCGTGTCTTCCGCCCAGCGGCGGTTGTTGGCGAGGATCTCGTCGATGGCGGGCTTGGCAAACGGCGTGGTCATGAGTTCCGGCCGGCGGGTGGGGCACACTGAAGGCAGGCATTATGGCCGACTGCAGGCGGTTCAGGCGCATCTCATCCAGCCGCTCGCCCCTCCCGAGCGGCTGGATTGAGATCCTGGGCGCGCTCGGGCCTTCGTGAAGCCCACCCCGGCGGGGATTTGCTATCCTTCGCGATTACCTTCGCGACGGGCTCGAGGCCTTTCAGATCCGATCATGCTGCAGAGAATCACCGACACCATAGAGACGCACAAGTGGCTCTGGTACAGCATCCTGGGCGCGCTTGCTCTCGTCTTCGCCGCCTGGGGTGCTTATGGCATCGTCAACCTGAATTTCAGCACCTCGAGCTATGCCGCCGAGGCGGGCGGGCAGACGATCTCCCTCGACCAGGCGCACAACGCCTGGTTGCGGGAGCAGAGCCAGCTGCAGCAACAGTACGGCGGCAATATCCCCGCCGCGGTGCAAAAGAGCGCCCAGGACCAGGTGCTCGAGAGCCTGATCGGCGACGCCCTGCTCTCCGAGCACACCGAGAAGCTGGGCTACCGCATCTCCCAGCCGGAGCTGCTCGCCGCCATCCGGACCGAGCCGGCGTTCCAGGTCAACGGGGTGTACTCGCCCGAGGTGGCGAAGGAAGTGCTGGCCGCGAACCGGCTCTCGCTCGACCAGTACGAGGATGAGAAGCGCAGCGACCTCAGGCGGATGCAGCTCCTCGATGGCATTGCCTCCTCGGATTTCGTGACGCCCGCGGAAGCCAGCCGCGCGCAGGCGCTGCGCGAAGAGGAGCGGCAGATCCAGTACGCGATCCTCCCCGCCGACGACTTCAAGAGCGACGCGCCGATCCAGCCGGCCGCCATCGAGGCGTATTACCAGGCCCATCGGGCCGATTACCTGGTCCCGGAGTCGGTGGACCTGCGCTATGCACAGCTCACTCTGGCCCAGGTCGCCAGCACCGAGACGGTGACCGACGCCGACGTGCAGAAGGCTTACGACAAGGAAAAGAGCCGCTTCGTGGAGCCGGAGCGGCGCGAGGCCAGCCATATCCTCATTCCCTTCGGCAAGGATCCGGCAGCGGCCCTCAAGCAGGCGGACAAAGTCCTCGCGCTGGCGAAATCGGGACAGAGCTTCGCAGCGCTCGCCAGGAAGTACTCGCAGGATCCGGGCTCGGCGCAGAAGGGCGGCAGCCTCGGCTGGATGGATCGCGGCGGCTTCGTCGCGCCGTTTGCGGATGCGCTCTTCGGGATCAAATCGGTCGGCGACATCATCGGGCCGGTGAAGACCCAGTACGGCTACCACATCATCCGGCTCGACGGGATCCAGCCCGCCAGGACCAAGACGCTGGCCGAGGCGCGTCCGGAGCTCGAGGCGCAGCTGAAGCAGCGCGCGGCCACGAACAGCTTCGGTGACATCGAGGACAAGTTGCAGGACCGGCTGCAGGACCCGGGTGTCACCCTGGAGAGCCTGGCGAAAGAATTCAACCTGACCACCGGCGAGGTGCCGCAGTTCCAGCAGAGCGCCGGAGGCGCGCCGCTCGGCAAGGCCAGGCCCCTGCAGGGTCAGGTCTTTGGCGGCAACGCCATCGCGGACAATACGCTCGGCGGCCCGGTGATCCTCGACAACGACAAGATGGTGATCTTCAAAGTGGTTGCCCGTCACCCGCAGCACGTGAAGCCGCTTGCGGACGTCCGCGGCAGCATCGTCGCGGCACTGCAAAAGCAGCGTGAAACGGACGCTGCTCTTGCGGCCGCGAACGCCGCACGCGCCCAACTGCAGTCAGGAACGTCGTTCGACCAGGTCGCCAAGAGCCTCAAGGTGAGCACCGAGGCACCCAAGTTCGTAGGGCGCGGTGATCCGTCCGTGCCGGCGGAGATCCTGTCGGACGCGTTCGATTCGGCGAAGCCCGTCCATGGCGCGGTGTATGACGCCGTGCCCCTGCAGAACGGCGGGGCTGCGCTGATTGCCGTGACGCAGATCCGCAGCGGTGGCCAAACCAACAATGGTTACCTGGAGCGAGCCCTGGAGCAGGAGCAACTGCAGCGGGATGGCGACGCTGACGCGTTGGCGTATATCGCGCAGCTGCGTGCGACGTCTAAAGTTCGTAAGAACCCTGACGCCTTCCAGTAAGGCCAGACTGGCGTCCGAGAGCGTGCACCGCGAGGTGCACGGCCCGGCCTACGTCCGGACGGTCAGCTCTCCGATTCTTGCGCGAAGCTCATTCCCACCGTGTTGAAGCCGCTGTCCACGTAGAGGATCTCGCCGGTGATCCCGGCGGCCAGGTCGGAGCAGAGGAATGAAGCGGTGTTGCCGACGTCTTCCGGGGTTACGTTGCGTCTGAGCGGCGCCACCTCGGCGACCCGGCTCAGCATTTTGCGAAATCCCGGGATTCCCGCCGCCGCCAGCGTCTTGATGGGACCTGCGGAAATGCCGTTGACCCGGATGCCCCGCGGCCCCAGGTCGGCCGCGAGGAAGCGAACATTGGCCTCGAGGCTCGCCTTGGCGAGGCCCATGACGTTGTAACTGGGAATGGAGCGGACGGCGCCGAGATAGGACAGGGTGAGCAGGGCGCCCGCCCGGCCGGCCATCAGCGGCGCGGCACCGCGGGCGAGGGCGAGGAAGCTGTAGCTGGAGACATCGTGGGCGATGCGGAAGGCGTCGCGGGTGGTGCTCTCCACGAATCCGCCGGCCAGGGCTTCGCGGGGGGCGAACGCCACCGCGTGGATCACGATGTCGAGGCTGCCCCAGTCACGCTTCAAAAGATCGAATGCGGCGTCGATCTGGCTGTCGACGGTCACATCGAGGGGCATCGTAAGCCGGGAGCCCACCGACTGGGCCAGGGGCTCGACGCGGTCCTTCATCTTCTCATTGACGTAGGAGAAGGCGAGCTCGGCGCCTTCGCGATGCATCGCCTGTGCGATGCCCCATGCGATCGAGCGGTCGGTCGCGACACCGACGATGAACGCGCGCTTACCTGAGAGAAATCCCATGCGTAGCCTGCCAGATCGTGAAAACGGCAGTTTAGACGAATCAGGCTGGTCGGGTCTGGCTACCCGCCGGACGCCACCCGGATGGTCAGCTTTTGGCCGGTCAGGATATGGGCGCGCGAGCCCATGGCGTTCCAGGCGAGAATCTGCGCGACCCTTACCTGGAAGAGCCGCGCGATCCGCCACAGCGTATCGCCCGAGCGAACGGTGTAGACCACGCGGCGAGCGCTGTCTTGCGAGGCATGGGAGCCGTGCCGCCGATGGTGGCGGTAGTAGTGACGCGAGTGCCCGGAGGCAGGCGCCATCGACACCAGGCGCAGCCGCTGTCCGGGATGCAGTGTCTGTCCAGGCGTGAGTCCATTGAGCCGCGCGAGGGTATGGACGTTCATGCCGTGCCGGCGCGCGATGGCCCACAGCGAGTCGCCCCTGCGCACGACCTGGAAGCGGAAGTGTCGCGTCCAGCGATAGCGGCCATCGACGCGCTCCGCGGCGAGCTTCACGTTTTCCGGCAGCGTGTAGACGGTGGCCGGGACCTCCAGCTCCGTGCCCACGGTAAGGCGGCCCGAGGGAAGAGTATTCAGCTTGCGGAGGATCTCGGCGGTGGTCTTGAAATGCCGCGCGATCGAGAAGACGGTGTCGCGGCGCTGCACCTCGTAGTGCTCTATCCCCATACGCTCATCGAGGGTGAGATCGGCGATGTTCTGCGCGAACACCGGCGCCGCATCGACCGGCATCAGGAGATAGAAGGGGCCGGTGGGATCGGTGGCCCAGCGGTGGAAGGCCGGGTTGAGCTCGTAGACCTCATCGGCAGTGATGCCGGCGATCTGCGCGGCCACCTGCAGGTTGATCTGGCCCTGGGTATTCACCCGCGCGAAATACGGCTGATTGGGGATGGCGGTGAAGGCGAGCCCGTACTTCGTCGGGTCATCGACCAGCCGCTTCATGGCGAGCAGCTTCGGCACATAGGCCTCGGTCTCCCGCGGCAGGCGCAGATGCCAGAAGTCGATCGGCCGGTCCTCGGCCTGATTCACCTGCACGGCATGCTCGACGGCGAGCTCGCCGCAATTGTAGGCCGCGATCGCGAGCAGCCAGTCGCCGTGGAATTCATCGTGCAGCGCCTGCAGGTAATCGAGCGCGGCATTGGTGGATGCCACCACGTCGCGGCGGCCGTCGTACCACCAGTCCTGCTTCAGGCCGAAGCGCGAGCCGGTGCCGGGAATGAACTGCCAGAGGCCCGCGGCGCGGGCGCGTGAATAGGCGTAGGGCTGGAAGGCGCTCTCGATCACCGGCAGAAGCGCCAGCTCGAGCGGCATGTGGCGTGCCTCGAGCTGCGTGACGATGTAATAGAGGTACATGTCCGCGCGGCCGAAGGCGCGCTGCAGGTACTCGGGATTGGAGGCGTACCAGTTGAGCTGCCGATCGATCGCCGCCGCGTCGGGGTCGGGCAGGACGAAGCCGCCGCGGATCCGGGCGAAAAGATCGGCATATTGGACCGGGGCGGGCGCCGCTGCCTGGGGTGGCGGCGGTGGCGGCGGGGGAGACGGAGCCTCGGCGGCGGGAACAGTCGCGGCAACCGGCGGCGCCACCGACTGCTCCGGCTGCGGGCGCAGGGGCTGGCGCGTGGCGCAGGCGGCAAGCGCCGCCAGCGCGGTGATCAGCAGCGCAATACGAGTGGCTCGAAGTCTTTCCGTCGCCAAGTTCCCGACCCTCTGAAAGGCGTGTTAACTTCTTCTGGCACCGGCGTGCCCGCGAGACCCGCTGGGGTGATCGCGGGTTCTGCAGGAAACGCTCAGGCCTCCGACCTTACTTATTCGGACGCGGAAATTTAACCGGTAACTTCACACTATTGCCAGTACTTCATGGCACCTGTGCACAAATCACGTTTCCAGGAGCCGCACGCCGCGCGCATGGCCTGGTGGTCGAGCCCGCTCGGCAGCGCGCTCATCGCCGCCGAATCGCAGCTGCTCGGCGAGGCGCTCGATGACGTGTTTGGCTGGGAATTGCTGCAGATCGGCGCCTGGGGCCTGACGCGGGAGTTGTTGTCCGGCGCGCGCACGCGCCATCAGGCCATCGTCGCGCCGCCCGGGCTGTCGTCAAGCGCAGACATCCGCGCGCGCCCCACCCAGCTCCCCATCGTCAGCGATTCGATCGATGCGGTCCTGCTGCCGCACATCCTCGAGTTCGCCACCGACCCTTACGCCATCGTGCGCGAGGCGGATCGCGTGCTCGTCGGCGAGGGGCGGCTGCTGGTGCTGGGGTTTCGGCCATGGAGCCCGTGGGGCGTGCGTGCGCGCTGGAGTCGCAGCGGCTTTCCGCCGGGCATGCGCCGCGTACTCTCCGAACGAAGGATCCGCGAATGGCTGGTGCTGCTCGGGTACGAAGTAGTATCGACGCAGCATTATTTGTTCCGCGGGCCCTGGAGCCGCGGGCTCGCCGCGGGGGAGGGGCTGGGCCCGATGCTGCGGCGGGGGCTCACGCATCCGCTGCCCGCCAACGCCTATCTGCTCAAGGCGCGCAAGCGCATCTACACCCTGACACCGATCCGGCCGCGATTTCGCGAGCGCCCGGCGGTGCTCGGCGGCCTCGTCAAGCCCTCTCCCCGCGCGCGCGCGTGAGATGTAGCAGGAAGAGCGAGCAGCTTGAATACAACGACTGAGGGAACCGCCGGCCTGGTCGATATTTATACCGACGGCGCGTGCCGCGGCAATCCGGGGCCGGGCGGCTGGGCGGCGTTGCTGAGCTGCGGCGGCCGCGAGAAGGAGCTCTCGGGAGCCGAGGCGCTGACGACCAACAACAGGATGGAGCTGACGGCGGTCATTCGCGCGCTCGAGGCGCTCAAGCGCCCGGTGCGGGTCCGGGTGTACACGGACTCGGAATACGTGCGGCGCGGCATCCTCGAATGGGTGCGGGCGTGGAAGACGAGGGGTTGGCTCACGGCGGACCGCAAGCCGGTGAAGAACCAGGACCTCTGGCTGCGGCTCGATGAGCTCGCGGCCGGTCACACCATCGAATGGCACTGGGTGCCGGGTCATGCCGGCGTGCCCGGCAATGAGCGGGTCGACCGGCTCGCCAACCAGGCCATCGATGCGATGCGGTCATAGCGGAGGCCGCAGCCAGCGCCGCGAAAAATACTGATAGACTGCGATTCATGCGTCAAATCGTCCTCGACACTGAGACTACGGGCCTCGAGCCCTCGCTCGGCCACCGCATCATCGAGATCGGCTGCGTGGAGATCCTCAACCGCAGGGTCACCGGCCACACCTTCCACCGCTACTTGAATCCGGAGCGTGACATCGACCTCGGCGCGGAGGCGGTCCACGGCTTGCAGCGCGCGGATCTGGCGAGCCAGCCGCGGTTCGCGCAGGTCGTGGACGAGTTCCTCGACTTCATCGGCGACTCGGAGCTCGTGATCCACAACGCCGAGTTCGACGTCGCCTTCCTGAATGCGGAGCTGCAGCGCGCCGGCCGCACGGTGGTGATGAGCCAGCTCTGCCGCGTGCTCGATACGCTGACACTCGCTCGTGAGATGCATCCGGGCCAGCGCAACAACCTCGATGCGCTGGCCAAGCGCTACGACGTCGACAACTCCCGCCGGGAGGTGCACGGGGCGCTGCTCGATGCCCGCATCCTCGCCGACGTCTACCTCGCCATGACGGGTGGACAGGCGACGCTTGCCCTGGCGGAAAGCGCCGCGGGCGCCGCCGCTCGCGGCAACGGCCGGGTCCGTGCCCTGGTGCGGCCGTCCGCACCGCTGCGCGTGATCAGTGCCTCGGAGGAGGAGCTGCGCGCCCACCGCGACATGTTGGCCTTGATCGCCAAGTCGAGCGGCGGGCGCTGCCTCTGGCCCGCCGCGGGCGAGGAGCCCGCGGCCCCCGCTGCCGCCGTCGCCGAATCCCCTCTCCCCGAAGCGAATCTCGCCTGAGTGGCCCTCATGTTTCACCTGCGCAAGTGCCGTCTCGGCATCGTCGGCTTGGGCTATGTCGGCCTGCCGCTCGCCGTGGAATTCGGCAAGCACTTCGACACCGTCGGCTTCGACATCAAGCCGCACCGCATCGCGGAGCTCGCGAGCGGCCGCGACAGCACGCTCGAAGTCTCGCGGGCGGAGCTCAAGGCCGCCGCGCGGCTCTCGTTCACCACGCAGATCGACAGTCTCAAGCGCTGCCGCGTCCTCATCGTGACGGTGCCCACGCCGATCGATGAGTACAAGCGGCCCGATCTGACGCCGCTTGTCAAAGCGAGCGAGACGGTCGGCCGTGCCCTCACCAAGGGCGCGGTGGTCGTGTACGAGTCCACCGTCTATCCGGGCTGCACCGAGGAAGTGTGCGTGCCGATCCTCGAGCGGGAGTCGGGGCTCAAACTGAACCGCGACTTCTTCGTCGGCTACAGCCCGGAGCGGATCAACCCCGGCGACAAGGAGCACCGGCTCACCACCATCAAGAAGGTGACGTCGGGCTCGACACCGGAGGCCGCCGAGTTCGTCGACAAGCTCTACGGCACGATCGTCAAGGCGGGTACCCACAAGGCTTCCAGCATCAAGGTGGCCGAAGCCGCCAAGGTCATCGAGAACACGCAGCGCGATGTCAACATCGCCCTCATCAACGAGCTGGCGCTGATCTTCAACCGGCTCGGGCTGGATACGGAGGAGGTGCTGAATGCCGCAGGGAGCAAGTGGAACTTCCTGCCTTTCAGGCCCGGGCTCGTCGGCGGCCACTGCATCGGGGTGGACCCGTACTACCTCACCCACAAGGCGCAGGCGATCGGCTACCACCCGGAGATGATCCTGGCGGGACGGCGCCTCAATGACAACATGGCGCTCTACGTCGCCGGCGAGATCATCAAGCTGATGACCGCCAAGCGCATTCACGTCAAAGGTGCGCGCACGCTCATGCTCGGCATGACCTTCAAGGAGAACTGCCCCGATATCCGCAACTCCAAGGTCATCGACGTGGTGCGGGAGCTGCAGAAGTACGGGGCCGAGGTCGATATCTACGACCCCTGGGCGGACGCTCAGGAGTGCCGTCACGAGTATGGCTTGCGTCCGATCAAGACACTGACACCAAAGCGCTACGACGCCGCCATCGTTGCCGTGTCGCACCGGCAGTTCCGGGAATTGGGGGCTGACGGCGTGCGGCGGCTCTGCAGGAAAAACCACGTCCTTTACGACATCAAGCATGTCTTTCGCGCCGCGGAGGTCGACGGACGACTATGAAGATCCTGCTCACGGGCGCAGCCGGCTTCATCGGCTCTCACACTGCTTTCAATCTGCTGGCGCGCGGCCACGAGGTCGTCGGGCTCGATAATCTCAACGAGTACTACGACGTCACGCTGAAGCAGGCCCGCCTCGACCGGCTGACCCGGCGGGCCGCATTCCGCTTCGTGAAGCTCGACCTGGCCGATGACGGCGGCATGAAGGAGCTTTTCGCCCAGGAGAAGTTCCAGCGCGTGGTCCATCTGGCCGCGCAGGCCGGGGTGCGCTACTCGCTGGAGAACCCGCACAGCTATGTCCGCAGCAACGTCACGGGCACGCTGAATGTCCTCGAGGGTTGCCGCCACAACGGCGTCGAGCATCTGGTGTATGCCTCGACGAGCTCGGTCTATGGCGCCAACACGGACATGCCGTTCTCGCCGCACCGGATCGCGGATCATCCGCTGACGATCTATGCCGCCACCAAGCGCTCCAACGAGCTGATGGCGCACACCTACTCCTCGCTCTTCAAGCTGCCGACCACGGGACTGCGGTTCTTCACCGTGTATGGTCCCTGGGGGCGGCCGGACATGGCGCTCTTTCTCTTCACGCGCAACATTCTCGAGGGGCGGCCCATCGATGTCTTCAACAATGGGCATCACCGCCGCGACTTCACGTACGTGGAAGACATCGCGGAGGGCGTCGTCCGGGCGTGCGAGCGGGTGGCGCAGCCCTCGCCCACCTGGGACAGCGGCGCGCCCGATCCGGCGACGAGCAGTGCGCCTTTCCGGCTCTACAACATCGGCAATCACCAGCCGGTGGAGCTGCTGCGCTACATCGAGGTGATCGAGGAATGCCTGGGGCGCAAGGCCGAGAAGCGCATGCTGCCGCTGCAGCTCGGTGACGTGCCGGAGACTTTCGCCGACATCGAGGATCTGGCCAGGGACGTGGGCTATCGGCCGGCGACGCCGATCGAGGTCGGTGTGCGGCGGTTCGTCGATTGGTTCTGCGAGTACTACGGCTATCAGCGGGCCTGAGCGGGCCTCATCCCCTCGGGCCGCTCACCGGGCAGGTACAATGCCGGCTTTATTGCCGCAGGTACGCCCGTGACGAGACAGTCTCCTCCGCCCGCCATGAAGGTCCCGCTGCTCGATCTCACGCAGCAGTATGAGAGGTTCGCGGCCGAGGCCCAGGCGGCGATCGGCAAGGTGTGCCAGAGCCAGCACTTCATCCTGGGCGGGGAGGGGCGGCAGCTCGAGCAGAGCCTTGCCCGCTACACCGCCTGCGCGCATGGGATCGGGGTCTCTTCCGGCACGGATGCGCTGCTGCTCGCGCTGATGGCGCTTGGCATCGGGCCTGGCGATGAGGTCATCACCTCGCCCTTCACGTTCTTCGCCACCGCGGGGACCATTGCGCGTCTCGGTGCCCGCCCGGTCTTCTGCGACATCGATCGCGCGACCTTCAACCTCTCCCCCGCCCTGGTGGAGCAGTTCCTCACCCGGGACTGCGAGGTCCGCGGGAGCGCAGGCAGCCGGGAGGTGGTGCACCGCAAGACCGGGGGACGCATCAGGGCGCTCATGCCCGTGCATCTCTATGGGCAGGCCTGTGACATGGACGCCCTGATGGACATCGCGAACCGCCACGGTCTCAGTGTCGTCGAGGACGCTGCGCAGGCAATCGGTGCCCGGGACGGGAAGGGGCGCATGGCCGGCAGCATCGGCCACATCGGCTGCTTCTCGTTCTTTCCCACGAAGAACCTCGGCGCCTTCGGCGATGCCGGGATGTGCACCACGGGCGATGCGGCGCTCGCGGAGCGCATGCGGGTGCTGCGCGTGCACGGAATGGAGCCCAAGTACCACCACAGCCTGATCGGCGGCAATTTCCGGCTGGATGAGATCCAGGCGGCCGTCCTCAATGTGAAGCTCAAGTTCCTGGATGAATGGCGGGATGCGCGCGAGGCTCATGCCCGGCAGTACACCCAGCGGCTGGGCGCAAAGGCGCTCGGCGGTGCCGTGATCACGCCGGTCGTCAATCGCGGCGGCCGGCATGTCTGGAACCAGTACGTCATACGCGTGCAGCGGCGGGACGAGCTGCGGCAGTACCTGGCGGACGCCGGGGTCGGAACGGAGATCTACTACCCGATTCCGCTGCACCTGCAGCAGTGCTTCGCCTACCTGGGGTATCAACCCGGCGAGATGCCCGAGTCCGAGCGCGCCGCGCGCGAGGTGCTGGCGCTGCCCGTCTTCCCGGAGCTCACTCCGGCGCAAATCGATCACGTGGCCGCTACAATCGAGCGCTTCCACACGGCCCCAGTGGCCTCGTCCCAGCAGACCGCCTGAGGAGAGCTCTTTATGCCCAAGGCCGCAGGCCCCCGTACTCCCCTCTGGCCGGAACTGGCCACCCATGCGTCGCGGCTGAACACCGTCGCGACCAAAGAGCTCTTCGCGCGCGACCCGGGACGGTTCGAGCGCTTCTCGCGCCAGGGCGCGGGGCTGCTCATGGACTTCTCGCGCCAGCACCTCGATGAGATGGTGTTGGGCAAGCTCCTGGAGCTCGCCGAGGCGGTGGGCCTGAAGGATTACCGCGACGCGATGTGGCGCGGGGAGAAGATCAATGCCACCGAAGGGCGTGCGGTCCTGCACGTGGCGCTGCGCCAGCCGCCGGGGGCGAACATCGGCGGCGCGGATATCGCGCGGGTGGTGATGACCGAGCGGGAGAGCATGCTCACCTTCGCGGAGAGCGTGCGCGCGGGCAAGATCGTGGGCAGCTCCGGCAAGCCGTTCACGCGGGTGGTGAACATCGGCATCGGCGGCTCGGATCTCGGGCCGGCGATGGCGGTGCAGGCGCTGCGGCCTTACACCATCGATGCGCCGCGGTGCGACTTCGTATCCAACATCGATGGCTGCCACCTGGCCGACATCCTGGAGAGCGCGGACCCGCGGGCGACGCTCTTCATCGTCTCCTCCAAGACGTTCACGACGCTCGAGACGCTGACCAACGCGCACACGGCGCGGGCGTGGGTGAAGGAGAAGCTGGGGGATGAGGCGGTGCCGCAGCATTTTGCGGCGGTGTCGGTGAACCACCGCGCCATGGATGAGTTCGGCGTGCATCCCCAGTACCGCTTCAAGATGTGGGACTGGGTGGGCGGCCGCTACTCGCTCTGGTCCTCGATCGGGGTGTCGCTCGCGATCGCCATCGGCAAGGAGCACTTCCTGGCGATGCTCGCCGGCGGCCACGAGATGGACGAGCATTTCCGCAAGACGCCCTGGGCGGACAACCTGCCGGCCCTCATGGGCCTGCTGGGGGTGTGGAACATCAACTTCGAGGGGCTGCCGACGCTCGCGGTGCTGCCGTATGACGACCGGCTGAAGCGCTTTCCGGCGTACCTGCAGCAGCTGGAGATGGAGAGCAACGGCAAGTCGGTGACGGTGGACGGGCGGCGGGTCGACTGGCAGACGGCGGCGGTGATCTGGGGGGAACCGGGCAACAACGCGCAGCACTCGTTCTTTCAGCTGCTGCACCAGGGGACGCCGCGGGCGGCGCTCGATTTCGTGCTGCCGGCGCGCTCATCCTGCGGCAACCAGGCGCAGCAGGACCTCGCCATCGCGAGCTGTCTGGCGCAGGCGGAAGCGTTCATGAACGGGCAGTCGGCGGAGACGGTGCGGGCGGATCTGACGCAGCAGCAGCTGCCGAAGGAGCGCATCGAGGAGTTGATTCCGCACAAGGTGCATCCGGGGTGCCGGCCGAGCACGCTGGTGGCGTTCCCGAGAATGGATCCTGGGACGTTGGGGAAGCTGATTGCGCTCTATGAGCACAAGGTGTTCACCCAGGGGGTGGTCTGGGGGATCAACTCCTTCGATCAGTGGGGGGTGGAGCTGGGGAAGAGGCTGACGGATCAGCTGGCGCCGGCTGTCAGGGACCCGGAGGGGGGGCATACCGTGGCGCCTGGAGTGGGCAAGATCATTGAGCGGCTTACGGAGTGGAAGAAGGGGCAGTGAGGGAGATTCGGGGCGCGACGCCTCGCTTGCAAAAGTCTCTGCCGGGGGACGCCGTGGATACGGGCTCGCGGCCTGCCGGCCGCTTGCCTGGTCCCTGTAGGCTCTCTTCCGCCATCCATGGCTCCAGAAGCCCCCGGCAGAGACTTTTGCAATCGAGGCGCCGGGCACGGGTTGGGACTGAAGACGAGAACATCATTTGAGCAACATCATTCAGCGGGGGCTGCAGGAGCATTTGCAGCTGTTTCAGAGCCTCTCGTCGTTAGCGCCTGAGATCGAGCGGGCGGCTGGCCTTGTTTCGGAGGCGCTGGGGGGCGGGCGCAAGCTCATGTTGTGCGGCAATGGCGGGTCGGCGGCGGATAGCCAGCACATCGCGGCGGAAATGACGGGGCGGTTCGTGAAGGACCGCAGGCCGTTGCCGGCGATCGCGCTGTCGACGGATACCTCGGCGCTGACTTGCATCGCCAATGATTACAGCTTCGATGAGGTGTTCTCCCGGCAGGTGATGGCGCTGGGCGCGCGGGGGGATTGCTTGCTCGCGATATCGACTTCCGGCAATTCGCGCAACGTGATTCGCGCGGTGGATGCGGCACGGGCGGCCGGAATGCATGTGATCGGGCTCTTGGGCCGCGACGGTGGGGCGCTGCGGGGGCTCTGCGACTCGGCCATCGTGGTGCCGAGTCAGACTACGGCGAGGATTCAGGAGGCGCACATCTTCATCGGGCATTCGCTCTGTGCACTGGTGGAGGAGGCGTTGGGTTTCGCATGAGCGCGGGCGATCTCAAGGAACGGCTCAAGCAGGTCAGGGTGCTGGTGGTGGGCGATGCGATGCTCGACCGCTATCTTTTCGGCGAAGTCGAGCGGATCTCGCCGGAGGCGCCGGTGCCGGTGGTCCGGGTCACCCGTGAGGAGCATCGGCTGGGCGGGGCGGCCAACGTGGCCCTCAATGTCAAGGCGCTCGGTCCGGGGGCGACACTGATCACCGTGGTGGGGGATGATGAGCCGGCGCGCAGGCTCGAAGGGTTGCTCAGAACCCAGGCCGTGGAGGTGATCCTGGGACGGGATCCGAAGCTCTTCACCTGCGTGAAGCTGCGGGTGATCGGGCGGGCGCAACAGCTGGTGCGGGTGGATTTCGAGAATCAGCCGGATCACGAGGTGCTGGGCGACATGCTCGCGGACTTTGTCCGGGTGATGCCGCAGTACGATGCGGTGCTGTTTTCCGACTATGGCAAGGGGGGGCTGACGCACATTCCGCGGATGATCGAGCTCGCGCGCGCGGCCGGCAAGCCGGTGCTGGTGGACCCGAAGGGGGATGACTACAGCCGCTATGCGGGTGCGACCGTCATCACGCCCAACCGCGCGGAGCTGACGCAGGTGATCGGCAGCTGGAAATCCGAGGCGCAGCTCGTGGAACGGGTGCAGCGTCTGCGGGAGAGCAATCGCTTCGATGGCCTGCTGCTGACGCGCAGTGAGGAAGGCATGTCGCTCTTCGATGCGGCCGGGCATCTGCAGGTGCCGGCGCAAGCCCGAGAGGTATTCGATGTGACCGGCGCCGGCGACACGGTGATTGCGACGCTGGCCGCGATGTTGGCCTGCGGGATGAGCCTGCGGCAGGCGATGCCCATCGCCAACCGCGCCGGCGGCATCGTCGTCGGCAAGTTTGGCACCGCGACGGTGAGCTACGAGGAGCTGTTCGGGTGAGAGTCGTCGTGACCGGCGCTGCCGGGATGATCGGCAGCAATCTGGTGCATGGGCTCAATGCCATCGGCATCGACGATGTGATCGCGGTCGATGACCTCACCGAGGGCGCGAAATACCGCAATCTCCTCGGCGCCAAGCTGAGCGATTACTTCGATCGCAATGAGTTCTACGACCGCTTCGCGCTGGGCGAGCTGGGGCGTGTGGATGTCATCTTCCACGAGGGAGCCTGCTCCGACACCATGGAGCACAACGGCCGGTACATGCTGGAGACCAATTACCGCTGCTCCAGGGACCTGCTCGATCATTGCCAGAGCCAGGGCACGCGGCTGCTCTACGCATCCTCTGCCGCCACTTACGGTGCCAGCATGGTGTTTCGGGAGGCGCCCGAGCACGAGAGGCCCCTCAACGTATACGGCTATTCGAAGCTCCTCTTCGACAACATCGTGCGCCGCATGCTGCCCACGGCGCGGTTCCAGGTCGCGGGCTTCCGCTACTTCAATGTTTACGGGCCGCGGGAGCAGCACAAGGGAAGGATGGCGTCCGTGGCTTGTCACCACTTTGGACAGCTGCGCGAGACCGGCAAGGTGAAGCTTTTCGGAGAGTATGGAGGTTACGGTCCGGGGCAGCAGACCCGTGACTTCGTGTACGTCGACGATGTCGTCGCGGTGAATCTCTGGTTCCTGCGGCATCCGGAGCGCAGCGGGATATTCAATGTCGGCGCGGGCCGGGCGCAGCCCTTCAACGACGTTGCGCATGCGACGATCAATGCATCACGGGCGCTGCGCGGCGAGGCGCCGCTCAGCCTGGAGCAGCAGGTCTCCGGCGGCTTGATCGAGTACACCCCGTTTCCCGAGGCTCTGGTCGGTAAGTACCAAGCTCATACCCAGGCTGACCTGACGTCGCTTCGAGCGTCCGGCTGCGACGTTGAGTTCGCTGATGTGGCGAGGGGTGTGCGGCACTACTCCGAGTGGCTGGACGGCCAGCGGTAGCCTTGAGGCGCTTTCATAGACCTCCACCTGCTCGAGCTGGAATCGCTGGAATGGGACCAGTTTAGGGCGTTGCGACCGACTGTGCGATCCTCCGTGCGCAGAGGTAATATCGTCGAATGAGCGATGCAGAGCGCGAGCAAATGTTTGCCGCAGCGCGCGAGGCGCTGCTTGCAGCGTTGCCCGAGTGCTCGCCTGGGAAGCTGGCGCTATGAGCCGATACGCGCAATATCGCGAAGAAATTCGCCATATTCTCGCGGACTTTCGCCGAACCGGCGTGGGTTACCGCGGACGAGCGAAGTTCTCGCCTGGGATGGACTGTGAGCTGCGAACGGACAATCATTGACGTACCGGCAGCTCTCCGCCGCAAGCTGAAAGCTACGTCTGAGGCCGGTAGTCATCGCTGGCCGCGTCCGCTGGTATTCACTAACGGTGTATTCGACGTTCTTCATCGCGGGCATGTTCTGTATCTCGCCGCGGCTCGGGAGCTCGGGGCGGCACTGCTGGTCGCTATCAACAGTGACTCCTCGGCGAGGCAGCTCGGCAAGGGGGCGGACCGGCCACTCAACAGTGAGCTCGACCGGTCAGTCGTGGTCGCGGCGCTGGAGAGCGTCTCCTTCGTCACCATCTTCGAGGAGTCAACCCCATGCGAGCTGCTGCAGCGCTGCCGGCCTGACATCTACGTCAAGGGCGGCGATTATGATATGGAGGCGCTGGAGGAGACGCGCCTCGTGCGCAGCTGGGGCGGCCGATCGATCGCGATCCCGTTCGTGGACGGCTATTCGACCAGTGCACTCGTCCAGCGCATCCGCGGCGGCTCATGAGCCGCAAGGCGGCGTTCATCGACCGGGACGGGGTGCTCAACGAGGAGCGGGCGTTCGTACATCGGGCGGAGGACTTCGTCCTGATAACAGGCGCGTTGGAGGCCTTGCGCGCGCTGCAGGCCGCCGGGTACCTCCTGGTGGTAGTGACCAACCAATCCGGAATCGCCCGCGGCCTGTACTCGGAGGCCGATTACCTCGCGCTGACCGAGCACATGCGCGAGCGGCTCGAGGCGGAAGGGATCAGCCTGGATGCGATCGAGTACTGTCCGCACCTGCCGGACGCGCCAGTGGATCGGTATCGCGCGGATTGCGATTGCCGCAAGCCAAAGCCGGGGATGCTGAAGCGCGCCATCGAAGCGCTCGACATCGATCCGCGGGCCTCCTTCCTGGTGGGCGACAGGCTCTCGGATCTTGAAGCCGGGCGCGCAGCGGGGATCGGGCGGTGCTGGCTGGTGCGGACGGGCTATCCACTATCTGAAGAGGCGGTGGCGAGGGCGGACGCCGTGTACGACGATTTGCTCGCCTGCGTGAGGGCCCTGCTGTCCCTGCGGTAAGTCTTAAGTAAGCGAGCAGGCCAAATCCGGGACATTCTCCTGATCCACGGAGCCTGCACATGACGCGCCCGCCCGTATCGTGGCAAGCTCTCGCGAAAGCTCGTAAGAGGAATCAAGCACTTGAAAGGCATCGTTCTCGCCGGCGGCGCGGGTACCCGGCTGCACCCGGTGACCCTGAGCATCAGCAAGCAGCTGCTGCCGATCTACGACAAGCCAATGGTCTACTACCCCCTGGCCGCCCTGATGCTGGCGGGGATCCGGGAAATCCTGCTGATCTCGACGCCAGAGGACCTGCCGCTCTTTCGGCGGCTGCTGGGGGATGGCGCCAAGTGGGGGATCTCGCTGACCTATGCAGAGCAGCCCCGGCCGGAGGGGCTGGCCCAGGCGTTCATCATCGGACGGCGGTTCGTCGGCAATGATCGCGTAGCACTGGTCCTCGGGGACAATATCTTCTACGGCCATGGGCTGCCGGAGCAGCTCGAGACCGCGGCCCAGCGCAGCGACGGGGCGACGGTGTTCGCCTATCGCGTGCGCGATCCGGAGCGGTACGGCGTGGTGCAGTTCGATGAGGCGGGCCGGGCGCTCGACATCGAGGAGAAGCCGGTCAAGCCCAAATCCTACTTCGCAGTGACGGGCCTTTATTTTTACGACAACGAGGTGCTCGAGGTTGCGGCGGGGCTCAAGCCCTCGCCACGCGGCGAGCTCGAGATCACCGACGTCAATCGCAAATATCTCGAGCGTGGTGCGCTGCGGGTCGAGCAGCTCGGCCGCGGGGTGGCATGGCTCGACACCGGTACTCACGAATCGCTGCTGCAGGCATCGATGTTTATCGAGGCGATCGAGACGCGGCAGGGGTTGAAAGTCTGCTGTCCGGAGGAGATCGCCTTCCGCAAGAGCTACATCTCCGCCGAGCAGCTGGAGTCGCTGGCGCGGCCGCTCGCCAAGAGCGGATACGGCAGTTATCTTCTCGACATCCTGAAAGGGCAGCCCTGAGATGGAATTCATCCCTACCGACATCCCCGAGGTCGTGCTGATCCGCCCCAAGGTGTTCGGCGATGCGCGCGGCTACTTCATGGAATCCTGGGAGGAGCGCAAGTTCGCCGCCGCGGGACTCGATCTGAAGTTCGTCCAGGATAACCACAGCCACTCGGCGCGCCACATCCTGCGGGGACTGCACTACCAGATTGAGCATCCGCAGGGGAAGCTCGTGCGCGTCGTCACGGGCAGCGTTTATGACGTCGCGGTGGACATCCGGCGCAGCTCGCCTACTTTCGGCAAGTGGGTGGGAGTGGTGCTCTCCGCGGAGAATCATCACATGCTCTGGGTGCCGCCCGGATTTGCGCACGGCTATCTGGTTCTCAGCGATCGTGCCGACTTCCTCTACAAGGTCACTGATGTCTGGGCACCGGCCCATGAGCGGGCGATCCGCTGGAACGATCCGGAGATCGGTGTGAAGTGGCCCCTGCCGGAGGGCGCCGAGCCGGTCCTTTCCGCCAAGGATGCCGCGGCTGCCGGTTTTCGTGACGCTGAGGTCTACTCGTAGTGCCGCTTGGATCGGCAACCCAGGTTTTGATCACGGGAGCCGCAGGGCAGGTCGGGCGCATGCTGCTCGAAACCCGGCCGGACGGCTTCGAGGCGATTGCCTGCACGCACGCTGATCTCGACATCGGTGCGGGCGAGGCGGTACGCGAGCTTATCGGCCGCCTTCGGCCAGCCGTGATCATCAACGCTGCCGCGTACACGGCGGTCGATAAGGCGGAAGCGGAGCCCGATAGCGCCCGGCGGATCAATGCCGAGGGTCCCGGGCACCTGGCCGCGGCGGCTGGGGAATGCGGCGCCCGGCTCATCCACATCTCTACCGATTTCGTGTTCGATGGCGCCGCCTCCGTTCCTTACCGGCCGGATTCCGCCACCCACCCTCTGAGCGTCTACGGCAGGACCAAGCGGGACGGCGAGCGGGCCGTTCTCGAGGCGCTGCCGGAGCGCGCCACGGTCGTGAGAACCGCCTGGGTATACGCCGCAACCGGGGCCAATTTCATGCGCACGATGCTGCGCGTCATGCAGGGCAATCGCGCCGTGCGGGTAGTAGCGGACCAGGTGGGGACGCCGACTGCTGCGCGCGGCCTCGCAGAAGTCCTGTGGAAGATTGCGGGCAATCCGGACATCCGCGGCATCCACCACTGGACCGATGCCGGGGTTGCGAGCTGGTACGATTTTGCGGTGGCGATTGCCGAGGAGGGCGCCGAGCTCGGGCTGCTGCCGGCCGAAGTCACCGTGGCGCCGATTGCCACCGCGGATTACCCAACACCTGCCCGCCGGCCGGCCTACAGCGTGCTCGACAAGAGCTCGCTGGCCGCTCTCGGCCTCACTCCTGTCCATTGGCGCCAGCGCTTGCGCGCCGTGCTGAAAGAGATTCCCCGTGTCTAGGCTACTCGTCACCGGCGGTGCCGGCTTCATCGGCTCGAATTTCGTGCATTACTGGCTGAGCGCCCACCCCGGCGACCGCCTGGTGGTGCTCGATGCCCTGACCTATGCCGGCAATCTCGCCAATCTCGACCCGGTCAAGGATCGCCCGGAGCTCAGATTCGTGAAGGGAAACATCGGCGACACGCCGGCCGTCGAGGGCCTGCTGCGGGAGGAGGGGATCGACACCATCGTGCACTTCGCTGCGGAGTCGCACGTCGATCGCTCCATCCACGGGCCCGACGCCTTCATCGAGACCAACGTGCAGGGCACGCACTCGATGCTGAAGGCCGCGCGCAAGGTGTGGCTGGAGGAGAAGGCGGTGGCGACGCACCGCTTCCATCACGTCTCCACGGATGAGGTCTATGGCTCTTTGGGACCGGACGACCCGGCATTTCACGAGCAGACCCCATACGCGCCGAACTCGCCTTACTCGGCCAGCAAGGCGGCGTCCGATCATCTGGTGCGGGCATACCACCACACCTATGGCCTTCAGGTCACGACCAGCAACTGCTCGAACAACTACGGCCCATTGCATTTCCCCGAGAAGCTGATTCCGCTGATGATCGTCAACCTGCTGCACGGGCGGGCGCTGCCGATCTACGGCGATGGACGCAATGTCAGGGACTGGCTGCACGTGAGCGACCACTGCCGCGGCATCGATCTGATCCTGAGGAAGGGCAGGCCCGGGGAGGTCTACAACATTGGAGGCGGTGTCGAGAGCGAGAACCTGAAGCTGGTGGAGACCCTGTGTGCGGTGGCGGATGAGGTCCTCGGCGGCCGCCAGGATCTGTGCGCGCGGTTCCCCGGCTGTCCGGCGGCAAAGGGCGGGAAGTCCGCGTCACTTGTTCAGTTCGTCAAGGACCGCCCGGGTCACGATCGCCGCTATGCGATCGACTGCGGCAAGGCCGAGCGGGAGCTGGGCTACCAGGCGCAGGTCATGCTCGAAGCCGGGCTTCGCAGCACTTTCGACTGGTACGTGCAGAATGAATGGTGGTGGCGCGCCGTCATGGACGGCAGCTATCAGCGGTGGATCGACACGCATTACCGATAGGTGGCGTCGTTCCGCGGCAGCTATTCCAGATGGATGAGATGGAGCCCTATCGTGACGGCGATGCCCAAATTCCCACCACGCACGCGAGAGTAGTGCCGGTCATCCAGTAAAGCACACGGATGTGGCCCTGGACATCATGGATTTCGGCCTTGAGCTCGCTCCTTACGTCCTGGATCTGGTCTCGAAGCTCACTCCGCACATCTTGAATTCCGTCATGGAGCACGTTCCTTACGCCCTGAATTTCCGCTGTCAATTCCCCCTTGGTGACCAGGATGTCTTCACGGGTGGCGAGGTTGCCGCCGGTATACTGAGCAACTGATGGCCGTGGCTTGTGGATATTCGATTTCATGACGGATAACTCCGGCCTCGATCTATACGTCACTGCCCAACGGCAGTTCCGCGTTGACAGCGTGCGTGATGGCGACGGTGCATCTCTGCCGTCGGCCGCTGCCGCAAGAATTCAGCGTGCGTTTCTGGACGGGCAGGGAGCTGGCCTGTTGCACCTTGCGACCGTTGAGGTCAAGACGCCAGTTCCTGCAGCTCTCGCGTTTGGGCGCAGTTTTGCGCAGCGCTATCTGACACAGCTCTGCCACCTGGGAGATGTCCATGCGGTGGCGGATCGCGAGCTGGTGGAGGCGCCGGACGAGGAGGACCTCAGCGCGGTGGCGCTCGATGCGCCGCCCATGAGGGGTCTGGAGTACCTCGACGCCGATACTCTTCGCGGCGCATGGCTCGCGCTCGACGCTCGCGTCCGCAGCGATGTCGTCAACTCCCACGGCAACAGTGTCCGCGCCTATCTGCACGACAAGAATCCGGTGTGGCGGCTGGTCGGCCGCGTTACGTTTCATCTGGCCGAGAACAAGCGCGACGAGGAGCATCCGTTCGCGTTCCTCGCCACCTATGCGGCGGGCGTATCGGAGCGCGGCGAGGCGCGCCATCTGCCTCTCAAGCGCGGCCTGCAGGAATACTCGGGGGCCGGCGATCGCAAGCGGCTGGTCAGCCTCCTCAAGCCCATTCGCGACGCTTCCGAGCGCCTGCCGTGGGTGCGGGAGCTGCTGGAGAGCAAGGATATCTATCATCCTCTCGCCTGGTCGCCCTGGGAGGCGCACCGCTTTTTACGCGATGTTCCGCTACTGGAGACCAGTGGCCTCGGTGTCAGGATTCCCGACTGGTGGAAGCCGGAGCGTCCGACGCGGCCCCAGGTGAGCGCGAAGATCGGCACCGCCGCTGCCGCCGGGCTTGGCGCCGAGTCGCTGCTCGATTTTTCCGTGGCCGTGACGCTCGATGGCGAGCCGTTGACGGAATCCGAGCGGGAGCAAATCCTATCCGCGGCCGGAGGACTGGTCCGCCTGCGCGGGCAGTGGGTCGAGGCCGATGGCGAGAAGCTGGCCGCGGCGCTGGCCCACTGGCAGCGCATCGAGCGTGACGCGCGCGCGGGAGGCTTATCGTTCTACGAGGGCATGCGCCTCCTCGCGGGCGCGGCGAGCGGCGGCCGTGTGGTCGAAGAGCTGCCCGAGCCGCTGCGGCAGTGGACCGGGGTCGAGGCGGGCGACTGGCTGCGTGAGCTGCTGGCGCGGATACGCAACCCGGATGGCGAGCGCGCTGTATCAGCCGTGGGATTGCGCGCCACCCTGCGGCCGTACCAGGCCGTCGGGGCCAAGTGGCTGGCCTTGCTGACGGGACTCGGGCTGGGCGCTTGTCTGGCGGATGACATGGGCCTCGGCAAGACGGTGCAGGTGATCGCGTTGCTGCTGCATCTGCGCGCCGCCGCCGGCTCCATGCCGCCAACTCTCATCGTGGCGCCGGCTTCGCTCATTGCCAACTGGAAGTCAGAGCTCGAGCGATTCGCGCCAAGCCTCAAAATGTTGGTGGCGCATCCCTCGGAGGGCAATCTGAGACTCGATGTCGCCGGGGCCGGGGAGCTGGATGCAGCGCTGAGCGGCATCGATGTCGCGCTCACGACCTATGGAATGCTTGCCCGATCGGCGGCGCTGCGGTCGATGACCTGGCGCCTGGCGGTGCTCGATGAGGCGCAGGCGATCAAGAATCCTGGTGCGCAGCAGACGCGCGCGGTGAAGCAGCTCAAGGCGGGCAGCCGGATCGCCCTCACCGGCACGCCGATCGAGAATCACCTCTCGGATCTCTGGTCGCTGTTCGATTTCCTCAATCCAGGGCTCCTGGGGGACGCGAGGACGTTCGCGACCGCCACCAAGCGTCTCGGCGGCGAGGGCGGGCAGGGCTATGCACCGCTTCGCAAGCTGGTGCAGCCGTACATTCTGCGGCGACTGAAGACGGACCGGCGGGTCATCGCGGATTTGCCCGAGAAGACGGAGGTGAAAGCGTTCTGTGGCCTCACGCGGGAGCAGGCCGTACTGTACGAGCGTTGTGTCGCAGCATTGGAGCGAGCGCTCGGCCAGACGGAGGGCATCCAACGCCGCGGTACCGTGCTGGCGCATCTGATGCAGCTCAAGCAGATCTGCAATCACCCGGCCCATTGGTCCGGAGAGGGCGATTATGCCGCCGCGCGCAGTGGCAAGTTCGAGCGCCTGGGGGCGATCTGCGAAGAGCTGGCGGAGCGCCAGGAGCGTGTGCTCGTCTTCACGCAGTTTCGGGAAATGGCCGAGCCGCTGGCCGCGCATCTCAGTGAGATATTCGGCCGCCCGGGCCTGGTGCTGCATGGCGGCACGGCGGTGGCCAAGCGCCAGGGTCTGGTCGAGCAGTTTCAGCGCGAGGGCGGACCACCCTTCTTCGTACTCTCACTGAAGGCCGGCGGCACGGGACTCAATCTCACCGCCGCCTCCCAGGTCATCCATTTCGACCGCTGGTGGAATCCGGCCGTCGAGAATCAAGCCACGGATCGGGCGTTTCGCATCGGGCAGCGGCGCAACGTGCTGGTCCACAAGTTCGTCTGCCGCGGCACTCTGGAGGAGAAGATCGACGCCCTCATCGAGGCGAAGGCGGGGCTTGCCCGCGACCTGCTGGACGAGGGCGGCGAGCGGCTGCTCACGGAGATGAGCGACGCAGAGCTGCTCGGCATCGTGGCGCTCGATATCCACAAAGCGTGCGATGCTTGAATTCGTACCTGAGGAATCTAAGCAGCTGTAGCTCGGCAGATTCAATGATGTGCATCTTTTGGATATAGTATCCGTTAAGCTACATAGAGATTTGATTTTTGTATCTTATCTGCTACAGTATCCAAGCAAAGTGTGTATTGAGTCTTTAGGGATACAGAATGCAAACCTTGACTGAAGTGGGGCAGGCACTGCAGCGAGCCCGCCTTGAGAAACGGCTCTCTCAGGAAGAGCTCGCTCAGCGAGCGGGCGTTTCCCGCGTCACGATCTCCCGCATGGAAACCGCAGCCAAAGCCGATATGAGCCTTGCGGCTCTTCTGCGGCTCGCTCGGGCACTGGGCCATGAGCTGAGGCTGGTCGAGCGGGGACGCCAGCGCACGCTGGTGGATGTGCTTGCAGAGCAGCAACGCGGCGAAGAGCGCTGAGGGCTGAACGTGAAGCTCTCCGTGTTTGCCCAAGGCCGATTGGTCGCACACCTCTTCCGTGAGCGCGACCAGTACGTGTTGCAGCATGAGCCGGGAGTGGCTCCCGCCGACTTTGTGAGCCTGACGATGCCGGTACAGGCCGCGCCGTGGGTGTGGCCGCGCGACCTGCACCCCTTCTTTCGTCAGAACCTGCCGGAGGGTTACCTGCTCTCCGTACTGCGAGAGGTCTTGGGCTCTACCCTGGATGGCACCGACCTATCGCTCCTGGCGGTGGTCGGCCGCAATGGCATTGGCCGAGTCACCGTGACACCCCCGCAGGTGCAGGACCATGCCCCGGAAGAGCCCCTGGACCTCAAAGCGCTGTTGCATGAGGACTTCAGCCCCCAGTACTTCGATGGCCTCCTGCGCCGGTACGCCCGCAGCGCAGTGTCGGGCGTGGTGCCGAAGTTTCTCTCGCCAGAGGCCCCGGAAGAACCCCCGGAACTGGGTCGGACGACCCTTCGCACTACCCGCTTCCTCGTGAAAGGCTCGAGCAGCCTCCCGTACATGGCGTTCAATGAGCACCACACCATGCGGGTTTTGGCCAGGCTCAACAAAGTGCCGGTCGCCCACACGCAGCTCTCCGACGACGGCCAGGTTCTGCTGGTGGAGCGCTTCGATGTGGACGCACAAGGGGTTCCCACCCATGGCCTGGAGGACGCCTGTAGCCTTCTGGGTCTGCCCCCTCACGAGAAGTACGCCCCCAGCATGGAGCGCGTGCTGAAGGCCACCGAAGTCTACCTCGCTGATGACACTCGTCAGGCACAGCTCGAGCAGCTGGGATATCACCTGCTGGCCAACTACGTGGTTAGAAACGCAGACTGTCATTCCAAGAACATCGCTCTTTACTACACGAGCCTCGATGACGTCGCCTTCACCCCCGTCTACGATCTCCTGACCACGCAGGCCTACGACGGCTTCCGGGACTCCGCTCCTGGACTGTCAATCGAGGGCCGCAAGACATGGAGTCCCGGAAAAACACTGCCGCACTTCTTCGCTTCTCGTTTGGGGATCTCGTCCCGGCAGTATTCGCAGATGCTCGAGGAGCTATGCGATTCGGCTGTCGAGATCGGGCGTGAGCTGGCGAAGCTGGCCAGCAGCGAGAAGCGCTGGCGCAGCATGATCAAGAACATGCTCTATGCCTGGGATCGCGGCATTCGCGACCTTCAGAGCCCTAACTCGACTGTGAGTTTGGGCCCCGTTATCGAGGGAGCTGGATTTTCCGGCTACGAGAAGCCGGCGCCTGCTCCACGCACAGGAGAGTCTCCGCTGCTTGCCAAACGACGCAGCAGCCCTCGTGTGCGCAAGCGGAAAGGTGAATCACATGCCTGAGGGGACGAGCGAAAGCCGGGCGCCCGCACGATGGGTCATACGAGCGGGTTATCGCGCCTGACGTTCTCGCCGAGGGCGGCCGCGAGAAATACCGGTGCGAGCTTCCCGGTAACTGCCGGGTCTTGAAAATCCGCAATTGCATTGCATAATTGCTGCAACGATAGATCGGATAATCCAGCGTAGCCTCGCCTCTGCCTGGACGCAATTCCCGGTCGTCGTGCTGACCGGCGCGACTTCGACCGCTGCCTGCGTGCGTGCGCCTTGCGAGCGGGTCAGATCGAGCTCGCTCCAGAGCGGTTCGTTGTCATCGAGTGCAAGACGGCTGCTCAGGTGGAC
>DASYGA010000397.1:0-10699 GCA_036000265.1 Steroidobacteraceae bacterium | reverse complement strand
CTCAAGACCAACCTTGCCATGTTATTCGCCTCGCCTTGTCAGCCGAACCAACCCAGGATCTTGTCGAAGATGCGCGTGCGGGCCGGGAATGCATCGAGCACGTGTGCCATCAGCACGGAAATGTTGTCGCGGCCCCCGTTGTCGTTCGCCAGTTGAATCAGTTGCTTCGCAACGTTGTCAAGATTAGCACCAAAGGTGCTTATCGTTAAATTAATATCTTCGTCCTCTACCATGTCCGAGAGCCCGTCCGAGCAGAGCATGTAGACCTCGCCCTTCTGTACCGGGATCTCCCGGATCTCGACCTCGACGCCCGGCTCCACCCCGAGAGCGCGGGTGACGTAGTTCTTGTTCGCCGCCCGCTGGGCCTCCTCGGCGGAATAGAACCCGCGGTCCACCAGCTCCTGCAGCAGCGAGTGGTCCATGGTTACCTGCTCGAACTTATCGTTGCGCTGGCGGTACATGCGCGAGTCGCCCACGTGGGCGATGGTCACCTTGTTGTCGAAGAAAAGCGCCGCCACGACCGTCGTGCCCATGCCTTCGCACTGCGGCTGGGTGCGGGCGGTCTGGTAGATGATCTTGTTGGCCCGCTGGATGGCATCACGCAGGATGATGGTCGGGCGGGAGAGGTTCGAGCCGCGGTCGTGCGCGCTCATGTCCTCCCGCTCCAGCTGCTCGCGCACCAGGCTCACGATGGTCTTCACGGCGATGCCGCTCGCCACCTCGCCCGCGTTGTAGCCGCCCATGCCGTCGGCGAGGACCAGCAGGCCGATGTCCGGCTCAACGGCGATGGTGTCCTCGTTGTGCTCGCGAACCTTGCCGGTATCGGTCGCTCCGACGATGCGCAGCTTGCTCTTTAGGCTCATGCCGCCGTCGCTTCTGGCTCTTCAGGCTCTCTAATATAGTTTTCGGCAGCAAGCCGCCTGCGGCGCTTGCTGCTCTTCGTGACGCGCATCACCATCCCGTCTCCAATGCGAGCGGGCATAAGCTAGCATTGCCGTCGGTTGAGTCCGAGTGCCTGGTCACAAACCGGCCATCCCGGTCCTCCCGGCGCGCATCCTAGCTCAACCTGGCTCCATTGGTTCGTGAAGCGCATTCATGCCTCGTCCGATCTTTGTCTTCGTTTGCAGCGCCTGCGGCGGTGAAACCCCCAAATGGCAGGGCCAGTGTCCCGCATGTGGCGAGTGGAACTGCCTCGAGCAGCAGGCCCGGTTGGACCCGGGCCGTGCGGCGCGCCGGCCGGCTGCGGCGAGGAGCGGCTCCGGGCCGGGCGGTGGCCCGGCGGGGGCAGTTCCCGTATCGCTCGCGGCGGACAAGGATCTCATTCTGGAGCGGCTGCCGAGCGGTCAGGGTGAGCTCGACCGGGTGCTGGGAGGGGGCATCGTCCCGGGCTCGGTGACGCTCCTGGGGGGTGACCCGGGCATCGGCAAATCCACCCTGCTGCTGCAGGTGGCGGCGCATGCGGCGGCGGGTCGTGGCGTCGTGTATGCCAGCGGGGAGGAGTCGGTCTCTCAGGTAGCGCTGCGCGCCCGGCGGCTGGGCATTGCTGCGACCGCGCTCGAGGTGCTGGCCGAGACCGACCTGCAACTCATTCTCGACCAGGCCGCGGCGCGGGGGGCAGCGCTCCTGGTCGTCGATTCAATCCAGACCGTGCAGCTGCCGACCGTGGCCGCCAGTGCCGGTGCAGTCTCGCAACTCAGGGAATGCACGGCGGAGCTGGTCCGCTTCGCCAAGACCACCGCGACGGCCGTCGTCCTCATAGGTCATGTCACCAAGGAGGGCGCGATCGCGGGCCCGCGAGTGCTCGAGCACCTGGTCGACACGGTGCTTTACTTCGAAAGCGAGGCCGGCAGCCGCTTCCGCATCGTCCGGGCGACCAAGAACAGGTTCGGCGCCATCAACGAGCTCGGCTTCTTCGCCATGACCGAGGCAGGGCTCAAAGAGGTGCGCAACCCTTCGGCCATCTTTCTCGCGCGCGCACCGGAGCCGGCGGCCGGGAGCATCGTCACCGTGATGCGCGATGGCGGCCGGCCGCTCCTCATAGAGCTGCAGGCCCTGGTCGATCGCATGCGCTTCGGTGCGCCGCGGCGGATTGCGCAGGGCCTCGATGCCAACCGCCTGGCGATGCTGCTCGCGGTGTTGAGTCGCCACGCGGCGCTGTCGCTGCAGGAACACGACGTGTTCGTCAACGCCGTGGGCGGCGTGGAGATCGACGAGACAGCGTGGGACCTCCCAGTCGTCATCGCGCTCGCCTCCAGCCTCGCCGACCGGGCGGTGCCGGCCGCGCTCGTGTCGTTCGGGGAGATCGGCCTGACCGGCGAGGTGCGTCCGGTCGCTTACGGCGAGGAGCGCTTGCGCGAGGCACAGAAGCAGGGCTTCCGTATGGCGGTGGTCCCGCGGGAGAACGCGCCGCGCAAAGCGCTCGAAGGCATCGAGGTCATCGCCGTTGCACGGGTGAGCGAGGCGCTCGAGGCTGCGCTCAGCCGGAGCTCGCCCGGCTCAACGCCTCAGCTGGCGCCCGCGCGCGCACGGTCCTGATCGCGTTGTCGGCGATCTGCAGGACCTCGAACTGATAGGGTCCGACGCTCACCGCCGTCCCCGCCGAGGGGATGGTCTCCAGGTGCTCGAGCAGCAGGCCGTTCAGCGTCTTTGGCCCATCGGTCGGCAGCTGCCACTGCAGCGCCCGATTCAACGCGCGCAGCGTCGCGCTTGCGTTGATGATGAACACACCCGAGCCCTGCGGATGGATGTCCTTGTGCGTCACGGTCGCCGGATCGGTGGTGAACTCGCCGACGATCTCCTCCAGGATGTCTTCCAGGGTGACCAGTCCCTCGATGTCGCCGTACTCGTTGACGACGAACGCGAGCCGCCGCCGGTTGCGCTGAAAATAGGCGAGCTGCGTGTTGAGCACCGTCCCCTCGGGCACGAAGTACGGCTCGCGGCCGCTTGCGATCTCGATCAGCCGCTCGCGTGTCAGCGTGCCGCGGGCGAGCTCGTGCGCCACTCGCTTCATGTGCAGGATGCCGACGAGGTTGTCCAAGGCGCCGCGATAGACCGGCAGGCGTGTATGCGGCGTCTGGCGCAGGTGCTCGAGGATATCGTCCCAGGGCTCAGAGACATCGATGCCGGCGATCTCCTGCCGCGGGATCATGATGTCGTTGACGGTGACCTGGCCGAGATCCAGGATGGAGAGGAGCATCTGCCGATGCCGCGCGGGGATCATGGGGCCGGCCTCCGCGACCACGGTGCGCAGCTCTTCGGTGCTCAGTGTCTGGTTGGCGCGCTGCGCGCGCACCACGCCGACGATCCGCAGCAACCCGTACGCCATCCTGTTGGTGATCCAAAGGAACGGCCGCGCGAGCAGCACCAGCGCGCGGTAGATGCGCGCGGTGTTGAGCGCCACCGACTCCGGATAAGTGGCCGCATAGATCTTGGGCGCGAGCTCGCAGAAGACGATGACCGCCACGGTGAGGAGGAAGCCTGTGATCGGTACCGCGTGCGGATAGCCGGTGCGCTCGGCGAGCAGGGTCGCGGTAGCGGAGGCGAACACGCTGGCGGCGGCCAGGATCACCAGGTTGGCGCCGAGCCAGTCCTCCGGCTTCTGCAGCAGCCGCTCCAGCAGCTTGGCGGTGCTCTGGCCCGCTTTCGCCCGGTGGCGGATGCGGTAACGGTTGACGGACAGCATCGCGACCTCCGTGCCGGAGGAGAAGGCGATGATCGCGAGCAGCACCAGCAGGACGATGAGGAGCACGGGTGAGGACGGTGATTCGTTCATGGTTCCAATATACTTCACCCCATGTTCGACACCCTGAGCGCACGCCTCTCCCGCACCCTCGATTCCCTGCGCGGCCGGGGGCGGATCACCGAGGAGAACATCGGCGAGGCCCTGCGGGAAGTGCGGGTCGCGCTGCTCGAGGCGGACGTCGCCCTGCCGGTCATCAAGAGCTTCATCGAGGCGGTCAAATCCAAGGCCGTCGGCGCCGAGGTAGCCCAGAGCCTGACGCCCGGCCAGGCCTTCATCGGCATCCTGCACCGGGAGCTGATCGAGCTCATGGGCGGGCATCGCGCCGGCTTCAACCTGCGGGCCCAGCCGCCGATCGTGGTGCTGCTCGCGGGACTGCAAGGGGCCGGCAAGACGACCACCGCTGCCAAGCTCGCCCGCTGGCTGGCTGAAGAGCAGCGCAAGCGGGTGCTGATGGTGAGCACCGATGTCCGTCGTCCCGCGGCGATGCTGCAGCTCGAGCGCCTGGCGGCGCAGGTCAATGCGCAGTATTTCGCCGCCGAGCCCCAATCCGCGCCCGCCGATATCGCGCGCGCGGCCCTGGAGCAGGCCAAGCGTGGTGTTTTCGACGTGTTGATCGTCGACACCGCGGGGCGGCTGCACGTCGATGAGGACCTGATGGAGGAGGTCAGGCAGATCGATCAGGCTGCTCATCCCGCGGAGCGGCTCTTCATCGTCGATGCCATGGCCGGACAGGACGCGGTGAACGCGGCCCGAGCATTCGGCGCCGCTCTCGACCTTACCGGGGTCATTTTGACCAAGGCCGATGGCGATGCCCGCGGGGGCGCCGCGCTCTCGGTGCGGCACGTGACGGGCAAGCCGATTGTTTTCCTCGGCGTCGGGGAGAAGACCGAGGCGCTGGAGCCTTTCGATCCGGAGCGGATGGCCTCGCGCATCCTCGGCATGGGCGATGTGGTGAGCCTGGTGGAGCAGGTCCACCGCCAGGTCGATCAGAAGGAGGCCGAGCGCCTCGCCCGCAAGGTGGTGAAGGGCAAGGGCTTCGACCTGACGGATCTCAAGAGCCAGCTGGAGCAGGTGCAGAAGCTCGGCGGCCTGGGCTCTCTGATGGAGAAGCTGCCGATGGCCGCGACGGCGAAGGGCGGCATGTCCGCCGATCAGGGCGATCGCGAGGTTCGCCGCCAGATCGCCATCATCAATTCCATGACCCGCCGGGAGCGGCGCATGCCTGGCCTGATCGACGGCTCCCGGCGGCGGCGGATCGCCCGGGGTGCGGGGGTGCAGGTCCAGGACGTCAACCGGCTGATGAAGCAGTTCCTGCAGATGCAACGGATGATGAAGAGCATGAAAGGTGGCCGCCTGCAGCGGCTGCTTGGGGCTCTGAAGGGCGGTGGGATGCCCCCGGGAATGCCTCCGGGGCATTAAAGCCGCATCTTTGACTTTAAAGCGGACCCGGAAACACGTAGAATTCGCGCTCTTTTTTGGGGTGGTTCTTCAGGGGACCGCTCCGGCAACCATCGAGAGCGAAACGAAATATGGTGACCATTCGCCTGACGAGGCGCGGGGCGCGAAATCAGCCCTTTTATCACGTCGTCGTGACCGACAGCCGCAAGCGCCAGGGCGGACCCAGCCTCGAGCACGTGGGATTCTTCAATCCCATCGCGCATCGCGGGGAGACGAAGCTGAAGCTCGACCTTCCGCGCATCGAGTACTGGGTGGGCAAGGGCGCGCAGCCCTCGGAGCGCGTGCGCTCGCTCGTGGCGTCGTACCGGAAGCAGGCGACGGCCTGAGAGGGAGATCGCCTGAGGCATAACGCCCGGGGGAGTCCCTCTGAGACCCAGGAAGCCCCCGCGGACCGTTGGGTGGAGCTCGGCCGGATCGGGGCGCCCTTTGGCCTCGCGGGCTGGGTGCATGTGTCCTCCTTCACGGAGCCGCCGGAGGCGCTTCTCGGGTATGAGGAGTGGGGTCTGCGGCCGGACGGCGGCGAGCGCAGGAGGCAGCGCCTCGTGGAGGGACATCCGCAGGGAGAGCGGCTGGTCGTGCGCCTCGAGGGCGTGGACGATCGGGATGCCGCGGCGCGGCTGACGGGCGCGTGGGTCGAGGTCGAGCGGGCGGAGCTGCCGCCGACGGGTGATCGCGAGTACTACCGCGCGGACCTGATCGGTCTCGAGGTCGAGAACCTCGAGGGCGTCGCTCTGGGCAAGGTTGTTTACTTCATCGACGCGCCGGCGGGTGCGGTGATGGTGGTGGCGGACCGGGAGGATGCTGCGGCGGCGAGGCCTGGCGCGTCTCGCCGGGAGCACTGGGTTTTGGCGGTTCCGGCGCACTTGAAGCGGGTGGATCTTACCGCCGGGCGGATCCTGGTGGATTGGCCGGCGGAGCTCGGACAGGCGGCTCCATGAAGATCGAGGTCGTCACGCTCTTTCCGGAGATGATCTCCGGGGCGCTGCGTCATGGGATCGTCGGACGCGCGGTGGAGCGTGGACTGCTCACGGTTGGCACGGAGGATCCGCGGGCTCACACCAGCGACGTGCATCGCACGGTGGACGACCGGCCTTATGGCGGTGGGCCCGGCATGGTGCTGAAGCCGCAGCCGATGCTCGCGGCGATTCGCGCGGCGCAGGCGCGGCTGCCCGAGGGGAGCCCGCGGGTGTGCCTGTCGGCGCAGGGCGCGCCCTTGAGCCAGGCCGTCGCGCGGGAGCTCGCGGGACTTCCCGGGCTGCTGCTCGTCGCGGGCCGGTATGAAGGGCTCGATGAGCGGGTGATAGAGCTCGGTATCGACCGGGAGCTCTCGGTCGGCGACTATGTACTCTCGGGCGGGGAGCTGCCGGCCTTGACGGTGATCGATGCGGTGACGCGGCTCCTGCCGGGGGCGCTCGGCGATGAGCGCTCGAGCGGGGAAGACTCGTTCAGCGAGGGGCTCCTCGATTGGCCGCACTACACGCGGCCGGAGGTGTTCGAGGGCCGGGCGGTGCCGGCGGTGTTATTGTCGGGCAATCATGCCGGCATCGGGCGCTGGCGATTGCAGCAGGCCGTGGCACGTACCTGGCTACGGCGGCCGGATCTCATTGCGCGCCAAGGGCTCACGCCCGAGGCGCAGCGGTTATTGAGCGAATTCCTCGCCGCAGGGGCGGCGGGAGACGAAAGATTGAGGATGCGAAAATGAGCAAGATCGTCCAACAACTCGAGAAAGAGCGCATGACACGCGAGGTTCCGGACTTCAAGCCGGGCGACACCGTGGCCGTGCAGGTGAAGGTCGTCGAAGGCGATCGCGAGCGCATCCAGGCCTACGAGGGCGTGGTGATCGCGCGCAGCAATCGCGGCCTCAATTCCTCGTTCACGGTCCGCAAGATCTCTCACGGCGAGGGAGTCGAGCGCGTGTTCCAGACCTACAGCCCTGCGATCAGCGACATCACCGTGAAGCGCCGCGGCAATGTCCGCCGCGCCAAGCTCTACTACCTGCGCGACCTGTCGGGCAAGGCGGCGAGGATCGAGGAAAAGATCTGAGGGCTATGGGCCCGCGCCGCTTCACGGACGGGGTTCGCCGCAGGCGAGCCTCATCAAGACCTGCGCGCAGCGCATGATCAGGTCGATCCTGACGGGGATATGGCGCGGCCTGGATGGGCTGCGCAAGATCCTGCACCTCATCCTGCTCATCGTCATCTTCGGCGCCATCGCCTGGGCGGTGAGCTCGTCGATGCCGGGCGTGTCTGACCACACCGCGCTGGTCGTGCAGCCGCAGGGGCGCCTGGTCGAGCAGTTGAGCGGCGATCCCGTGCAGCGCGCGGTCGAGAACGCGCGCGGCCAACAGCGCCAGGAGACGCTGCTCTGGGACCTGGTGGCAGCCATCCGCGGCGCTGCGACGGACAATCGCATCCGGGTGCTGGTGCTCGACCTCGATCAAATGGACGGGGCCGGGCAGCCGATGCTCGAGGAGCTCGCGCGCGCCATCGACGCATTCCGCGCGAGCGGCAAGCCGGTGATCGCCTACGGCACCACGTACGATCAGGGCCAGTATTACCTCGCCGCCCAGGCCGACAAGGTATACCTCGATCCCACGGGCTACGTGATGATCGAGGGCTACAGCCGCTATCCGCTGTACTTCAAGGGACTGCTGCAGAAGCTGGGCGTCGACGTCAATGTATTCCGGGTCGGCACGTTCAAGAGCGCCGTGGAGATCTTCACGCGCAGCGACATGTCGCCGGCCGACAAGCAACAGAGCCTGTCGTATCTCAATGTGCTCTGGTCCACTTACCAGAAGGCGATGACGGGCGCGCGCAAGCTCCCCGCCGGCGCCATCGCGAGCTATGTCGATTCCCTGCCGAAGACGGTCAGCGCAGCCAATGGCGATGCCGCCAAGGTCGCTCTGCAGGCGGGGCTGGTCACCGGCCTCGCCACCAGGCTGCAGATGGATCGGCAGCTGATCGGCCTGGTCGGTGAGGACAAGTCGACGGGATCCTTCAACCAGATTTCCGCGGAGGACTACGCGCGGATCGTCGATGCGCGCAAGAAGCTGCATGATGGCAATGGCAAAGCGCTGATCGGCGTCATCGTCGCCTCAGGCGAGATCCAGGACGGCAAGGCTCCTCCGGGCACCATCGGCGGCGACTCGCTGTCGCGGCTGATCCGCGATGCGCGCCTCGACAAGGACATCAAGGCTGTCGTGCTGCGCGTGGACAGCCCCGGCGGCAGCGTCGCGGCGTCGGAAGAAATCTACCGGGAGGAGGAGGCGCTGCGCGCGGCCGGCAAGCCGCTCGTGGTGTCAATGGGGGACCTCGCCGCCTCGGGCGGCTATTACATCTCGGCGCCGGCCAACCAGATCTGGGCGAGTCCTGCGACCCTCACCGGCTCCATTGGCATCTTCGCCATCATCCCGACCATTGGCCAGACGTTGAGCAAGATCGGCGTCAGTGTCGATGGTGTCGGCACCACGCCCCTCGCCGGCGCGCTCAGCATCACCCGGCCGCTCACTCCGGAAGTGAGCGAGCTTCTGCAATCGCAGATCGACCGCGGTTACCAGCAGTTCGTCGGCCATGTGGCCGCCGGCCGCCGCGAGACTCCGCAGCAGATCGATGCCATCGGGCAGGGTCGGGTGTGGGCCGGCGCCGATGCGCGGCGGATCGGCCTCGTGGATCGCCTGGGAACACTGGAGGATGCGGTGAAGGCCGCAGCGCGTCTGGCCAACGTGACCCAGTACCAGGTGGAGTTCGTGCAGCCGCACCTTTCCTGGGCGGAGCAGCTCTTCCAGCAGGCGCAGGCGCGCGCCGCCGGGGCCGCGGTGTCACTGTTTGCGGCCGATGCGCAGTCGCTCGGGCTGGCCGAGGTGGCAAGCCAGCTGAGCCCCGTGGCGCGGGACCTCAAACAGCTCGCGCGCTTCAGCGTGCCGGGCCATCTCTATTCCTACTGCTTCTGCACGGCCAGCACTCACTGAGCTCGGCAACAGCAAGCCAGCAAGGGGCCGTTCCTGACGACCCTTCGTGTCGCGCAAGCGGATCTCAGAGGCGCAGCTCCCTGGACCACCGCTACAGGCTTGCCCAGTCGAGGATGACTTTGCCAGAGCGGCCGGAGCCCATGATGTTGAAGGCCTCGGCATACTCCCTCACCGGCAGGTGATGGGTGATGATCGGATCCAGCTTCAGTCCGCTCTGCAGCAGGCTCGACATTTTGTACCAGGTCTCGAACATCTCCCGGCCGTAGATGCCCTTCAGCGTCAGCCCCTTGAAGATCACCTGATTCCAGTCGATGGCCGTCTCCTCCGGGGGAATGCCGAGGATTGCAATCGAGCCGCCGTGGTGCATGGTGCGCAGCATGTCGCGGAACGCGGCGGCGTTGCCCGACATCTCCAGGCCGATGTCGAAGCCTTCCTGCATGCCGAGGTCCTTCATGGTCTGATCGAGCGACTCCTTCTGCACGTTGATGGCGCGCGTGGCGCCCATCTTGCGCGCAAGGTCCAGCCGGTAGTCGTTGACATCGGTGATCACGACATGGCGCGCGCCGACGAAGCGAGCGATCGCTACAGCCATGACGCCGATGGGTCCGGCGCCAGTGATCAGCACATCCTCGCCGACCATGTTGAAGGCGAGGGCGGTGTGCGTCGCGTTGCCGAAGGGGTCGAGGATCGAGGCAACATCGTCGTCGATGGAGTCCGGCAGCTTGAAGGCGTTGTCGGCGGGGATGGCGAGGTACTGGGCGAACGCGCCCGGGCGGTTCACGCCTACGCCCACGGTGTTGCGGCACAGATGCCTGCGTCCCGCGCGGCAGTTGCGGCAATAGCCGCAGGTGATGTGGCCTTCGCCGGAGACTCGATCACCGGCCTTGAAGCCCCTGACCTCGGACCCGACGTCCACGACACGTCCCGAGTACTCGTGTCCGACCGCCATCGGCACCGGAATGGTCTTCCGCGCCCACGCGTCCCAGTTGTAGATGTGCATGTCGGTGCCGCAGATCGCGGTCTTGCCGATCTCGATGAGGACATCGTTGTGGCCGACCTTGGGCTCCGGCACCTCGTCCAGCCAGATGCCAGGGGCGGCTTCTTTCTTGACCAATGCTTTCAAGGGATCAACCTCGTGGTGCGCCGTTGCTGGGCACGCTCATTTTATGACGCCGAGCTCTTTGCCGACGGCACCGAATGCCTCGATGGCCTTGTCCAATTGCTCGCGGGTAAGCGCCGCCGACATTTGCGTGCGGATGCGCGCCTGGCCCTTTGGCACGACGGGAAAGGAAAAGCCGATCACATATACGCCGCGCTCGAGCAGGCGGTCGGCCATGCGGCCGGCGAGGGCGGCATCACCCAGCATCACGGGGATGATGGGGTGCTCGCCGGGCTTCAGGTCGAACCCGAGCTTGGTGAGCCCCGCGCGGAAATGAAGCGCGTTCTGATGGAGCTGGATGCGCAGCTCCGGCGAGTGCTCGAGCAGATCGATGACCCGCAGCCCCACGGCGGCCACGACCGGCGGGATGCTG
>DASYGA010000360.1:0-10507 GCA_036000265.1 Steroidobacteraceae bacterium | reverse complement strand
GCCAGTTCGCCATCAATGGCAACTACACGAAGTCCTTCGTCGCAGCGCCGCTGTTTCAGGCCTACGGGCCGTTCGACACACGCCAGGTCACCGGCAAGATCCCGGCCGGCCCGGGTGTGTTCGGCCAGCCGGCACTGAATACCCTTACCTTCAACGGCGAAGACGGCAACAATCCAGGGTTGAAATCCGCGGTGGCGGTCTCCCGCTCGATCGGCTTCACGTTTCGGCCGAAGCTCGTCAGCGGGCTGAGGGTGGACGCGGACTTCTCCTCGATCAACCTGTACGGCTTCGCGGGCGGAATCGGCTTCAACAATATTTTCAACTCCGTCAACAACCTGGGCTCGGCTTCGCCGTTCTTCAACAACCTCGGGGTGGGGAACTTCGTCAACTTCGGGGGCACGAATCCGTTCACCACGCCCGGCGCCCTGAAGTCCTATCTGGCGGCGAATCCCGCGAACCTCCAGAACATCTACGTCGAGGACCGGTTCACGAATCTAGCCGTGCTGAGAGAGCGATCCTGGAACCTCTCGGCGATGTACATCCTGCCGTGGAGCCGATACGGCACCTGGACCTTGTCGACGAACGCCATGGCATTCGATTCATACAAGTTCTCGGACGGCTTGGGGGATAAGCCCATCCAGTACGCCGGCAATGCCAGCAACCTCGGCGTGTTCGCCGGCACATTGCCGAAGTATCGCTTCTACTCGACGCTCGACTGGTCATACCAGCGCCTCGACATCACGCTTGCCAACACCTACATTTCCTCCGTCAACGATGCCGGCGCTGGCGGAACGGGTCCGGTGCTCGTGCGGGTGCCGCACTACAGCTCCTTCGATCTGCGCGGCGCATATACCTGGGAGTTCGGCGGCGAGGGCAGCGGCAAGAAGCTGATGGCGGCGATCGGCGTCAACGACATCAACAACGCGTCGCCGCCATATTTCCCGAACGCCTTCTCGAACGCGTTCCTGACCACGGACATCGGTACCTACTCGCCGATCGAGCGGGAGGTTTACGGCGATCTGACGGTGTCGTTCTGAGACCCGCAGGAGCGGCGGGGTGACCGCGGAAGCCGCGAGGAACTATACTGGACCGAATATGTCCGGTACGAATGAGCTGAGCACGGGGGAGCGCAACGCAAGCGTCGCCCCCCCTTCGGGCGTCGAGCCTCCGCGTTGGGCACGGGTATGGCAGCGGCTCATGGACTGGCGCATCGGGGCCGTGCCGGTGCCTGTGGCCGTCGTGCTCGCGGGCGTGCTGTGGTACTTCGTCAGCCACGGCGCGGTGGCGGCGGACCTGCCGATGATGATCGGCCTCACGATGCTGCTCTCGTTCATCTGCGCGGAGATCGGCCATCGCATCCCGGGCCTGCGCACGGTGGGCGGGGCGGTGATCGTGGCGACCTTTCTGCCGTCGGCGCTCACGTATTACCACGTGCTGCCGACCGATCTGGTGACCTCGGTTACGCGATTCACCAAGGACTCGAACTACCTCTTCCTGTACATCGCGGCGATCATTGTCGGCAGTGTCTTCGGGATGGACCGGACGGTGCTGATCCGCGGATTCGTGAAGATCATCGCGCCGCTTGCCGCCGGCACCGTGGCGGCGGTCATCGTCGGTGCCGCCGTGGGCACGGCTCTCGGCCTGGGAATGAAGCACGCCCTGTTCTACGTGGTCCTGCCTGTCATGGCCGGGGGCGTGGGCGATGGGGCGGTGCCGCTATCGCTCGGATATGCCGGTGTGCTGCATCAGGGATTCGGCGGCCAGTTTGCGCAGGTACTGCCGCCGGTGATGATTGGCAGCTTCTTCTCCGTGCTGATCGCCGGTGGGCTGAACTGGCTGGGCAAGCGCAAGCCGCAATGGTCGGGCGAGGGGAGGCTGCAGCCCGGCGAGCAGATGCATGAGCTGCTGAAGAAGGGCGAGCCGACACCGCAGGTCGACGTGATGACCATTGCCGCCGGCGCGGTGACGGCGGTGACCCTGTACCTGGTGGGAGAGCTGACCTTCGTCCTCTGGAAGTGGCCTGCACCCGTTGTGATGCTGGCGCTTGCCGTCGCGATGAAGCTCGGCTGGTCGGTCACGCGCCGGCTGGAGCTCGGAGCGGACGTGGTGTTCCAGTTGTTCGCCAAAGTGGGTACCTATCCGCTGCTCTTCATGGTCGGTGTCGCCATGACGCCGTGGGACAAGCTGATCTCGGCGCTGGCGCCCGCGGACTTGATCACCATCGCGGCGACGGTGGTGACCCTGATCGCGGTGGGATTCTGGGCGGGGCGCAAGGTGAATCTGTATCCGATCGAGGCGGCGATCGTGAACGCCACTCACGCCGGACAGGGGGGCACCGGGGGTGTGGCCATCCTGACTGCGGCCGAGCGCATGCAGCTCATGCCCTTCGCGCAGATCGCGATCCGCATCGGCGGCGCGATCGTCGTGACTCTGACCCTGCTGGCCTTCGCGCGCTGGTATTGAGCGAGCGCCTTTAAGATCTCGGCGCTGGACGAAGCCCCCCGGGGAAACGGATTCAGGCGAGATCGGTCACCGCCGGCACGGTGCCGGCGGGCGAGCCCGCGGCGCCTGCCGCGAGGAGAAGGTCCGTCGCCGGAATCTCGAACAGCACCTTCAGGCCATGCGCGCCGGCGGCGGCTTCCGCCCAGATGCGGCCGCGATGCAGCGCGATGATGCTGCGGCAGATGGCGAGGCCGAGGCCGCTGCCGCGCTCGTCACCGCCGCGATCGCCGAGGCGCACGAAGCGCTCGAAGATCCGTTCGCGCTCGCTCGGCGGAACGCCGGGTCCCTGATCCTCCACGCTGACCTGCCAGATGCCGGGCGTAAACGTCGAGCGCAGGGTGATGAGGCCCTCGCGCGGCGAGGCATCGACGGCATTGGCGAGCAGGTTGAGGAGCACCTGCCGGATGCGTTGCGTGTCGAATGCGACGATGCCTTCCCGCTCGCTCGCGAGCACGAAGCTGCGCCCGTGATGCTCGGCGAGTACGCGCGCATCCTGCGCAAAGGCGTGGAGGAAGCGGGCGGGATCCTGCGCCTTCAGCTGCAAGGTTATGGCGCGCGCCTCCGCACGCGAGAGAAAGAGCAATTCCTCGATGATGCTGTTGAGGCGCGCCAGCTCCTCCAGCTGCATCTGCACGGCTTCCTCGTGGGCGGCTGACAGATTGCCGGTGACGAGGAGCTTCTCGGCCTGCAGGCGGATGAGGGACAGCGGCGTCTTCAGCTCGTGCGAGGCTTCCGCCGCGAAGCGGCGGACCTGCTTGAACGAGGACTCCAGGCGGTCGAACATCTGGTTGAGGAGCCGCGCGAGCTCGGAGATCTCGTCGCGCACGCCCGAGACGGGAATGCGCTCGCTCAGATTGTCGGAGCCGATGCGGTTGGCGGTCTCGCGGATGAGGCGCACCGGCCGCAGCGCCAGCCTGCTCAGGACGATGCCGATGACGGTGCTGACGGCAAGCATGGCTGCGAGCAATCCCGAGCAGACCTCCACGTATCCGTCCATCACCTTCCGCACCTGGGCGGAGGAGGTTGCAATGGTGACGTCGAACGGTGGCAGGATGAACTCCGCCACCCGCAGCGGACCTATGCCGGGAACCGCGGTGTCGTAGCGGTGCTTCTTCGGGACGTCTGGAATCGCGCGGCCGTGCAGGTTGGATGAGTAGAACACCGTGCCGCGCTTGGGAATATTCACATCGAAATAAAAGAGTACCGACGCGTACTCGGTGGTGGTACGAATGCGCTGATTGACGATGTCCAGAGTGAGGGACCGGTAGTCGGGGCCCAGCCGCGCCCGCAGCTGCTCGAACTCCGAAGTATTGAGGAGGTCCAGCCCGTGGATGAGATAGCTCTCCAGAAGCTGGTAGCCGACGACGAAGAGACACGCCAGGGTTACCGTCGCCGCCAGGGCATACCAGGCCGCGAGGCGCGTGCTGATCGAGCGCATCACAAAAGCTGATAGCCGACGCCGCGCACCGTCTTGAAGAGCGGCTTCTCCTGGCTCTTCTCGAGCTTCGCGCGCAACCTGCTCATGTAGACATCCAGCAGGTTGGTATCGACATCGTAGTGCGAGGCCCAGATCTTTTCCGAGATCAAGGTGCGCGTGAGGATGCGCCCGGGGTTCTGCATGAAGATCTCGAGCAGCGCGAACTCGCGCCGCGTGAGCTCCACCGGCTGGCCGTTGAGGTGCGCGGTGTGGCTCAACAGATCGAGCTTGATGCCGCGGTACTCGAGCACTGTCTCCTTGACCTCGGACTGGCGGCGCAGCTGCGAGCGCACGCGCGCGAGCAATTCCTCGAAGCTGAAGGGCTTGGAGAGATAATCGTCGGCGCCGAGGTCGAGGCCCTTGACGCGGTCCTGCACCGCATCGCGGGCGCTCAGGATCAGCACCGGCTCCTTGAAGCCGCTCTTGCGCCACTCGCGCAGCAGATCGAGGCCGTCGCCGTCGGGCAGACCCAGATCGAGGATGATGAGGTCGTAGGCGGTCTCGCAGAGCGCATCGCGCGCCTCGGCGCAGGTGCGGGCGCAGGCGACCGTGTACGAGCGCTCCGTGAGCCCCTGCTTGAGGAGTTGCGCGAGGCGCTGCTGGTCTTCGACTATCAGAACCTTCATTTGTACGGCCGCTCGGCACCAGTATACGCCGGCCCGGACGGGGCTTCCCTGAAAGGTCTTTAAGGGTCCGCAGGCTCACTATAATGCGGCGCTTCAGACAGCTGCAGGCACGCGCCATCGACAAGCCCGATCAGAATTCTCCCGCCGCCGACCCGTGGGGAGAGCGGATGCCGCGCTCGCTGGGCCCTTGGGGCGCCACGGCGGTGGTCGTCGGCGTCACGATTGGCAGCGGCATTTTCCGCGTGCCGGCCATCGTGGCGGCGCAACTGCACACTCCGGGCCCGGCGATGCTCTGCTGGCTGCTCGGCGGTCTGATCAGCCTTTGCGGCGCGCTCTCGGTGGCGGAGCTCGGCGCGGCGCTGCCGCGTTCGGGTGGCATCTTCGCCTATCTGCTCGAGAGCTACGGGCCAGTGCCGGCGTTTCTCTACGGTTGGGCGTGTCTGATGGTGATCACCCCGGCCGCCCTCGGGGCTACCTCCACGATCTTCGCCGAATACCTCGGGTACTTCCTGCCGATCTCGGCGTCGGGCGTGCACTACGTCGCAGCGCTCACCATCGCGTTGCTCGCCGCCATCAACTACATGGGCTTGCGGCGGGCCTCCGCTGTCATGAACATCACGACCGCCGCGAAATTCCTGGCCGTGATCGTGTTGGGGCTGCTGGCCTTCACCGCCGTGCGTGCACCGGCAACGGTGCCTCTGCCGGCGCCCGCGCCGCATGCGGCCAACCTTTCATTGCTCGCGAGTGCGCTGATCCCGGTGCTGTGGACCTACGACGGCTGGTCGAACCTCACATCGGTGGGAGGCGAGGTCTCGCGGCCGCAGACGACCCTGCCCGTCGGCCTGGTCCTCGGCACCGTGTGCGTGGTGCTCGTGTACGTGCTGCTCAACCTCGGCTTCTGGCATGCATTGTCGGCCACGCAGATGGCAAGCTCGCCGCTGGTCGCGGCGACCGCTGCCGCGCACATCCCCGCGATCGGCAGCGCGGGGGCGGCCCTGGTGGCCGGTCTGGTGCTGGTATCCACGTTCAGCGGCCTGAACGGCTCGATGATGACCGATCCCAGGATCATCTACGGCATGGCCGATCGCGGGCTCTTCTTCCGTCCCGTGGCCAGGGTGTCGCCCCGGTTCAAGAGTCCTTCGATCGCGATCGGCCTCTCCGCGGCCCTCGGGTGCGCGTACGTGCTGCAGAACGATTTCGCGCAGCTCGCCGACCGGTTCGTGCTCGGCGAGTGGCCGTTCTACGCGCTCTGTGTCGCGGGCGTATACGTGTTGCGGCACAAGCGGCCGGAGCTGCCGCGGCCCTACCGGGTGTGGGGTTACCCGGTGCTGCCGGCGTTGTTCCTGCTGGCCTCTCTGGTCCTGATCGGCAACGCGCTCGTCACCGATCCCCGGGATACCGGGATCACGCTGCTCACCATTGCCGCGGGGTTACCGGCCTATGCCATCTGGAAATGGCTCGGCTAGCGGACCTGGTGGACTAAGGATTTTCGGCGGGGGGTGGACTGACTTCGCTGCGGCCGGGCTGGTCCAGCACGTCACCCAGCAGGCGCCGTACCGCTACATAGCATACGGGGATGAGAAGAACGCCGAGCACAGCTGCGGTAAACATGCCACCCACGACGCAGGTGCCGATGTCGTGCCTGCCGTTGGCACCGGCACCCGTCGACACCACCAGCGGGAACACGCCGAGGATGAACGCGAATGAGGTCATGATGATGGGCCGGAAGCGCAATCTCGCGGCCTCCAGCACGGCATTGTGCAGGCTGCGCCCGTTGCGCTGCTCGGTGACCGCGAACTCGACGATCAGGATCGCATTCTTGGCGGTCAGGCCGATGATGGTGATGAGACCCACCTTGAAGTAGACATCGTCCGGCAGCCCGCGGACGAGTGTCGCGAGCGTGCTGCCGATGAGGCCTACCGGGACCGCAAACAGCACCGAGGCGGGAATGCTCCAGCTCTCGTAGAGCGCCGCGAGCGCGAGATACACGACCAGGATGGAGAGACTGAAGAGCGCCGGCGCCTGCGCGGCGGAGACCAGCTCCTGCAGCGACTCGCCCGCCCAGTCGTATCCGAATCCGTGCGGCAGATAGTTGTTGACCAGCCGCTCCATCTCGCTCATCGCCTGGCCGGAGCTGTAGCCGGATTTCGCGGATCCGACGACCTCCACCGCCGGGTAGCCGTTATAGCGCGTCAGCGAGGGTGGCGCGATGACCCACTTCGTCTTTACGAAGTCCGACAGCGGCACCATGGTGTTGTTGTTGCCGGCCAGGTAATAGTGCTGCAGGTCGCTCGGCCCCATCCGGTAACTGGCGTCGGCCTGCAGCAGCACCTGCAGCACGCGGCCGTCATAGATGAAGTCGTTGGCGAACACCGGGGCGAGCATGAGCTGCAGGGCCGTGTAGGCGTCGGTGACCGAGACGCCCATCGATTGCGCCTGCACCCGATCGACGGTCAGCAGCAGCTGCGGCTGCGGGGCCAGCCCGTTGATGCGCACCTCGGAGAGGACCGGATCGTTGGCGGACTTCGAGAGCAGTGTATCCTGCGCCTGCGTCAGGGCGCCACGTCCCAGCCCGCCTCGATCCTCGAGGTAGAAGTCGAAGCCGCTGAACTGGCCAAGCCCGCGGATTGCCGGCCGGTTCGTTACGACCACCTGGGCGTTATGAATCTGCCTCTTGACGGCCGAATTTGCCCAATTGACGAACTGATCGGCGGTCTGACTGCGCTGATCCCAGGGAATGAGGTGGATGAAGGCGCGTCCGGTATTCTCCGCGTTGCCGCCGAAGCCGGAGCCGGCCACCTGGAACACATCGTGCGCCGCGTGATCGCCGATGAGGATGTGATAGACCTGTTGCAGCACCTGCTCTGTGCGTTTCAGGGTCGCGCCTGCCGGGAGCTCCACGCTCGCCATGACGTCGCTCTGGTCCTCCTCCGGAACGAAGCTGCCGGGCAGTCGCATGAAGAGGAACACGCCGATCACCAGCACGACCGCGTAACCGGCGAGCCAACGCGGCAGGTGCGATACGGACTGGAATACCCGCCTGACGTACGCGGCGCGCGTGCCCTCGAAAGCCCTGTTGAATGCCCGGAACACGATGTTCGCCTTCAGGTGCTCCGGCCGCAGCAGCGTGGCGCAGAGCGAGGGCGTCCAGGAGAGCGCGAAGAAGGCGGAGAACAGCATCGAGAGGGCAATCGTGAGCGCGAACTGCCGATATATGACGCCGGTGCTGCCGGTCTGCATGGCGCTCGGGATGAATACCGCGGCGAGCACCAGCGTGATCGCGACGATCGCGCCGCTGATCTGCCGCATCGCCTTGCGCGCAGCCTCCTTGGCGGAAAGATGCTCCTCGTGCATGATCCGGTCGACCGCCTCGACCACCACGATGGCATCATCGACGACGATGCCGATCGCGAGCACCATCGCGAACAGCGTGAGCTGATTGATCGAGTAGCCGAGCGCATACACCCCGATCAGCGCGCCCAGCAGCGCGGTGGGCACGACCAGCATCGGGATGATCGTGGCGCGAAAACTCTGCAGGAACACCAGCATCACGATGAAGACGAGGCCGATCGCCTCGAGCAGCGTGATCATCACATCATGGATGGCGGCTTTGATGAAGAGCGTCTGATCGACCGGGGTGAACCAGGTGACGCCCGGCGGAAAGGTCGTCTGCAGCTTCGCCATTTCCGCGTTGATGGCCTTCATGACTGCCAGCGCATTGGCGCCCGGCAGCGCCTGGATGCCGAAGGCGGCGACCGGGGTCGCGTTCACCGTGGTGGCGAACCCGTAGTCCTGCATTCCGAGGCCGATGGTCGCCACATCGCCGAGCCGCACCGAGGTGCCGTTGGGTGCGGTGCGCAGCAGGATGTTGCGGAACTGTTGCACCGAGTTGAATTGCCCCTGGGTGGTGACCGTGGCGGTGGTCTCCTGCCCCTCCACTGCCGGCGCCGCGCCGATCGAGCCGGAGGCGATCTGGATGTTCTGTCCCTTCACGGCGGCGAGCGCATCGGCGGCCGAGAGCCCGTAAGCATGCAGCTTGTCGGGGTTGAGCCAGATCCGCATGGCGAAATCCGACCCGAAGAGGTTGGCCGAGCCGACGCCGCTGATGCGCTGAATGGGATCGAGCACACGCGAGGCGACCAGATGATTGAGTTGCGCGGCATCCGGGCCGCCCGGACCGGAGCGCAGCGCGATGGCCGCCAGGAATCCGGTGCTCGCCTTGAAGACATGAATGCCCTGCTGCGTCACCTCCGCAGGGAGCAGGGGATCGGCGAGCGCGACCCGGTTCTGGGTCTGCACCGCCGCGATGTCGGGATCCGTGCCGGTGTCGAACGTCAGGGTGATCTGCGACTCGCCGAAGCTCGATTGCGCAGTGAAGTAGAGCAGATGGTCGATGCCGGTGAGCTGCTGCTCGATGACCTGGGTGACGGTGGTCTCTACCGTGCTGGCGTTCGCGCCCGGATAACCCGCGCTGACGACGACCTGAGGTGGCGCGATGTCAGGGTACGAATCGCTCGGCAGCCGCGACAGCGCGATCCCGCCCAGCAACATCACGAGCAGCGCGATGACCCAGGCAAAGACCGGCCGGTCGATGAAAAACTGCGGCACTCGCAGCTCCTAGCGATTCGGGCCCGCGGCCGCCACGCGGCTTGCCCCGGCCGTGGGCAGTACGCCTCCGGTGGCGGCCGCCTTGGCGGGGGCCGCAGGCTCTTCGCTGGCGGCGACCTTCGCGCCGGGATGTGCGTCCTGGATGCCGGCGACGATGATCCGGTCGCCCGGCTGCAGCCCGCTCGAGACGATCCAGTTGATACCGGAGGCTCCTTCGGTCTGCACACGCTTCTCCAGGACCGTATCGTCGGTGCCCACCGTCAGGACATAGGCACCCTGAGCATCACGCTGCAGCGCAGCCTGCGGCACGAGGAAAGCGTGCCGTGCGAGGCCGACTGTCAGGCGAAGGTCGACATACATGCCGGGCAGAAGGGCGTGGTCGGGATTGGGAAGGAGGCCGCGCAGCGCCGCCGTGCCCGTGCTTGGATTGACGGTGGCGGCGTGAAAGTCGAGCAGCCCCGGAATGCCATAGGGCGTGCCGTCCGGGAGAGTGAGCTGTACCTTCGCCGTGCTGCCGCTCGCGATCGCGACGCGGCCCGACTGCTCCTGGCTCGAGAGCTGCTCGATCTGCGCAGCGGGCTCGTCGAAGTTGACGTAGATCGGGTCGATCTGGTCGACGGTGGTGAGCAGTGTCGGGGTCCCCTGGCCGACCAGCGCGCCCTCCGTCACCTGCTGCTCGCCCGCGATGCCGCTGATCGGCGAGGTGACGTTGGTGTAGCCGAGATTGATGCGCGCGGATTCGGCGTTGGCCTCGGCCTGTTTGACGGCAGCTGCCGTGGAGCGCTCGGCCGCCTCGTCGGTGTCGAGCTGCTGCTGCGAGACGAGGTGGCTGGAAATGAGATCGCGATCGCGCTGGGCGTTGGCGTGAGCGTTGGTTGCATTCGCCTGCGCTTGTGCGAGCGCGGCGAGCGCGGCATCGAGCGCCGCCTTGTAGGGTGCCGCATCGATCCGAAAGAGCGGCTGCCCGGCCTTCACCTCGGTGCCTTCGCGGTAGAGGCGCTTCAACAGTACACCCGACACGCGGGCGAGCACGTTCGCCTCGCGAAAAGCCGACAGGCGGCCGGTGAAGCTGCTGGTCAGCGGAACGTCCTGCGGTTCCACCGCCAGCACCGTCACCGGTGGCGGCGTGGGCGGGGCCGCTTCGGCAGCTCCCTTGCCCGATGAGCCGCAGCCGGCGAGCGATGCGGCGATCGCGGCGAGCAGCACGCCGGTGGCGCATGCGTTAACAATTCTTGACAAAGTCATTGCGAAAGTGAGAAAAAATAACTGCCGCAGCAGTAACAATCGCGGCAGT
>DASYGA010000220.1:0-19559 GCA_036000265.1 Steroidobacteraceae bacterium | reverse complement strand
AAGATGACACTCGGCTTCGGGGAGCTACTGCCGCCGCCCGCTCCGTAGCCGCCACCCCCGCCGCCGCAACCAGCGAGCAAAACGGTTAGAAGTCCGACTGCGCCCGCTGACGGGCTCGAGCTGCTGCGACACATGAGGTTTCTCACGGTGACCAGGTTTCAGCAGTAGGTGTCTGAGCGGGTAGCAGCAGGTTCACTGCCCGCACTGGGCACAACTGCGGAAACGGTGCAAGATGCGCGTCCATGCGTGCTTTCGAGTCCGCGGCGCTCGCCGCCTCGTGTTTGTGGGCGCTCAGGCCGGCGGTCTGCGCGGCCGGCGTAGATGCTGGCGGCTCCGTGGCGCTCACCGCGGATGATATCTATCGGGGTGTGTCGCAGACGTGCGGCCATCCGGCCGCGCAAGCGGACGTGCACGTACGTGAGCGCGGCGCATCCTATTGGGCCGCGTTCGCCGGGGTGTGGGGATCGGCGGGCTTGAGCTCGAGCCGGTGTGGCGGCGCCAAGGAGCTCGATCTCTATGCGGGGTACAGTCTGGCGCTGACCAGGAATCTGGGTGTCACCCTGACCTACACCCGGTATGCCTTCCCGGGCGGCGGCTACGACAACCCCCATCTCTCCGGGGCACGCTACGACTACGATCAGCTCGGGATGAGCTGGAGCCTCTGGGACCGGCTATACCTGACCCTCGCCTGGACACCCGATGCGCTGCAGTATGATCTCTATGAAGGGTCGTTCGCGACCGAGCAGAACCGCAGCGCCTTCGCCTACGGCGCCGAATGGCGCCAGCCGCTCGCCTCCTGGCTATCGCTCACCGCCGGGGCGGGCTACGATCGGATGGCCGACCCCTTCGGCACGGGATACGGCTTCTGGAGCCTGGGACTCACCCACTTGGCGCAATCCTGGGAGCTCGACGTCGGCTACTTCCACACCGCCGACCGCGCCGTGCGCCTCTTCGGGCAGGACTCGGCGGGCGGGCGAGTCTCCGCGACGCTCCTGTGGAGATTCTGAAGCGGCGATCATGAACCCCGGGGCAACGAGCAGGGTACATACGCACGCTTGCCTTTCGCCTCGCGGCGGCAGCGCACCAGCCAGAGATAGCCATCATGCCGGCCGAGAAAAGCTCAAGACCCACAGGCGGTTGCACGGCCGAGGAGCGGGAGCGGGCCCTCCTCGCCCTGATCGCCGGGCGCGACGCCCCCGCGATGAAGGAGCTCTACCTCCTCTATCATCGGCGGCTGGCGAGGTTTCTGATGCGGCTGACCACCCGGTACGAGCTCACCGAGGAGATCATCAACGATACCTTCTGGGTCATCTGGCAACACGCCGGCGACTTTCGGGGCGCCTCGCGCGTGTCCACCTGGATCATGGGTATCGCCTACCGCCGCGGCCTGAAGACGCTGCGCTATGCGGGCCCGCCGCTCGCGGACACCGACATCGAGGCGGCAGTCGGGACCGAGGAGCCCGCGCAGCGGGAAGAGATCGCCGAGTGGCTGGATGTGGCGCTGCAGCGGCTGCCGCTCGAGCAGCGGACGGTCATCGAGCTCGCCTACCACGTCGGCCACTCGTGCGAGGAGATCGCATCCATCATGGAGTGTCCGGTCAACACCGTGAAAACCCGCATGTTCCACGCGCGGCGCAAGCTGAAGGCCCTCCTCACCCATCTGGCAGGCCCGGACTACAGCGGAGATTCCAAGTGAAACTGCCCACCAAGCGCTCCGCACTGCACACTCGAGCCGAGCTCGTCATTCCCTGGCTCGCCAACGGCTCGCTGCCCGCGGAAGCGGAGCCGGAGCTGCGCGAGCATATTGCGACCTGCCCCCAGTGCGGCCGGGATTACGAGGAGCAGCTGCGGGTCTGCCAGGCAATGCGGGCCGACGGACCGCTCGTGTTTGCGGCGGAATCCTCCTATCAGAAGCTGCTCGCGCGCTTGCAGAATCCCGGCGCCGAGCATGAGCCGCGTCCGCAGGCCGCGGGTCGCCGCCCGTGGCTGGCAACACCCGTACTCCGACAAGCCCCGCCGGCAGTACGCTGGCTGGCCGCGGCGGTGATATTGCAGGCGTTCGCGATCGGGGCGGGCGCATGGATGTGGCACTCGTCCGATGTCGTGCACGGCGGCGCCTACAGGACACTCACGTCTGCCTCGCCCTCCTACGACTCCGGGCCGCGAGTGCGTATTCTGTTCAGAACGGATTTATCCATAGGGTCGCTGCAGGGCGTGCTGCAAGGCGCCGGCGCGCACATCATCGACGGCCCGGCGGATGGAGACGTCTACACCCTGGGATTCAACCCGGCACCGGCCTCTTCTGCGGCGCTCGAGAGGCGGATCGCCGCCCTGCGGGCCAACCCGGCAGTTCTCTTCGCGGAGCCGGTGCAGCACGGCGTGCGCTGACGTGGGGACGGTGGCGCCGAGACTCGTCACGCTCGCCGCACTCGGGCTGATGGCCGGCTGCGCTCTGCGGCAGGACGCTCTGCGTGCACCGGAGCTGCCGCCGCAGGCGAGAGCCGACCCGGGGCGCTTCGTGGTGATTACGGTGCGCAACGAGTCTCCACCCGCGCTCCCAACGCCAGGCTCGACGCCACGAGGGTATGCCGCCGGTGGGGCGTACGGAGTCGGCCCCTTTGCGCGCGCGGTCACCCGCTCACTGGAGCGCGACTACAAGCTGCGGGAAGTGTCGGCGTGGCCGATCGAAACCCTGCGAGTGAACTGCATCGTGGCGCAGGTGCCGGACCTCATGCCGCGCTCCACGTTGATCGCTCGGCTCGAGCGTGACTCGCGCGTCGAATCGGTGCAGCCGCTCAACGAATTCGCGACCGAAACCGATTCCGCCACGAGCGCTGGCTCCGTCGCGCCACACTCCACTTCCAACCGGCGCACCTACCTTCCGCTGCAAAGCAATCTGAGGGAGCTCGGCGTGCTTCAGGCACATCGGCTCTCGCAGGGCGCCACCGTTCGGATCGCCATCATCGATACGGGCGTGGATTACCGCCACCCCGACCTCCAGGGCCGCGTTTCCGCACGGCTCGACTTCGTTGCCCGCAACGATGATCACTTCACCGCCGACCGACACGGTACGCAAGTCGCCGGCGTGATCGCAGCCACCGCCGATGGCGGACAAGGTCTACTGGGTGTGGCCCCGCAGTCGCGCCTGCTGGCTCTGAAGGCGTGCTGGCCGGTGCGGGAGAATGCCGCTGAGGCGGCTTGCGACAGCTTCACGCTGGCCCAGGCGCTGCAGGCCGTCATCACCGCTCATGCCGACGTTGTCAACCTGAGCCTCGCCGGGCCACCGGACCCGCTGCTCGCGCGCCTCGTTCGCTTCGGCATGCGGCAAGGCATCATTTATGTCGGCGCGGTCCCGCCCGCAGGGAGCGGAATAACCAACTCCTTTCCTGTTGATGTGCCTGGAGTGCTTGCCGTGCAATCAGCGGAGGACGCGGGCACCAGCTCCCGGCACCTACTCGCCCCCGGGAACGGAATCCTGACGCTGGTGCCTGACGGCAATTATGACTTCGCTTCCGGAACCTCGCTGGCGACGGCCGAGGTGACCGGGATCGTGGCGCTCCTCCTCGCCGACGGAAGGCGGCTTCCCGGTCCGCAAGTCGAGCAGATCCTCACCCGTAGCTCACGGCAGTTCACCACCCCCGCGGGCGTGCTGACCTCGGTAAATGCCTGCGCGGCGCTGGCCGACGCACTGGCTCGGGCCAATTGCCGCGGCGGACCACCCCCACCGCTGCGCTGAAACTCAGCCGCTGCACGAATTCCTGCCGCTGACCGCTCCTCCTCGCGGTCAGAAGAATCCGTGGAGCTGGATGAACCAAAGACTCTGGTTCTCGGCGGCGATGCCGCGCGGTCCGTTGTAGTCGCGTAGACCCGCTCGTATCTGCACGAACTGCACCGGCGTCAGCTCGTATACCAGACTCCACCGGCTCTCGCCGTTGCCGGCAACGTTCCGATCGGGATCGTAAGGCTCGAACGTGACCTTGAGATTGTTTCCGGGGGCGATGAGCCAGTCCGCCTCGAGGAGCGCGGCCGCCTGTGTGGACGCGGGCGTCGCAAATTTGTTCTCGACGGTGTCCACCTCTGCGAGCCATTCCACCGGGCCGGTGCGCATACCGCCGAACACGCCGAGGATCCTGCGTCTCCCGTACGTTGCATCGTCATCATTGGCCGCCACGCCGAGCCGCCACCACGATTCGACATAGCTCGCCTGCAACCCGTACTCCCTGCCACCGCCCGAGGGAAGACCGCCCGCAAAGGTGCCCTGGCTCACGGTGAGCTGCGTGTCCCAGTGATCCCGCATCCAGCCGAGCTCCACGCCATTGTCCGGGGAGTACATATTGGTGAGGCTGACGGCATAGACGAATGCGGTCTGGTCCTCGAGACGAAACCCGAAGGGCAGATACATCTTCCCTGCCTTGACGTACCAGTCGTGGGACGCCGACCAGTAGATGGCATAGGCCTCATGATCGGTAGCGGCCCCGGGCGTCACCTGCGCATCGGCATAGAAGATGAGCCGGTTGGGAATGACTTGCGCCTCGCCATACAGCCGTCCCTGCTGAACCGCGAGCTGATGGGTGTTCGCCGCGTGCGGCGTGTCCGTGAAATTGGCGTCATAGCGCAAATCCCCGCCCAGCCGCAGCCATTTCGTCACTTCGCCCGTCCACAATCCCCAGTTCCCGCGGATGGGATGGGCCGGCAGCTGTGTCTGGAGGAACACATCGCCGAAATCGCTGCGCAGCCCGCCGCCGGTCGGATTGACGTGGCAGGTCTCACATTTCAAACCGTAGCGAACCGCCAGATACGGCTCCGCGAACGCGGGACCGCCAAGAAGAAGCGCCAGTGCGAGCAGACCCGCGAAATGCTTGCTGCGAGGAATCATGGCCTCTCCCGCGTTTATCGATTCATGTTGGTGCCTCGAGCCGCGGATCCGGTTCACAGTGAACCTGGAGCCCGGTGAGAGGCACACAGGGTTCATGCTGTCGATCCTGCTGGGCCACTCCTATTTCCTCCGTCTCGACCCGAAGCAATGGAAGCGCGCAAAGCCGTATCCGCCGCTCGCGACACTGCAGGTGGCGGCGCGTCTTCGTGACCTGGGACACCGGGTGGATCTCTTCGACGCGATGCTCGCGGAGGGCATCGGAGAGTATGAGCGCAAGCTCGCCGCGCTCGAGCCGCAGCTCGTCCTCCTATACGAGGACAACTACAACTTCCTGACCAAGATGTGCCTCGCGCGAATGCGCGCCGCCGCCTGTCGCATGATCGCAGCAGCCAGGCGCGCGGGGGCTCGGGTGATCGTCGCCGGCTCCGATGCCACTGACGAGCCGGAAGCCTACCTTGCAGCCGGATCGGACGCGGTCCTCGCCGGGGAAGGTATCGAAGCGCTCGAGGTCCTGCTGCAACGCCTCGATGCGCGCCCATCGATCGGCAGCGGAGACCTCGTCCTCGGAGTCGCGGGCGTGACCGGCAGCGTTACTGGCTGCAGCTCGGGGCGCACGGCACCCAAGCGGATCCCACCGGCCCGCGGCGCACTGCCAGCGCCCGCCTGGGACCTCATCGACATCGAGCGTTACCGCGCTGTCTGGCACGACGCTCATGGTCGGTTCAGCCTCAACATGGCGGCCTCCCGCGGGTGCTCCTTCCGCTGCGCCTGGTGCGCGAAGCCGATCTGGGGCAATCGCTACCTGCAGCGTCCCGCGACCGATGTCGCCGCCGAGATGCTGCGCCTCAAGGCCGACCTCGCTCCCGACCACATCTGGTTTGCCGACGACATCTTCGGTTTTCGCGCCGACTGGGTGCGGGAGTTCGCCGGCACGCTTGCCGCCTCGGGTGGGGGCATTCCGTTCACCATCCAGACACGTGCCGATCTCGTCACCGAGCGCATGGCGGCCGCGCTGCGCGAGGCGGGTTGCGAGGAAGCGTGGCTCGGCGCGGAGAGCGGCAGTCAGCGCGTGCTCGATGCCATGAGCAAGGGCATCCGTGTGGCGGAAATTCACGTGGCGCGCGCCAGGCTCGGCGCCGCCGGCATACGCGCGGGCTTCTTCATCCAGCTGGGTTATCTCGGCGAGGAGCTGCCCGACATTCTCGCTACACGTGAGCTCATCGAGACCGCACGTCCTGACGATATCGGCGTCAGCGTCGCTTATCCCCTGCCGGGCACGAAGTTCCACGAGCTCGTGAGCGGACAGCTGGGCGAGAAAACCCATTGGCAGGCGAGTGGCGAGCTCGCCATGATGTTCCAGGGGACCTATACGTCGGCGTTCTATCGTGAGGTACGCGACCTCCTGCACGAGGAGGTAGGGGTGTCGAGCCCTCAGGACTCGCGTTCGCTGCGGCGGCGCTGGAAGCGCCTCCTGGCACGGCAGGAGAGCTTTCTGAATCTGACGCCACCGGGCCCAGCGATCGCCGCGTCGCCGGCAGCTGGTCTGACTTGAGAGCACCCATGTCAACCGACTCTGACCCCATGCCGCCGCTCGCCGCAGTTCAGGTGGGCTTGTATCGCGTCACCGAATCGCTCGCCGCCGGGCTCGCGTGCGCCGACGCCGAGCGCCCCGCCTGGAGCGAGCTCGAATGGCGGCTCGCGCCCGCGGTGGCGGCCATGCACGGTATATCACCGCTGCTCGCGGGCACGCTTCGCTGGCAAGGGCCACCGCACTGGGCGAGCTTTCTCGCCGAGCAGCGCCGGCATACCCTGCTGCGCCAGCAGCGCATCGAAGAGCTCCTGGCGAGGATCGACGAACGCTCGCGCAGCGCGGCCATCGCCATGGTCGCCCTGAAAGGGGCGGCGCTGCAGATGGCCGGGATATATGCCGCGGGCGAGCGCCCCATGGCGGACATCGACCTCCTCGTGCACCCCACCGACGCCGAAGTCGCGGTTGCCGTCCTTCTCGCCCTGAGCTACCGCGACGCCGGCACCACCTGGAAACATCGGGGGTTCGAGCCGCCGAGCGCCGAGCAGCGTGCGGTACTCGGCGAGCACGCCGAAAATCCCATCAAGATCGACCTGCATCACAGGATCAGCGAGCGCCTGCCGCTCGCCCGGACCGACCTCACGGACATCGTCTTCCCGCCGCATGCCCGACCCGGCATCAACGGGTATCCCCGCGCCGCCGCGTTGATGGCGCACGTGTTGGCGCATGCGGCGGGGAGCATGACCAGCCGTGGCTTGCGGCTGATTCAGCTCTGTGACATCTCACGCCTCGCGCGCCGCATGAGCGACGCGGATTGGGAGGACCTGCAGCGCCTGCACGGCCGCGAGCGGCGCCTGTGGTGGGCCGCACCCCCGCTCAGCCTTGCGGCACGCTACCTTCCCGGCGCGATCCCGCCCGGCGTGCTCGCCGATCTCGAGCGCGGCTGTCCCTGGGTGCTGCGCCAGGCCACACGCCGGAGGAGACTGGCCGACTTTTCCTACTCGCATCTTTATATCGATCCCATACCGGGCGTCATCTGGGCACGCTCGCCGCTGCAAGCCCTGCGGTATATCGGCTCACGGGTTTTCCCCAGCCGCGAGCAACGTGCGCAGATGGAGGTCGCATCCAAAACGGGACCCTGGTCGGCGGCACCGCAATGGTGCCGGCAATCGCAGGCGCGACGCATACTGCAATGGCTCTCCTCCCGCCCCACCCGCACGGAGACTCTGCAGCCAGTTCAGGCCGCGCTGTCTCGCGCAAATTGACGCGCCCGACATGCTGGACGCCTTCAACGATACACGAGCCGCCTTCGACAGTGTCGCCGCCGACTACGATGGGCCCAGGGGCAACAACGCGCTGATCCAGGACATGCGCCGGGAGATGTGGCGCTGGCTGGATGCGAGCTTTCCGGCGGCGAGTCACCTGCTCGACCTCGGTTGCGGCACCGGACTCGATGCCGTGCGCATGGCGGAGCGCGGCCACCGCATCTTCGCGGTCGACTGGTCGCCTCGCATGGCCGAGAGAGCCCGCGAACGCGCGGCAGGCGCGCGCCTGAGCGACAGGATACGCACGGCGGCAATCGGAGCGCATGAGCTCGAGCGGATCGAGGGAAGCTCCGATCTCGATGGCGTCTACTCCAACCTGGGCCCCCTCAACTGCCTGCCGGACCTGGCGCCCGTCTCCCGCGAGTGCTCGCGGCTCGTGAAGACCGGCGGCCGCCTGGTCTTCACGGTAATCGGCCGCTGGTGCCCGTGGGAAATCGCCTACTATGCTTCGCGCGCGAAATGGAGTCGCCTGGCGGTGCGTTTCGCGCGCGGCATGACGCCGGTCAGGATGAACGGGCATACGGTGTGGACGCATTACTGGACTCCGCTGGAGCTCTACCGGAGTTTTGCGCCCGATTTCGCACTGGTTCATTGCCGCGCTCTCTGCCTCTTCGCACCGCCCCCGTACATGACCTGGATGAAGGACCGTCATCCTGCGCTGCTCGAGCGGCTGTGGCGTTGGGACCGGCGCATCGGCAGCTGGCCGATCCTAAGAGGCCTCGGCGATCACTTCCTCATCGTGATGGCGAGGCGATGAGCGGCAGGAGCTCGGAATACAGTGTCTCGAAGCAGGCTGCGGTGTGGTCGGCATCCTCGCTCATGGCGCGGACCCGCGCCGCATGAGCGAGGCGCAGGCGCAGCGGCTCATCCCTCAGTACCCCATCGATTGCCACCGCGAGCGCCCCGGCGTCCCCGATGGGGACCGCTATCGCGGCATCTGGCGCCCATTCCGCAATGTGGCCGACTGCCGTGCCGACGGTCGGGACACCCACGGCCGCGGCTTCCAACACTGCCATCGGACCTGCCTCATGGCGGGAGCAGATGACGGATACATGCGCCTGCTGCATCAGTGGATGAAGCTGCCGCTGGGTGAGAAACCCATGAAAACGGACCCGCTCCGCCAGACCGAGCGCGAGCGCGAGCCGCTGAATTTCTCCGCCCAGCGTGTCATCGCCCACGATGTCGAGCCGCACCTCGGGATGTCCCGACGCGAGCCGTGCCACTGCGCGCAGCAGCGTGGGCTGGTCTTTCACCCGGTTGAGACTGGCCACGTGAATCAGCCTTGCAGGCTCGCCCGGCCGGCGTGGTACGGGCTCGCGCGCCGGCCAGTCGCGGACGTGATCCACCCCCAGGGGCACCCTTCGCGCAGCGACGCCGATGCGCGAGAGCAACGCGAGCTCCGGCTCGCTCGCCGCGGTGACGCCGGTCGCTCCAGCCATCACCACGGTCTCCTGCCATCGGCCGCGCCAGGTGCGGCGCCCACCGAACGCGATATCGGGCATGTCGACAGGCTCGCCCCCGGCCACGTGCACGAGGCTCGGGATGCGGAGCAGGCGCGCCGCCGAAACGGCCACGAGGCCGCAGGCACCCGAGAACACCGACTGCACGATATCGAAACCCGAAACGCGCCGGTGCTGCGCGAGGATCGCTTGCACGGCGCGCAGGCGCGTCATTCCGCCACCTATGTTGTGCACTCGCGCCTTGCGCAATGTCCACGTCGCCGGATGTGGCTCCTGGCGAAGCGCGAACACGTGCACTTCATGGCGCATCGCCAACCGCTCGATGAGCGCAAGCAGCGCCGGGATGACCCGATACTCGCCGGTGCGATCCACACCCCCCGGCACGACGAGTGCGAGTTTCATGGGGTAATGCGCTCGGCCCCTGAGCCGGTGCCCTCGCCCAGCAGTCGCCGCAGCACTTCTGCGGTTTCCCGCGGATGGCGTCCACGGCGCAGCTCGAAGGCGGGCACGCCGCGGACTCGGCGCACGAATGCCTCCCAGCCGGGCTGACTCGCCGCATACGGCTGACTCGCCCGCAAGCGCCGCAGCAATTCGCGCGGCCCGAGCCGGGTGAGCGGCGGGCCGGCGCCCGCCGGCCGGGACGTCAGCTCCACCACCGCGATCACTTCGAGCGGCGCGCGCGCGAGACGAAATCGCCGCTGCCGCAGGTCGATCTCGAGCTTCTCCACGCCGCTGCGGCGGCGGATGACCGGTGAGCGGCGCAGCATCGCCGCGTCGCTGGAGGACAGGAAGCGCAGCGACTCGCGGCGCACGTGGAGAAAGTTGGCGACCCCGGTCGCAAGCAGGCTCTCGGGCGCCACGAACACGCTGTCTTCGGATACGAGGTCGAGGCCCGCAAGCGCGCAATGCAGCACCGCGGTCGACTTGCCGGCGCCGCTCGGCCCGATGAGCAGGATTCCGCGCCGGCTGCTGCCGATGCAGGCGGCATGCAGCGGCATCAGCCCCTGGACGCGCGCCGCGAGGGTGAAGACCGTGAACTCGATGAGCTCGTAGCGCGCATGATAGGGGAAGCGGAGCATGTCACGCTCCAGGAGGACCAGCCCCGCACGCTGGTGCGCGGAAATGACGGCCATGCTGGCCGAAGGGCTGGCGCCGCAGAGCAGTCCTGGGCCGGACAGCATCGCCAACTCAGCCGGCTCGTCAGGCGCGCGCGCGGCGGCCCCCACGCCCAGCACCAGTCTGATCGCGCATCGCGGCACCACCGCCGATATCCGATGCGCGGGCAGATTGGCGTACGCCCAACGCACCAGGCGCATGAGCTCGCGACTGCCGGTTTGAAACTCAAATCTTCCGCCGAGCAGATGCAGCGGCAGGCGCAGGAGCCTCGCCCCGCGTTCCCGGAACGGGTCGGCCGCGATATCAGGCATTGCCGCCGGTTCCATCAAGGGGCTCCCCCCGAGGCCGCGGGCGCGAGCAGGACCCTATCGATGAAGGTCGCATGCTCCCGCGCGAATGCCGCGGTCAGGTGATTGGAATCAATATGGACCGGCATCCCGCGCGCATTCGTGGCAGCGCAGGTCATTCCCGTGCATAGCGCCTCACGAGGATCAATGACGATTGCGCCATTTCTCGCCGCGACTTGCCGCAGTCGCGACATGAGTGGCGCCACGTACGACTCGAATTCTCGAGCATCGACGGAACGCTTCTCATCGCCGACGTCGATCCGGTCGGGGAGACGAAGCGACAGACGGGCGGCGGCCGGGAGCAGATACAGGGGATCGAAGTGCGGCGATGTTGGATTCGACAGCAAAATGAAGACCCGGCGGCCGCTTGCTCTCAGACGCGAGATCGTACGTCCGAAGTCCTCGAGCGCGCGCTTCGTCCCCGGTGAATCGAGCGTCAGACGCCGGCGGAGCGGATCGTCATGGCTGTACACCCCGAGAGTACCCCACATCGGGCGCCGCCGCCCGGAGAACTCACCCATGAAATAATCTTCCCAGGCTGCACCGAACACGACGGTATCCACGTCATGGTGCAACGCCATCGCCATGGCGCTGTTGAATGCCGAGCTGCAGTCGGCTCCGCGATGCCAGGCCTCGATATCCGGCAGCGGAGGACAACCGGTGTAGGTTGCAAACAGCGCTGAGCGCGCCGACCGCGGGTGTGTATCGACGACCGCGCGGGCGCGGGCCCAGTATTGCTGGATATGAGAGTCGCCGATGAAGAGAGCCGTCTTGCCACGCCGGCTGCTCACTGCGATCGTCCCCAGGTGGTTCGTCTTCGGCACCGCCGGAAAGCTCCAATCGCCCGCCGCGGCCTTCCATGCCATGAACGCCCGATTGGAAAGCCGCCCGGTAACCCATCCCCGCTCCAGTCCCACGCCGAGAATCGCCATTGCCGCAAGTGCCCAGAGCAGCACGGGAACCGCCCGCTGCCTGGCGGCGCCGAATCGGATCGGCTCTTCGACCAGGCGGCAGGTCGCATAGGCGGCAACCGCGGCGATGAGGACCGCCACCGCCGCCTCCGCGTGGGTCAATGGGCGGCCCATGACGATGCGAGCGAATGAGAGGGCCGGCCAATGCCACAGGTACAGGGGATAACTGATCCGGCCGACGAAGAGCAGCGGACGACCCGCGAGAAAGTACCGGTTGACGGGCGCCTGTGATCCGGCGGCGATCAGCAAAGCGGCACCGAACGGCGGGGTCAGGGCCCAGAATTCCGACAGAGGCGGAGCCGAGGTCACCAGCCCGGTGCCGAGCAGGATCAGCGCCAAACCAACGGCGGACATCGCGCCCGGCGTACCGGCAGGATGCCACCTGAATCGCAGCGGGACCGGGGAAACCAACCCGTCGGCGCGCAGGGCAGCCAACATGCCCCCGCTCGCCAGCTCCCAGGCTCGCGAGGTGGGCAGATAAAAGGACTGCTCGGGGCGGACCCACCCCGTAAAGAAGCTCAAGGCAAGTGATGTCACGATGACGGCCGAGAGTGTGGAGCGGATCGCGCAAGCCCTGCCGGCGAGGAGCAGCAGCAAGGGCCACGCCAGATAGAACTGCTCCTCCACGCCGAGGGACCATAAATGGATCAGCGGGGTCAGCACCGAGCCGGGATCGAAGTAACCCCCGATGTCGCCCGCTCGCGCAAAGAAGACGTTTGCCAGGAAGGGCGCGCTCCAGGCGATGGAGCTGCCAAGCCGGGCCAGCTCGCCGGGAAGCAGAGCGAACCAGCCGAAGAGAGCGGACGCGGCGAGGACAACCAGCAGCGCCGGCAGAATGCGCCGGGCACGCCGCCGGTAAAACTCGGCGATGCTGAAGCGGTGCTCATGCATGTCCTTCAGGATGAGCTGCGTGATGAGGTAGCCCGAGATGACGAAGAAGACGTCGACACCGAGATAACCACCCGGGAGAACGCCTGGAAAGGCGTGGTAGACGATGACGCCCGCGACCGCGACTGCGCGCAACCCGTCGATATCCGGCCGGTAGCGTGCCACATGCGCCGCTCTCGGCATTGCCGCGGCGCGAGCCTGACCCATCGGGGGATCGGCCGCTTTCACCAGATCGGCTGTGTCCCGGAGGGTCGTCATGGGACCATCGTCGTCCTCGCTTCTGAATCTGCGTAAGTCTCTTCTGCACGCCGTTCCGTTCAAAAGTGAACCGAGAGCACCGTGTCCGGCACGTACCCAGATGAGCCATGGCCGCGAGCAAAACCCCTTCCGCTTCTGCCAGGCTGCAGCTCTCGATGGCGCTGCGCCCAAGGGACCCGAGGTGTCGGTCTTGGACGATCACATCCGCAACGCCAGGTCGAGACACTGACGTGCGCATCGCGCAAATTGGCTTTTACCGTGACCCGGCGGATCGCCTCCCCGACGAGCTGCTCGAGGCGTGGCCAACGCTGGTGGACGTCGCGGAGAGCATCGCGACGGCCGGGACCGACGTGTCCGTCATTCAAGCGTCCGGGCATTCCCGTCACTTGCGCCGAAACGCGGTCGACTATCACTTTCTGCCGCTCATGCGTGGCCGCCGGCAGCGTCCGTCGCAGGCGACTTTGGCGGAGTTGATCCGCGCAATGGCCCCCCAAGTGCTCCACATTCACGGGCTCGGCTTCCCCGACCAGGTGCTGCGCATGGCGGAGGCGGTACCGGGAATTCCAATTCTGCTGCAGGATCACGCCAACCGGCCGCCGCCCTGGTGGCGGCGATCGGCCTGGAAGCGGTGCGGGCGGAGCATCGCCGGCGTCGCGTTCTGCCAGCGACAGCAGGCTCGCCCCTTCATCCAGGCCGGCGTGCTTGCGCCCGGCACCGCGATTTACGAGATTGCCGAGTCCACCAGCCGATTCGTGCCCGCCGATCGAGAGGCGGCACGCCGGGATGCCGGCGTTGCGGGCAATCCATTGCTCCTCTGGGTGGGTCATCTCGATATCAACAAGGATCCTCTGACCGTGCTCGATGCAATCGCAGCCGCCGCCGGCGAGCTGCCGGACTTGCAGCTGTGGTGTTGTTTCGGTACGGCACCACTGCTGCGCCAGGTGCGGCGACGAATTGCTTCGGATCGGCTTCTGGACGGGCGGGTTCACCTCCTGGGACCGGTGCCCCATACGCAGGTCGAGCAGTTGATGCAGGCGGCGGATATCTTCATCTCGGGCAGCCACCGCGAGTCGACCGGATACGCGCTCATCGAGGCCTTGGCCTGCGGTCTGCCACCGCTCGTCACGGACATCCCTTCGTTCCGGGCGCTCACCGGAAATGGAGCCGTGGGGCAGCTCTGGCAGCCCGGCGATGCGCGCTCGCTTTGCTCGGCGTTGTTGCGGATGAGGGGGCACTCCGCGCCCGCGGACCGAGCGGCGGCGCGAGCGCATTTTGAGCGGGAGCTGTCGTTCGAGGCGTTGGGCCGGAAACTCACAGCCGCATACGCGGACGTGGTGGCGCGGCATGAGCGCGCGCGTTACGCCTGCCCGCCGCCTGGAAAGGCGGCCCTGCCCTCGTGACGGGGAGCCGGCATCATGGCAGCAACAGTCTCGATCATCCTGCCGGTGTTCAATCGCCTGCACTACCTGCGCGCCGCCGTGGACTCAGTCCTGGCACAGACTTTCGAGGACTGGGAATTGATCATCGCCGACGATGAGTCGGGCGCCGAGACGCAGCGGTACATGAAGGACGTGAGTGCGAGGATCGGACCCCGCGTGAAGGTGCTCTGGTTGAAGCACGTGGGAAATCCGGACGCCGTGCGCAACATCGCATTGCGCGAGGTGCAAAGTCCGTACGTCGCATTTCTGGACTCCGACGACGTGTGGCTGCCGCGCAAGCTTCAGGCTCAGCTCGAAGCCATGCGGTCTTGCGGGACCCGCGAATGGAGCTACACGCGTTGCCTCTTCGTGGACGGTTCCGGCCAGCCGCTCACCGGCAAGCCGTCACTCCGATATCCGCAGGTGAAGGACGGCTGGATACTCGAGTCAGTGCTCGCGGGTGAAGCGGCCGTGGTGCAGTCGAGCTTCATGGCCACACGTCAAGCGCTGGCGGCCGTCGGCGGATATCCCGAAGACATGCCTGGAATCGGTGATTACGAGCTGTTCGTGCGCCTTGCATTGCGCAGTGAAATCAGCTTCATCGATGAGCCGCTCGTCCTCCTGCGCCACCATGAGGAGCACTATTTCAATGATGACGTGCTCGCTCTGACGGAATTGAGGTATTTCTTCGAGAAGATTCGGCGCCTGCAAGTGGCCCCTCACATGGAAGCCCTTTTGTGCAGGCGCCGCGCCGAAGTTTCGGCGGGTCTCGCCCGAAGCTACTCGGTCTCCGGAAGGCGATTTCGCGCCCTGATCACCCTCGCGGCGAGCGCGCGGCACTCCTGGCGTCACCGGCAATGGTGGGTCAGCGCAATGGGCACGGCGGCGCGCGCCGCTGCGCCGCCATGGGTTTGGAGGAGGCTGAGAAAGGCGATCCTCGCCCGCCGGCGCGAGCGCCGAATGGCCATTACCGGATGAGTTTCCTGTCCGACATCTGGAGCGTGCTCAATCCCCGACAGAGACGGCGGGTGATTGCGGCGCAGTTCATATCCTTCGCCATGGCGATTTCCACGGTCACCGGGATCGCGGCAATCATCCCGTTCTTTGCCGTGCTCGGTGATCCCGGCGAGATCGATCGACATCCGCTGCTGCAGTGGCTGTACGCTCACGGCGACTTTGCGGGCAAATACGCTTTCGTGGCGACTCTCGGCATCGGGTTCATCGCCGCCGTACTGATCTCCAACTTCATCAATGCGGTCGGCTCGATGTCGATGATTCGCACTGCGTTCGGGATTGGCGACCAGTTGCAGGCCGCTCTTTTCGAAGAGTATCTCTCGCGGCCCTATTTGTTTCACACGCGCACGCACAGCGCGACACTTTTCAGCAACGTCATCTACGAGCCTCGCCGACTGAGCAGCGGGATAATACAGAACGGCTTCGTACTGGTGACGAACGCCGCGGCAGGGACCCTCATCTTTTTATCCGTGCTGCTGTTGAGTCCCGCGATCTCGATCGGGATGCTCTTGTGCCTCGGCGGCGGCTACGCACTGATCTATCTGCGTGTGCGCAAGCGCCTCCGGCGCCTCGGGCGCGGCCGCTCCGGCGCCTGGGCCGAGCAGACGAGGACTGTCACCGAGAGCTTCGGCGCGATCAGGGAGATCCTGCTCCTGGAGGACCGAGGTGCCTTCCGTCAGCGCTTCGAGCACGTCAGCCGGACCATTTCTGAAGCCGACACGCGCATTCAATTCTTTGGCCAGACTCCTCGCTACATCATGGAGTGCCTGGCGGTCTCGGCGCTCGTGGGGATCGCCCTGGCGGTGGGCGGCCAGGCGCGGGCGGGCGACTGGCTGGGTAAGCTGACATTCGTGGCATTCGCGGCGTACCGGTTGCTGCCGATCATGCAACAGGCATTCGTCGCTGTCGTGAAGATCGGTGCGGATCGGGCAGGATTCGCGCTGATTGCCGATGACCTGCGGCTCGCGCAGTCCGGCGTGGCGCGGTCGGCGCAAGGCCAGGCGGCAATCACGCAGCCTCCGTGGCAAGAGTGCCCTCGCGAGGAGATCGTCCTCCAGGATCTGTCGTTTCGGTACGGAGCAGAGCGCTCTGCCGCGTTGCAGGGTATTGACTTGCGCATTCCCGCCCGCGCCACCGTCGCGCTGGTCGGCGCGAACGGCTCGGGAAAGACCACGCTGATGGATCTGATTGCCGGGCTCCTGGTGCCGACGACCGGCGAGCTGAGGATCGACGGCATTTTGCTCGATGATGCGAATCGCGCGGCCTGGCGGACCCGGATTGCCTATGTCCCCCAGAGTACGTTCATTCTGGATGCGAGCATTGCGGAAAACATCGCGTTCGGCGTCCATCGCTCCGCCATCGATGCGCGGCGGTTGACCGAGGCGGCCCGCCTGGCGCAGCTCGAGAAGCTCGTCGAGGCGCTGCCCGGCGGATACGACCACCGGTTGGGCGAGCGGGGAATCGTGTTGAGCGCAGGACAGCGACAGCGAATCGGCATCGCCCGCGCGCTGTACAGGAATCGGCCGGTGTTGCTGCTGGACGAGGCAACGAGTGCACTCGATGAGGCGGCCGAAGCTGAGCTGATCGCGGCGCTGGTGGGGCTGCGAGGGCGCTGCACGGTCATCCTGATCGCCCATGGGTCACGCATGGTGCGCTCATGTGATGTGGTCTTCGAGCTCGAGAATGGGAGGGTTCGCGGCAGTGGATGTCATCTACCCAGAGCGGCGGCTCGATAGGGAGCTCGCGCGACCTCCAGGGGGCTCGCCACCCGGGGAGTCTCCTCCCCTCATCGTGTTCGTCTTCGGCATGGGGCGCTCGGGAACATCGGCCCTCGCTCGAGCGCTTTCCCTGTGCGGCGGCGCCCTTCCCGCCACGCTTCTTGGCGCCGACTCCGGCAATCCGAAGGGGCATTGGGAGCCGCTGAACGCCCTGCACCTCAACGAGGAATTCCTCAGGCGGCATGGCAGTACGTGGTTCGATCCCACGCTGCGGCTTCAGAGCGAAGTTCTCTTCAGCAGCGGCGAACGGGACGAATATCTGGATCAGATAAAGGCATTCCTCCGGGAATTGCCGCCGGCGCCCATGCACATCATCAAGGAGCCCAGGATCACGGCGCTGTCCGGCTTCTGGTTCGATGCCGCGCGGCAGATTGGATTTCGCGTGGCAGCCGCCGTCCCCGTTCGCCATCCGGAAGAGGTGTCGGCGTCGCTGGCGGCGCGCTACCGGATATCGCCCGAGCTGGCGGCCGCCTTGTGGCTGAAGTACAACCTGCTGGCGGAGCGGCACTCGCGTAGCCTGCCGCGTGCTTTCGTCGAGTACTCGAATTTCCTGCGGGACTGGCGCGCCGAGGTCGCGCGGATCGGGGCCGCGCTGTCCATCGACCTGGCGGTGCGGGACGAAGCCGCAATCGATGACTTCCTGTCGCCGGAACTGCATCGCCAGCGCCATGGCGTACGGATCTCGGAAGTCTTCGGCGAGCGGTGGATTTCGCGGGTCTATGCCGCTCTGTCGGCAACCGCCGGTGGTGAGCCTCTGGACACGAACGCGCTGGATGCGATTTTTGACTCCTTTCGCACATCCGAGCACGCCTTCCGGGTTTCCCTCGACGAGTTCCAGACCCGCTTCGCTCCGGCGGTGGCCCCAGCCAAGCCCATCATGATCCGGCTGATCAATCGATTGCGGGCGGCCGCGCGCCGCGCCGCCCGGGGAAACGGCGCCACCGCTCGGCCATGAGCTCGATGCTCGACATCAAGACACACCTGAAAAGGACGCTACAGCGCACAACCGTGCCCGACACGGTTGTCCGCTTGATCGAGGGCGCGCGTGGAATCCGTCATCCGGAAACGCTCATCGGGCGACTCAACTTCCCGCCACCCCCTCACGGCGAGGGCGGCGTTCTCGTATTCGCCGCGCACCAGGATGATGAGGTTCTCGGCCTGGGATCGACCCTTGCCAAGCACCGAAGCCGCGGCGACCGCGTGACGGTCGTTTTCACGACGAATGGGGCGGGTGCAAACTGGAAGGAAAGCAACGCGGCGAAACGAGCGATCTCCGCCGTTCGATTCCAGGAAGCATGCGACGCGCTCGCCGTCATCAGTATTGATGCTGCGGAGATAATATGCCTCGGGTTTCCCGACGGGGGCCTGCACAGGTACATACCCGAGGCGAGTGACGACATCGCAACCCTCATTCGGACGATCGTGCCTCACACGATTTACGTGCACGCCATGGAGGGTGGGCACCTCGACCACGACGTGACCGCTTTCGTGGTGCAGGAAGTCAGCGCCAGACTGCTGATCGAACGGGTTTTCGAGTGGGCCGAATACAACAGCGAGGCTCGTGGCGGCCAGCCGCTCGCGGACGCCCGGTTTGCCTCCGACCCCTACGTGCCGGACTTCGACTGCGCGCCCACCCCGTTCGATCAGAGCGAATTCACGAGCAAACAGCAGATGTTGGCCAAATATGCCTCGCAGGCCGTTTCGATCCGATACTACCCCTTTTGCAGCGAGATCTTGCGCAAGGCACGGCCGATTCATCTGTTGCCCCGACTGGCGCACTTCACCCGCATGTCCCACCGCCGGCTTCGGTCTTTGATCGGCGAGCATCCCGCTCGCGATGAGCGCCAACGATGACCTCCGGACCTGCCGTTTCGATCGTCCTGGCGACATTCAACCGCCTGGAATTGCTGCGCTCGTCAGTGGATTCGGTATTGAGCCAGACGTTCCGCGACTGGGAACTGATCATCGCCGACGATGGCTCGGACGAGCCGACGAAGCAGTTCCTCGAGTCGCTCGAGAGCCCCGGGCGCGTGAAGGTGCTCTGGCTGGACCATAGCGGTCGTCCGGCGGTGGCGCGCAATGCCGCGTTGCGCGAGGCACGGGGCGAGTACATCGCGTTTCAGGACTCCGACGATCTGTGGCTGCCCAGGAAGCTCGAGATCCAGCTCCAGTCTCTGCGGCGCCGTCCCGAGCGGGCTTGGAGCCACACGAAGTATCGCCTGGTCGACATATCGGGTGCGCCGACCGCGTGGGCCCAGCGCACGGGCGGGTGGCCAACCCCCGGCGGCTGGATACTGGATCAACTGATCAGAGGCGAAACGGTCATCGCACTGCCGAGTGTGGTCGCTTCCCGCCGGCTGGTGCAGGAAGCCGGGGGCTTCGATGAGCAGTTGAACGATACGGAAGACTACGAGCTGTGGCTGCGGCTGGCCCGGCGCAGCAAGATCGATGCGGTCGATGAGCTGCTTACGCTCGTACGTCGTCACGGCCAGCACTTTTCCGCAAAGCCGATCGAGGCCTTTCAAGCCGCTCGGTACGTGATCGACCGGCAGCTGCGCAGCGGCGATGTCGAGCATCTTC
>DASYGA010000166.1:0-3658 GCA_036000265.1 Steroidobacteraceae bacterium | reverse complement strand
CAGCGACTGCTTGGTCTTGCGGTTGAACTGCGTGATCGCGCCATCCTCGGCGTCCGCGTAGATGATGTTGGAGTCCGACGGGGCGGGCACGGTGTATTCGCCGTCACCGCCCACCACGGTGAACCAGTCCTGCCCGGAAACGACGTTGTCGGCGAGCGTGGAGGAAGGTCCGCACCAGCCGCTGTTGTCCTGCAGGCCGGTGCACAGGGTGTATGGAGTGCGGGAATCGGCCGCCACCATGTAGGCCTGCTCGATGGGCATCCCATCGAGAAAGCGCCAGGTCTTGCCGCCGTCCTGCGAGAGATACGCGCCGCCGTCGTTGCCCTGGATCATCCGCTTCGGATCGGTCGGATCGATCCACATGGCGTGATGGTCGACGTGCACCGACTCATCGATCACGTGCGCTGTCTTGCCGCCGTCGTCGGATTCCGCGAGCTGGAAGCCAAGGAAATAAACGCGATCGGGATCGTTGGGCGCAACCTCGAGAGTGGTGAAATAGAACCCGCGGACGTTGTAGGCGTGGTTGTCCGAAACCTTGTGCCAGTGGTCACCAAGGTCATCGGTGGCGAACAGCGCTCCCTTGCCGATCGGCGCCTCCAGCAGGGCGTAGACGCGCTCGGGGTCGCTCGGAGCGATTGCCAGCCCGATGCGGCCGATGGTGCCCGTCGGCAAGCCCTCGCGCAGGCGCTTCCAGGTCTGGCCGCCGTCGGTCGAACGCCATACGCCGGAGCCGGGACCGCCGTCATGGAGAGTCCATGGCTGCCGGTACGCCTGCCAGGTCGCGGCAAACAGGACCTGGCCATTGTCATACTGCATGGCAACATCGATGGCGCCGGTATGGTCGTCCACGTACAACGACTTGCGCCAGGTCTTGCCACCGTCCGTCGTGACGTAGATGCCGCGATCCGGGTTCGGGCTCCATTCGTGGCCGAGCGCGGCAACTACCACGTGGTCGGGATCGTGCGGATCGATGACGATGCGGCCGATCTGGCCGACCTTCTCCAGACCCATTCGTCGCCACGTTTTGCCGGCATCCGTGGACAGGTAAACCCCCGCACCCGGTATGACGTCGTTGCGAATGTTCGCCTCGCCGGTGCCTACCCAGACGATGCTGGGGTTGGACCGCGCGACCGCGATTGCGCCAATCGAGCTCGTCGAGGCGTGGTTGAAGATGGGCTTCCAGTTCAAGCCGCCGTCGGTGGTCTTGAACACGCCGCCGCCAGCCGCGCCGACATAGTAGATCAGCGGATTGCCGGGTATACCGGCCACCGCCGCCACGCGCCCGCCGGCGATCGCCGGCCCGAGATTGCGGAATTTGAGCTGAGCAAACACATCCTTGGGCTTTTCCGCCGGCGCCTTGTTGGTGCCATTGGCCGCATAAGCGGCTGTCGCTACACAACTCACGGCGAGCAGCACGGTGGCCGCTCTTACCAGGAATGCTTGTCGCGTGGTCATCGGCTACCCCATAACGCCGGAGCGAGGTGGCTCACGGCCCATCGTTTTGGATAGCGGACGGTACTGGTGCCAAGCCCGGGATGCAACCGTCAGAGGTCTGCCGGCAGCCAAATCAACGGTTCATCGCACGCCGGTGACACTTGGTCGCATCGCCCAAACGGTCCGGCGCTCGCCGATACCTGGCCCCGCAGCCGCCGCACCGGGTAAGCTTGCCCACAATCGCCTCCGGAGCGAATCATGTCATTTGTGCGCGGACTGTTTGACCGGGTGCTCCTCATCTGCGCCATTGTCGCAGGCGGGCTGGTGCCGGGCTTCATCTCCCAGTATCGCCAACGCTTGGGCGGGCGGCTGGATCAGGCCCAGCTCGACCTTATGCCCTGGCAGAAGATCGCCGACCAGTATTTTCACGGCAAGCTCGGCGAGCTGGTGCAGTATCACCTCGCGAGCAAGGATCCGACGTTCCATGCCGAGGGCGCGGCGATCAGCTCGCTGATGGCCTCCGTACAGCATTTGCAGGCCGAGGTAGCCGCGCTCCACGGCAACCTGTTTCAGCAGGCGGTATATCTCGCCCTGCACGCCGACCCGCCGGTCGCGCATGCCACCCTCACCGACTGGGTGCCGACCTTCGGACTATCCACTGACGGGATCCTTTTTGCACTCCTGTTCGCGCTCGTCCTGTGGCTCCTTTTCCAGGCGCTCTGGTCGCTCACCGCGATGATGGGCAGAGGCGTTTCGGCTCGGTTGCGGCGGCAGCGGCCGCGGCCGCTGCCGTCCGAAACTACCGCAGCCCGGCGGTAGTCCGTAACGTCGGTCAAGCCATTCCCGAGGGCAACTGCCGCGCGGAGCTGCAAAAGGAAAAGGGCCGATGAGAGCTTTCGCCCTCACCGGCCCGTTCGGTTTCGTCGAAACGTGAGGGGCTAGCCGCCCGCCGCGCTCTCCGACTCCTCGCTGACTCCGCTCGACTCCTCCGCCTCCGGCATGCCGCCGCCGACGTCCATGAAGCTGCGGCGCTCGACGCCTTCGATCTTCTTGCGGCGCGAAGCATGCGCCGCGAAGCCCGTGCCCGCCGGAATGAGCCGGCCGACGATGACGTTCTCCTTGAGCCCGCGCAGGTCATCCTTGAGGCCGCGTACCGCCGCCTCCGTGAGGACGCGGGTCGTCTCCTGGAAGGAGGCCGCGGAGATGAACGACTCCGTCGCCAGCGACGCCTTGGTGATGCCGAGCAGCACCGGCTGCAGGGCGGCGGACTGCTTGCCGTCCTGCTGCGCGCGATCGTTGATGTCGAGCGCGCGCGCCCGGTCGAGCTGCTCGCCGCGCAGGAGAGTAGTCTCGCCCGCCGCCTGCACCTCGGTCTTGCGCAGCATCTGGCGGATGATCACCTCGATGTGCTTGTCGTTGATCTTCACACCCTGCAGGCGGTAGACGTCCTGGATCTCGCGCACCAGGTAGTTCGCCAGCGCTTCGACGCCCTGCAGGCGCAGGATGTCGTGCGGGTTCGGCTCGCCGTCGGCGATCACCTCGCCACGCTCGACCGTCTCGCCCTCGAAGACATTGAGCTGGCGCCACTTCGGGATCAGCTCCTCGTACTTCTCGCCGTCATCGCTGGTGATGATCAGGCGCCGCTTGCCCTTGGTCTCCTTGCCGAAGCTGACCGTGCCCGACGTCTCGGCGAGGATGGCCGGGTCCTTGGGCTTGCGGGCCTCGAACAGATCCGCCACGCGCGGCAGACCGCCCGTGATGTCGCGGGTCTTCGACGACTCCTGCGGGATGCGGGCGATGACATCGCCCACCGACACCCGCGCCCCGTCCTCGAGGGCCACGAGGGCGCCAGCCGGCAGCGAGTACACCGCCGGGATCTCCGTGTTGGCGAAGGTCACTTCCTTGCCCTTGTTGCTGACCAGCTTGATGGTCGCCCGGACGTCCTTGCCGCCGCGCTGCTTGGTATCGAGCACCACGGTGCTGGAGAGCCCGGTGACCTCATCCACCTGCGTGGTGACGGTGAGGCCGTCGATGAACTCCTGGAACTTCACGAGGCCTGCCACCTCCGTGATCACCGGGTGGGTGTGCGGGTCCCAGGTCGCCACGACCTGACCAGCCGCCGCCTGGTCGCCTTCCTTGACGCCGATCATCGCGCCGTACGGAATCTTGTAGCGCTCACGCTCGCGGCCGAAATCATCCACCACCCCGATCTCGCCGGAGCGCG
>DASYGA010000153.1:0-21970 GCA_036000265.1 Steroidobacteraceae bacterium | reverse complement strand
CCGGCCACGGCAGGCGGCGCGGGACGCCTCGCCGGCGGCCTTGCGGGTTGCAGTGGAGCCCGCCGCCGCGGGCATGCGGGTCACGCTGCTGAAGAGCCGGGGCGGCGCACGGGGCGCCATCGAGCTCTCCTTGCGGTGAGGCGCCATGAGACACCGCAGAGCTCTCGAGCTTCCTTTCGAGGCGAGCACGCCCGCAACGGCGCCGCAGCGGGCGCCTGCACCTCGATCCGGCGATTTACTGCCCGGCGAGTTACTCCACCCCATCTCTCGTGCCGAGCCGGCGGCGAGGCCGCCCGCGGAGCTGTGGCTGGCCGTACACCTGGTGGGATCGCCTTCTCCCACTCAACAGGACCTCGAGCGTCTGGGCATCGGGGCGCAGCGGCTCACTCCCCGGGTCAGTCTCGATCCGCCTGACGGCCTGCTGCTCGAGGTGAAGGGAAGCCTGCATCTTTTCGGCGGCATGGAGGGGTTGAGGCGGGAAATGGCGGGCGAGTGCTCGCGTCTCAAGATGCCCTGCACGCTGGCGATGGCGCCCACACCTCTTGCCGCGCTGGTCCTGGCGCGTGCCGAGCGCAAGCGCGCCATTCGCGATTCGCAGCGCGCCATCCCTGCCGCGCGGACTGCCGCCCCTGCTGCCGTGCTGCTGGCCATCACCGACCCGGCACAGCTCGTCGGCAGGCTTGCGCCTCTGCCGCTGGCGACGCTGCGATGGCCGCAGGACACGCTGGACCGCCTCGCGCGTATCGGTGTACGCACCATCGGTGAGGCGCTGCGGCTGCCGCGCGCCGGATTTGCGCGTCGCTTCGGCACTTTGCAGCTGCAAACACTCGATCGGCTCGTCGGCCGCGCGAGCGATCTCAAGGATCGCTTCGAGGCGCGCGTGCGCTTCCGCCGCCGCCGCGAGCTGATCTATGAGTTGGAAAGCCACGCGGCTCTCCTGGCGGTGCTCGAGCCGCTGCTCGAGGAGCTCGGCGAATTCCTGCAGGCGCACCAGTGCGGGGTGTTGGCGCTCGAATGCCGCCTGCGGCATCGCGCCATCCCGCCGACCCGCTGCGTGCTGCGGCTGGCGGCGCCGCTGGCCGATCCGGCGCAGCTGGGCGCGCTGCTCGGGGAGCGCCTGAGCGCGCTCGCTCTGCCCGAGCCGGTGCGCGCCTGTGAGCTGCGCTCGGGACCGCTGGTGTCGCGCGTGCTGGGTTCGGGAAGGCTCTGGCAGCCTGGCGAGCATGGCGGCGGCGTGGCCGCGCAGGCGCCGCAGCTCATCGAGCGGTTGCGGGCGCGGCTGGGGCCGGAGGCGGTGTATGGGCTCGATGTTGTTGAGGATCATCGGCCTGAGGCGGGGTGGAAGAGGAGGGAGCCTGTGATGACTACTTCCGGCCAGGATCATTTTGCAATCCGCTCTGAAGTTGACAATCGGAGGTCTTTTGGCCGCTGTCCCTTGTGGCTGTTGCCAGTGCCGCGCTTGCTTGACGAGCGCAATGGACTGCCGCGAAAGAGAGGGGCTTTGCGGTTGATGGGGGAGGCGGAGCGGATCGAGAGCGGGTGGTGGGATGGTGGGGAGGTTGCGCGCGATTACTACACCGCGGTCGATTCACGCGGTGCGCGCCTGTGGGTGTTCCGCGAGCGCGAGCCGCCGCACCGGTGGTTCTTGCATGGAGTGTTTGGATGAGCCGCGAAGCGGCGAACGCCCGGCCGGGACAGGCCTATGCCGAGCTTCACTGCCTCACCAACTTCACCTTCCTGCGCGGGGCCTCGCATCCGCACGAGCTGGTGGGACAGGCGGTGGCATTGGGTTACGAGGCGCTTGCCATCACGGACGAATGCTCCGTCGCCGGCGTGGTGCGCGCTCACGTGGCGGCGAAAGGACAGCAGCTGAAGCTCATCATCGGCTCGGAGCTGCGCCTGACCTGCGGGCTGAAGCTCGTGGTGCTCGCCACCGACCGGCGCGGCTACGGCCGACTCTGTCGGCTCATCACCCGCGGACGGCGCGCCGCTGAGAAGGGCGAATATTCTCTGACCCGCGCGGATCTGGAGGAGAACGGCCTCGCGCACTGTCTCATCCTCTGGGTGCCGGCAAGTGCCCGCGACAATGATGGCGAGCGGCGAGCTGGCGGCAGCGGGCAGCCCGGAGGGGAAGCTGAACGCTCGTACGCCGAGCAGGCACGCTGGCTGAAGGAGCGCTTCTCCGCCAGATTGTGGATTGCCGTCGAGTTGCTCCACGATGGAACGGGTCGCGAGCACCTCGAGGCGCTGCGGCGGATCGGCCGGGATATCGGGCTTCCGCTGGTGGCGAGCGGCGATGTCCACATGCACGTGCGCGCGCGCCGCAGGCTCCAGGATGCGGTCACTGCGATCCGGCACAACGTGCCGATCTCAGAGGCGGGAATGAAGCTCTACCCCAATGGCGAGCGCTATCTGCGCGAGCGGGAGCGGCTCGCGAAGCTCTATCCGCGCGAGTTGCTGGAAGAGACGGTGGCCATCGCCGGCCGATGCACGTTTTCGCTCGAAGAGCTGCGGTACGAGTATCCGCACGAGCTCGTGCCTGCCGGTGAGACTCCGGCCAGCCATCTGCGCAAGCTCACGGAGGCGGGGGCCCGCTGGCGCTGGCCGCAGGGTGTGCCGGAGAGCGAGCGTAAGGCCATCGAGCACGAGCTCACCTTGATCGCGGACCTGCGCTACGAGCCTTACTTCCTGACCGTGCACGACATAGTCGCCTACGCGCGCAGCCAGGGCATCCTGTGTCAGGGCAGAGGTTCCGCGGCCAATTCCCGAGTCTGCTTCTGTCTGGGGGTGACTTCCGTCGATCCGTTGCGCGGCGCATCGCTGCTCTTCGAGCGCTTCATTTCCCGGGAGCGCAACGAGCCGCCCGATATCGATATCGACTTCGAGCACGAGCGGCGCGAGGAGGTCATCCAGTACGTTTACGGGAAGTACGGCCGGGACCGCGCGGCGATCGCCGCGACGGTGATCATGTACCGGCCGAAAAGCGCACTGCGCGACCTCGGCAAAATCTTCGGTTTGGATCCCGATGAATGCGCGCGGCTCACCAAGGTCATGCAGTGGTGGGACGGAGAGGGGGTGATGCGCGAGCGGCTGCGCGAGGCCGGCTTCGATCCCGACGGCTCGATGCTCGCGCGACTGCTGCCTCTGGCGCAGGAACTGGTCGCCTTTCCGGGCTTCCCGCGGCATCTTTCCCAGCATGTCGGCGGCTTCGTGATCTCGGAGGGCGCGCTCGAGGAACTGGTGCCGATCGAGAACGCGACCATGGAGGGCCGCACGGTGGTGCAGTGGGACAAGGACGATCTCAACGATCTCGGCCTGCTCAAGGTCGATCTGCTGGCATTAGGCATGCTGACCGCGCTGCGCAAGTCATTCGACCTGGTGAATGATTTCCGCGGCACGACGCACGCCCTGGGAGGCCTGCCGGCGGAGGCACCGGAGGTCTACCAGATGATCTCCCGCGCCGACACCATCGGCATCTTCCAGATCGAGTCGCGCGCGCAGATGGCGATGCTGCCGCGCCTGCAGCCGCGCTGCTACTACGACCTCGTCATCGAGATCGCCATCGTGCGCCCCGGCCCCATCCAGGGCGATATGGTGCACCCGTACCTGAAGCGCCGGAAGTCCAGCGAGCCGGTGAGCTATCCCAGCCGCGAGGTCGAAGGGGTGTTGAAACGCACCCTCGGTGTGCCGATCTTCCAGGAGCAGGTGATGCAGCTCGCCATCGCCGCGGCCGGCTTCACGCCCGGCGAGGCGGATGCGCTGCGGCGCGCGATGGGCGCATGGAAGCGCAGCGGCGGGATCGAGCACTTCAGGGAGAAGCTGATCGGCGGGATGAGAGCCCGCGGCTACCCGGAGGAATTCGCGCAGCGGCTGTATCAACAGATGCTGGGGTTTGGCGAGTACGGATTTCCAGAAAGCCATAGCTCGAGCTTTGCCTTGTTGGCCTACGATTCTGCCTGGCTCAAGTGCCACGAGCCGGCGGCTTTCACTGCGGCGTTGCTCAATAGTCAACCCATGGGCTTCTACGCGCCGGCGCAACTGGTTAGAGACGCGCGTGCACACGGGGTGGAAGTACGTCCGGTAGACGTCTGCGTGAGCGTATGGGATTGCACGCTGGAACGGCGAGAGGAAGATGGAGATCCTGCGCTCCGTTTGGGGCTGAGGCTCGTCAAGTCGCTTTCCCATGCTGGTGCGGATCGCCTCATCGCGGCTCGCGGGCAACAGGCATTCACGAGCGTACAGGATTTGGCTGCCCGCGCTGCGTTGGATCGCGGTGATCTCGAGGCTCTGGCCGCTGCCGGTGCATTCGCTTCATTGAGCGGTAACCGTCACCTTGCTTTCTGGGAGGTGGCGGGGACGGAGCGGCCGCTGCCGCTGGAGACGGCTCTGCTCGGTGCACCCCATGAGGTAACTCATGAGCCGACCCCGCTGCTACGAGCTCCGACGGAAGGGGAGCGTATCGTCGCCGACTATGCTTCCGTGGGGCTCACGCTGGGTCGGCACCCGTTGGCTTTGCTTCGCGAATCGCTGCAAACCAAGGGTTTGACTAACGCACGCGATCTAGAGGGCATTGCACACGGCAAGCCCGTACGTACGGCGGGCATCGTACTGATGCGCCAGCGCCCGGGCACGGCGAGCGGCGTGACCTTCCTTACTCTCGAGGACGAGACAGGCCAGGTGAACATCATCGTGTGGGAGCGGATAGGCGAAGAGTACCGCCGTCCTCTGCTTGAATCACGATTACTCGAGGTCCAGGGCGAGCTGCAGCGGCAGGAAGGCGTCATGCACGTCGTGGCCCGCCGGCTGATCGACCGGACGCCGCTGCTCGGTGAGCTGATCACCCGCTCACGGGATTTTCACTGACGCCGTACCTTATCCAACAGCCGCTGCGTGAGAGTTCGTCGCTGCGGTGAGAATTGCTCGACACAGGCGCGCACGTAAGGGCTCAGCTGCCGCTTGGCGTAAGTGAGATACCCGATCTGGCGAAGCTCGCTCAGGGTTTGCTCGTAGTGATCGAGGATCGCTCCTGAGAATAGCTGTCCGGTACGTTTGGTGCCGATGCGGGCGGACGCGGAGAACCGGCGCGCGGTCCCCGGGAATGCGCGCAGCGTGGAGACTGCCAGCACCGATGAGGTCTCGAAAATCGATCGCCGCTGCCGCGCCGATTCTTCCTTGATCTCCTCCCATCGGCCGGAGACTGCCTGGGGCGGCGGCAGCGAGGTCGGCCGGAGCCTGCCGGCCTCGCTGCGGATCGCCGTCCATTCCTGGCGGAGGCTTGCCACATCGAGCGGGGGCGTGTTGAACGTTTCCGCCAGCCGGGACGCGGTCTTCTCCAGCCCGTCGAGCAATTGATCCATGCTCTCGAACCGAGAGCCTTTCTCCACCAGACCTTCCGCCGCGAGTGCCGCGGCAATCTCCGGGATCAGGCGTCGTCCGAGGCCGCTGAGATCGGCCAGCGCGGCGAGCACCCACACCGGCGAGACCCGAAACGCGACGATGCCGAGGAGCTCTATGACATGGCCCGCTCCCCGCCTTGCGAGAAAGTCGCCGGCCTGAGCCTCTGCCGTCGGGTAGACCCCTTCGGCGCCCCCGACGCGCTCGATCACGTAGCGAAGCGTCACGTCCACGAGACTGTGGTACAGATGGCTGCGCCGCACGCTGCGCGGAAGCGCCACTTCACCAACCTCACGCAGCAGGCCGGCGCTCAGTCCGAGCGCCGAGCGGATCACGCGCTCCGGAAGAGACAGCAAATACGCTCGGGAAGTCACTGACGACTCTAGTGAAGATCGGCCCCTGTGGCCCGAGATTTCAGTTCTGCAGCGATGTGCCGAGTGCATCGAGCAGCAGGCCGGTGCCGTGCTCGCGCGAGCCGGCGTCGTCGTAGCCGTCGAGGAAGGCGCCTTGCTCCGTGAGCATCAGAGCTGTCCGCGAGCCCTGTGCACAAAATTGCAAGGTGGCGAGGGAGACGGAGATCTTTCGATCGTCCCTGAACATCTGGTAGCTGTAGACCAGGCGCTCGTTCTCGATCACATCGTGGTAGACGGCATCGAATGTCGACACGCTGCCGTTTGCCCAGCGACCCTTCAGGACCTCGCGGCCGCCTACGCGAACGTCCATCTGCCGCTCGAGCAATTGCCACTTTCCAGGGGTGCCGGCAAACCATTTTTCCTTGGCGGTGAGGTCGGTGAAGGCCTTCCAGACGCGCGCGACCGGCGCTGGGTATGTCCGCTCGAGGTCGAAGATCGCGTGCACGACCGATCGCGTGGCTATCTCTGATGCGTGTTGCATGGATGGCATCTCCTGCGTCAACTTACCCTGGCGGTCAAGCGGCTGAGCGGGTGAAGCGGGCATCCAGCGCCTCACACATCGGGAACATGTGGAAGTACGGCCGAGCGCCTTCGATGACGCGCTGGACTGAAGCGCGTGTCAGCAACCGCTCGAAGTACCGAGTCACGTGCGGATGCGAGCGGGCGAAGGGCTGCGCCGCGGCGCAATAGAACAAAGCAGGTAAGGCAGCGCATTCCGCCAGGGTGAACGAATGGGCGGCCACCCAGTCGCGGGAGCCCATCCGGTCCTCGAGCAGGTCGTACGCGGTGGCCAGCATGGCGCGTGCCTCGGCCGCTCCCGTCGAATCCTGCTGTCCGGGCGCACGCAGGCGTTCGATGACGAGCTTCTGCAACGGGGTGTGGACGTACAGATCGAAGAAGCGATCCCATAGGCGCACCTCGAGCTGCGAATCGGGATCCTGCGGGATCAGGCGAGCCGGACCCGGATAGTACTGCTGCAGGTATTCGACGATGATGCTGGCTTCCGGCACGGCTTGGTCCCGCCTTGTATCCTGGAGCACCGGCATCTTGCCGATCGGCCAGAGTTGTCGAAGCTTCTCGTTCTGCGCCGGTCGGCCCTCGACCATCTCGGCGCGAAACGGAACCTCCAACTCGTGGAGGGCAATCAGCGCCTTCCAGCAATAGGAAGACAGGGGATGCATGTAGAGGGTCAGCGGCCTGTCGTTTGCGGTCATGTTCTCAACTCTCCGAGTCTTTCAATGTATCTAGATAGGCGCCCAACCGATCGAGGCGATGCTCCCATGCGACTCGCCGGGCGTTGATCCATTGCTCGGCGCGGCTCAGCGCGCGGGGATCGATCGCGCAGGTCCGTACGCGGCCGACTTTGCGGGTGCGCACCAGGCCGGCTTGCTCGAGCACACCCAGGTGCTGCATCGCTGCCGGCAAAGACATGGGCAAGGGGCGGGCGAGCTCCGTCACCGGCGCCGGACCGCGCACCAGACGCTCGAGTATGGCCCGCCGAGCGGGATCGGCCAGGGCGTGGAAGACCTGGTCGAGCTGCATGGATTGGTTAAGCATTTACATAAGTATAGTAAGCGCGATCAGTAAAGCAATTCACTTAGTATCATTGGCAAGAACTTCTGGCAGGGGCTTGCGTTCACAGCCGGCCATATCGCAGCATCTGGCCGCCCTGCGGCGCGCGGGGTTGGTGAGCGAGCGGCGAGAGGGGCGTAGAGCCTACTACCGCTCGGATCCGGCGGGTCTCGGGCCGCTGGCGGACTGGATGGAGCGCTATCGCCAGTTCTGGCCGGAGCGTTTGCAGAAACTGAGACGGGTGCTGAAGGAGATCCCATGAAGACGGTCGCGCCGGATTCCGCGGATTCCCTGGTCTTCGAGTGTGACCTCGATGAGCCGCCGGAGAAGGTCTGGCGCGCGTTGACGGAGCCTGAGCTGCTCGAGGCGTGGCTCACCAAGGACACATCTCGCGAGAGCAATGCCGCCGATTGTGAGATCGTGTCCGCCGAGCCTCACCGGCGCCTGCGCTATCGCTGGCGAGATCGCGAGGTTGCCACCGGGGAGACAGCGGCTCGGGAGGTGAATTCCGTCGTCACGGTCGAGCTCTCTCCTGGCAGCGCCAGCATCATGGTGCACCAACCCTCCGGTGGATTTCAGGGGTTCGCATCCGATATCGAGCGGCATGCCCAGGACATCCTGCGGACCAAACGCCGGCTCAACGAGATCTACTCGAAGCACTGCGGCCGTAGCTGCGAAGAGGTGGAGCGCACGCTGGACCGGGACCACTTCATGACCGCGTCCGAGGCCAAGGAATGGGGGCTGGTCGATCACGTGTACTCATCGCGAGCAGGTCTCGACCAGCGGCGGATTGCATGAGGATAGGCCTGATCTCTGACACGCACGGGCTGCTGCGGCCCGAGGCGTTGGACGCGCTCGCAGGCGTCGAGGAGATCATTCACGCGGGTGACATCGGGGGGCGCGAGCTCATCGAGCGCCTTCGCGCGGTCGCGCCGGTGCATGCGGTGCGCGGGAACAATGATCATGGGCCCTGGGCTGACGAGCTGCCGCTACGGCTCCTGTTGACCCTCGGCGGTGTGCGGGTTCACGTCCTGCACGATGTGAAGGAGCTCGCCGCAGATCGGGCGGAGGAGCCGTTCGATGTCGTCGTCGCGGGCCATTCACACAAGCCCATCGTCGCCGAGCGCGGCCGCGTCCTGCTGGTGAACCCTGGAAGCGCCGGCCCGCGCCGCTTCAAGCTGCCCGTCACGATCGGTTATTTGACGATCGAACACGGCGCCGTGCGCGCAGAGATACGCGACCTCTCGTGAGCGTCTCCGGGACGCCGCCTCTACCCCCTCTAAGTGGGGCAGCGCAAACAGCGCGAGCGTGTACTGGGCATCCGCCGCAAGTGCTTTCCGGATTGAGAAGGACATGGTGCCCGCCGGCCCGATCCGGCTCAGCCCTTCTTCTTGCGTCGCGGCTTGTCGGCCTCGGTCGCATCCTCATCGCCGCCGCCGACGTCGTAGTCCTCGAAGTCGCTGGTGAGCTCCGCGGTGCGCTTCTCCTCGAGCAGGCGCTCGAGGCGACGCCAAGACGGCTCGCCGGCGCGCTGGCCACGGCGCTTGGCAAGGTCCAGGTCTTTGATGACCTGATCCAGATCGACGTCGCCTTCCTCAACGGCTGGCTCGTCGTCCTCTTCGCTTTCGAATTCGTCTGATTCGGATTTCTCGCTCATGCGGGACACCGAGTCCAGCAGGGGAACGGCGCAAAAGTTAAATCAGATGCGGCGACATCTGCAATGGTGGATTTAGTGAATCAGGTCATTCATCTGAAAGATCGGCAGCAGCATGGCGAAGACGATGCCCATCACGAACAGGCCCATCGCCACGATGAGGAGCGGGCCGAGGAGGCCCACCATGGCCGCCAGGATGCCGTCGAGCTCCCGTTCCTGGCTGATGGCCGCCTGTTCCAGCATGGAATCGAGCTCGCCGCTCGATTCGCCGCTGGAGATGAGGTGGACGGTCATCGGCGGAAAGAGCTTGCTGATCGACAGCGACCGGCCGATCGGCGCGCCCTCGCGCACCCGTGCGGCAGCATCCATGACGGCATCGCGCATCGGCAGGTTCGTCACCACCTCCCCTGCGATGCGCATGGCTTCCAGCACGGGGACGGATGCCGTCGAGAGGATGCTGAACGTGCGCGTGAAGCGCGCGGTGTTGAACCCGCGCACGAGCTTGCCGATGAGCGGCAGGCGAAGCTGCAGGCGATGGTAGCGCCGCCGCGCGTCGGGATTGCGCAACCAGCGCTGGAAGAGGATCGATGCGATGATGGCGAGTATGACGAGCCAGATGCCGTATACCCGCAGGAAGGCGCTGGTGGCGATGAGGACCCGGGTGGCGAGTGGCAGCTGCGCCTTGCTCGCCTGAAACACCGAAACCACCTTGGGCACGACGAAGACGAGCAGGGCCGACACGATGACGAAGCACATCACCGTGAGCACGATGGGGTAGAGCATCGCCGCCAGGATCTTCTGGCGGGTCTCCTCGCGGGTCTCCGTGTACACGGCGAGGCGCTCGAGGACGCTGTCGAGATGCCCGGCCTGCTCGCCGGCGGACAGTGTGGCGCGATAGATCTCCGGAAAGACCTTCGGGAACTCGCCAAGCCCGTCGGCCAGCGTGTGTCCTTCCATCACCTTGGAACGCACTCCGAGGATGATGCTCTGCACGCGTGGCTTCTCGGTCTGCTGCGAGACGGCGAGCAGAGACTCTTCGAGCGGCAGGCCTGCCCGCACCAGGGTGGCCAGCTGGCGGGTGAAGAGCGCGAGGTCGGCAGGTGCGACCCGGCGGATGAAGCTGAACGACCGCTGGCGGGTCGCTTCCTTCTGCGCCACTTCGCTCACGACGACCGGCAGCAGCTGGCGCTCGCGCAGCAGCTGGCGGATGTGGCGCGGAGTGTCGCCCTCCAGGACGCCCTTACGCTCCTTGCCGGCGGTGTCGAGTGCGGTGTATTCGAAGGCCCCCATGGCGCAGCGGCGGTACTACCTTCAGTCCTCGCGGGTGACCCGCAGCACTTCCTCGATGGTCGTCTCGCCGCGCAGGATCCGGGCCCGGCCATCGTCGCGGATCGAAGGAGTCGTGAGGCGGGCGTGACGCTCGAGCTCCTGCTCGCTCGCGCCGTCATGGATCATGGTGCGCATGGCGTCATCGACCACGATCAGCTCGTAGACACCCGAGCGGCCGCGATAGCCCCCCATGGCATCGCGTCCCGGCCGGTAGAGGATGGGGGAGGGGTCGCCGGGGCCGAGATTGAGGAGCCGCCGCTCGTAGTCGCCGGCCTGGAAGGGCTGCTTGCTTTCCGGGCTCAGCACCCGCACCAGACGCTGCGCGAGCACGCCGATGAGGCTCGAGGAGAGCAGGAAGGGCTCGATGCCCATGTCCCGCAGGCGCGTCACCGCGCCGGCCGCCGTGTTGGTATGCAGAGTCGACAGGACCAGGTGGCCGGTGAGACTCGCCTGCACGGCGATCTGTGCCGTCTCCAGGTCGCGGATCTCACCGATCATGACCACGTCGGGGTCCTGGCGCAGGATGGCTCTGAGGCCGCGCGCGAAGGTCATCTCCACCTTGGTATTGACCTGCGTCTGGCCGATGCCGTCGATGTAGTACTCGATCGGGTCCTCGACCGTCATGATGTTCTGCGTATTGTCGTTCAGCCGCTCGAGAGCGGCATAGAGCGTCGTCGTCTTGCCGGAGCCGGTGGGGCCGGTGACGAGGATGATTCCGTGGGGCTTGTGGATCAGCTCGTCCATGAGCGCCCCGGTCTTCGGATCCATGCCGAGGGCACTCAAGTCCAGGCGCCCGGCCTGCTTGTCGAGGATACGCAGCACCACGCGCTCGCCGTGACCGGAGGGGATCGTGGAGACGCGCACGTCCACCGCACGGCCGGCGATCTTCAGGCTGATGCGCCCGTCCTGCGGCAGGCGCTTCTCGGCGATGTCGAGCTTCGACATGACCTTGATACGGGAGACGACCAGCGGCGCCACGGCGCGCTTGGACTGCAGTACCTCGCGCAGCACCCCGTCCACGCGGAAGCGCACGACCAGGCGATTTTCGAACGGCTCGACGTGGATGTCGGAGGCGTTCTCCTTCACCGCCTGGGTCAGCACGGCGTTGATCAGGCGGATGATCGGCGCATCGTCGTCGCTATCGAGGAGGTCGGCCTGCTCCGGCAGCTCCTGCGCGAGATGCGCGAGGTCGGTGGTGTCATCCAGCCCCTCGACCGCCTGCATGGTATCCGAGCCTGCCTCGTATACCGTGCGCAGCAGCAGATCGAATTCGGCTTCCGGCACCCGCTCGAGCTTGAGCGGGCGGCCGACGAAGCGGCGGACCTCGGCCAGGGCCAATGGCGAGGCATGCTCGCGATAAACGCATTCGGCTTCGCTGTCCGTGACCTGTTTGATCAGGATGCCGTGGCGCTTCGCAAAAGCGAACGCGAGCTTGCGCTGCGGTGCGGCGGGGGTGGCGTGGAGCTGCTGTGGCTCGTCCATGACTTCTGCGGCGTTCAAGGGTTGCCTCCGTTCTGCGATGCGGCACTGCGGGTGGACTTCGGCGGGGGGCTGGGCGCCGCCTGCGGCGCCGGTGCCGGCTCGGTACGGGCGGGCGCGGTCTGTCCGCTCGCCGGTGGGCTCGTCTTGGCTTCGGGCTTCTTCGACCGTGCCTTCGGCGCGAGCGGGCTCGGCGCGGACAGCGTGCCGGGCGGCGGCGGTGGCGGCAGCGGCGCCAAGCGCGGCGCCTGCTCGCCGCGAAGCAGCCGCGGGAATTCCTCGGGCGGGATCGAGCTCTCCTGACCCATCATGTAGTCGTAGGTCTCGCCCGTCTGCAGCGCGGCTTGCGACTGGTCGCGAAGTATCGTCGGCTTTATGAAGATCATCAGATTGTCGCGCTTGTTCGAGTCATTGCGCGACTTGAAGAGCAGCCCGACCACAGGGATGCTGCCGAGGAAGGGCACGCTGTTGTGGTTGCGATCCTGCTCGTTGTCGATCAGGCCGCCGAGCACCACGACGCCGCCATTCTCGATCAGCACGTTGGTGGAGATGCTGCGCTTGGCGGTGGTGGGGTTGGAGCTGGCCTGCGACAGCGAGGTCGCGAGCACGCTCGAGTTCTCGACGGAGAGCTTCAGCATCACCGCGTTGCCCTCGGCCGATATCGTCGGCGTCACCTTTAGAATCGTGCCGACCTCCTGCTGTTGCACGGTCTGGAAAGGGGTCACATTGCCGTTGCTTACCGTCGAGCCGCTGGTGTACTGCCCGGTGACGAACGGCACCTCATCGACGACCTTGAGCGTCGCCTGCTGGTTGTCCATGGTCACCGCCGAGGGCGTGGACACGATGTTGGTATCGCTGTTACTTCGTAGCGCGCGCAGCATGGCCGCAAACGACTCGCCGCCTGCGGAGAGGGTGCCGACGCCGATCGTCGTGCCTTCCAGGAGTTGCGTACTGAGGGCGCCGGTCTTCGCCGCGCCGTAGAGATCGACGATGCTCGCGCCGCCCACCGGGTCGACGAAGCCGCCGAGAGGTACCTTGTTGTTCTGCGAGAAGGCCGCCCAGTTGACGCCGAGATCGTCTGTCTTGTCGACATCGACCTCGGCGATGATGGCCTGTACGAGTACCTCGGGGCGGCGCCGGTCGAGCGCGCCGACGATATTGAGGATGCTGCGCATGACCTTGGGCGGCGCGGTGATGATCAGGGCGTTGTTTTGCGGGTCGGCCCATACGAGCGCATTCTTCTCCGCCTCTGCCTGCGGATTCTTGCCGGCTGTTCCGCCACCGGCCGACACCTGCGCGAGCTCCGCCATCTGCTCCTTGAGCTTCGGAGCGAGCTTGGACGCATCGGCGTAGTGGAGGTAGATCACCCGCGTGTCGCCGCCCGACTGCAGGGGTGTATCGAGCTCCGCCACCAGCGCGCGGATGCGCAGCCGCTGTGCCGGGTCGCCGCTGATCAGGACGCTGTTCGAGCGCTCATCGGCCACGACCTTCAGCGCGCGGCCTTCCTGCATGTTGGCGCCTCCCTGGTAGAGCGAGTCGATCGTGCGCACCACATCCGCGGACGAAGCGTTCTGCAGCGCCATGACGTCGACGTCCTGGTTGCCGATCCGATCGATGCGCTGGATGATCTCCATCATCCGATGCACATTGCTCGCTCTGTCGGAAATGATGAGGATATTGGACGGCGGGTAGGCGGCGAGGTGCCCGTACTGCGGGATCATCGGCCGCAGGATCGGCACCAGCTCCGCCGCGCTCACGTTCTTGACCGCGATGACCTGCGTCACGATCTCATCCGAAGTCGCGCTCACATGGGACGGCAGGTCGATGCCCGGCATCTGCCGCGCGTCCGCATCCGGCACGATCTTCTCGATGTTGTGGCCCGCCGGCACGGCGATGAAGCCGTAGACCTCGAGGATGGAGAGGAACGCCTGGTAGAAGGCGGGAGGCGACATCGGCGCCGACGAATACATCGTCACCTGAGCGCGGACCCGCGGGTCGAGGATGAAGCTCTTGCCGGTCGCGGCGGCGACCGCCTGGACGATCTGCGTGATGTCCGCGTCCTTGAAGTTCGGCGTGATGCTCACGGCCTGGTGCACGGCTCCCTGCGCCTGCGCCCGGCAGACGAGCGGCGGCAGCAGCAGAGCCAGGCAGCAGGCGAATGTGCTAAAGCGTTTCACTGACCTAAACCCCCGTTGGTGGGAACCGCGGCCTTACGGCACGCCCCGCGGGGGCGTGAACGGCAAGGAGCGGGGCGGCGGCGGCGCTTGCACACCGGGTGAGCCATTTTGCGATCCGGTGAGCGATTCCGCCTCCTGTTCGACGGCGGCCAGATCGAGAGTGAGATCCTGTTGCCGTCCGTTGCGCAGAACCGTGACGTGCGCCTCACTGGAGGAGCCGAGCGTGCCCAGGATCTGCTCTCCCCGGGCCGGATCATCCAGAGGTGTGCCGTCGATGGCCGTCACCAGATCACCCGGCTTGAGGCCCAGGCGCATGAACGCGTCGCGGTCACGGCCGGGGTATACCCTGAATCCCTGCTGCTTGCCGCCGGCGAACACCGGTTCCGGACGCATGATGTCGCCGATGATGCCGGGATTGCGGCTCACGAGCTCGCGCATGCGCTGCACGACTGGCGGCTCGGTCGGGGCCGCCGACATGTTGGGCGGCGGAGCGCTGCCCGCCAGCTGGTGCGGAAGCGCCAGCGCTTCGAGCCGCCCGTCACGCTCCAGCAGCACGTGGTCGGAGAGCACCGCGTGCAAGCTGGCGCCGCCCGGGATGTTGTCTCCAACCGCGTACACCTTGGTGGCTGCGACGCTCGGCCCGAGTATTGCGAGGCCATCACGCGGATCATTGGCGGCGATCACACCGGTGAGCACCAGCGGCATGTTCGTCTGTGGCGCATTGGCGGCGTTACCCGTGCCCGCCGCGGCGGGTGCTATCCCGAATAGATGCGTATTGGTGATCGCCGCGATGTCCAGCGGTGCATGCTGGGCCCGCGAAGCCGCGGCAATGGCCCCCGGCGAGGGAGCGCGATCGGCCCCGGCCAGATCGGTGACAATGACCGCCGCCTGCACGCCAAGGGCGAGCGCGAGCAGCCAGGTCGCCACGCGCGGGCCGCGCGTGAAGAAGAGGGCACGCCATTGCTCGGACCCCGGGATGGCTTGGAGCCAGGACGCGGTGCTCATTGAGGTGCCAAAATTACGGATTAGGCGTCATGGATTCGGTGGCAAACAACCGGTAGACCGCGAGCTGCGCGATTGGTGCGGAGCCGCCGTCGCCGGAGCAATCATACGGCGCTGGCGGTTGTGCTCTCAAGCGATTGTTTCTCAAAGATTAAGGGCGAGTCATCATCGCAGGCTTGTGTTGCAGATTCGCGACCCCTATAAAGACACCATGCCCGACCCCCATCCGACCCGTCCCGATACCGGCATTCTCGTCGAGGAGGCGCGTCCGGAGGTCAAGCAGCCGCCGCTCTACCGGGTGGTGCTGCTCAATGACGATTACACCCCCATGGAGTTCGTCGTCGACGTGCTGGAGAAGTTCTTCAGCCTCGATCGGCCCACGGCCACCCGCATCATGCTCGAAGTCCACACGAAGGGTAAGGGTGTGTGCGGGGTCTTTACCTTCGAGATCGCCGAAACTAAGGTGGCACAGGTGACCACGTACGCGCGGGATCACCAGCATCCGCTGATGTGCACCTTGGAAGAGGCTTGACCACACACGATAGGCTCAACGAAAGTGCTGTCCAACGAGCTTGAATACTGTCTGAACGATGCCTTCCACCAGGCCCGGGAAGCGCGTCACGAATACTTGACTGTCGAGCATCTGCTGCTGGCGATCCTCGATACCCCACGGATCCGCGAGATCCTCCGCGCCTGCGGCGCCGATCTCGCCAAGCTCAAGCAGGAGCTGAAGGATCACATCGACCAATCGACGCCGCGCGTCGAGGAGGGCGAGGAGCGGGAAGTGCAGCCGACGCTCGGCTTCCAGCGGGTGCTGCAACGGGCCGTGTTCCACGTCCAGTCGAGCGGCAAGAAGGAAGTCGGCGTCGCCAACGTGCTGGTCGCGATCTTCAGCGAGAAGCAGAGCCACGCGGTGTTCCTGCTCAACCGCCAGCACGTGACGCGCCTCGACATCGTCAATTACATCTCCCACGGCCTCTCCAAGATCGCGGAGGAGAAGACTGACAAGGAGGAAGCCCAGGCGGACGTCGAGCGTGACCCGGAAGGCGGCAGCGCCCTCGAGAAGTTCACCACCAACCTGAACCGCCTCGCGCAGGAAGGGCGCATCGATCCGCTGATCGGCCGCAAGCTCGAGGTGGAACGCACCATCGAGATCCTCTGCCGGCGCCGCAAGAACAATCCCCTTTACGTGGGCGAGGCGGGTGTCGGCAAGACGGCCATCGCCGAGGGCCTCGCGCGCCTGATCGTCGAGGGCAAGGTGCCGGAAGTGCTGTCGGACTGCACGATCTACGCGCTCGACATGGGCGCGCTCATCGCCGGGACCAAGTACCGCGGCGACTTCGAGAAGCGCCTCAAGGGCGTCATCACCGAGCTCAAGAAGCAGCCCGGCGCCATTCTCTTCATCGACGAGATCCACACCGTGATCGGCGCCGGCGCCGCCTCGGGCGGCGTCATGGATGCCTCCAATCTCATCAAGCCGGTGCTCACCAACGGCGAGATCCGCTGCATCGGCTCGACCACCTACCAGGAGTACCGCGGCATCTTCGAGAAGGATCACGCGCTCGCGCGGCGCTTCCAGAAGATCGATGTCACCGAGCCTTCCGTGGCGGAGACCGTGGAGATCCTGATGGGCCTGAAGCCCAAATTCGAGGAGCACCACGGCATCACCTACGCCGTGGAGGCGCTCAAGGCGGCCGCGGAGCTCGCCGCCCGCCACATCAACGAGCGGCATCTGCCCGACAAGGCGATCGACGTGGTCGACGAGGCGGGGGCGCGGCAGCGTCTGAAGCCGGTCGGCGAGCGTGAGTCAGTGATCGAGGTCCGCCACGTCGAGGACGTGGTCGCGCGCATGGCGCGCATCCCGGCGAAGAGCGTCTCGAGCTCCGACAAGGAGATTCTCAAGAACCTGGAGCGCAACCTCAGGCTGGTCATCTTCGGCCAGGACCGCGCCATCGAGGCGCTGGCGGCCGCGATCAAGATGGCCCGCTCGGGCCTGGGCGATCAGCGCAAGCCCGTCGGCAGCTTCCTCTTCGCCGGTCCCACCGGCGTCGGCAAGACCGAAGTCACCCGCCAGCTCGCCATCGCGATGGGCGTGGAGTTCCTGCGCTTCGACATGTCGGAGTACATGGAGCGGCACACGGTCTCACGCCTCATCGGCGCCCCGCCGGGTTACGTCGGCTTCGATCAGGGGGGGCTCCTCACCGAGGCCGTCGCCAAGCATCCGCACTGCGTGCTGCTGCTCGATGAGATCGAGAAAGCGCATCCGGATGTCTTCAATCTCCTGCTGCAGGTGATGGATCACGGCACGCTGACGGACAACAACGGGCGCAAGGCCGACTTCCGTCACGTCATCATCATCATGACGACCAATGCCGGTGCGCAGGAGATGGCGCGCCCCTCGATCGGCTTCACTCATGCCGATAATGCGAGCGATGGCTTGGAGGCGATCCGCCGCTCCTTCACGCCGGAGTTCCGCAACCGCCTCGATGCGGTGATCCAGTTCGCGAGCCTCGATCCGGTCACCATCGAGCGGGTGGTCGACAAGCTGGTCGTGGAGGTGGAAATGCAGCTCGAGCAGAAGGGAGTCACCATCAGCCTCGACGATGCGGCGCGCCGCTGGATCGCCGAGAAGGGCTACGATCCGAAGATGGGGGCGCGGCCGATGGCGCGCACGATCCAGGAGCACATCAAACGGCCCCTGGCGGAAGAGCTGCTGTTCGGCAGCCTGGTGGGCGGCGGGCACGTGCGCGTATCGGTGGCGGCGGATGGCTCGAAGCTCGAGCTCGATTGCGCCCCGAACACGACGCCGGAGCTGACGGCCTAGGGACTAGCGCCCCCGGTAGATGATTCTTCCCTTGGTCAGGTCGTAGGGTGTCATTTCCACCGTGACCTGATCGCCGGTGAGAATGCGGATGTAGTTTTTCCGCATCTTGCCGGAGATATGCGCGGTAACCACGTGGCCGTTCTTCAGCTTCACGCGGAAGGTCGTGTTGGGCAGTGTCTCCACCACCTCACCATCCATCTGGATCGCGTCTTCTTTGGACATAATGCCCTTATCGTCTCGGGGGCGCGCATTGGAGCACAAAGGCCGCGGGTCTGCAATTTGCGCGAAAGCAAGGGCATGAGCCGGCAAAGGCCGCCAAAGCGCCGCCGGGCGTCCTTCAGCCAATCAACTCACATGGCTCCAGGGCGATCCACTCCTCCAGCAATGCCTGGAACTGTGCGCGGGGAATGCCGCGCGAGCCGAGGCTCGCCAGGTGCCGGGAAGCGAGCTGGCAGTCGATCACGGCGATGCTGTTGCGGCGGCACAGCGCCACCAGGTGCGCCAGCGCCACTTTCGAGGCATCGCGCGCGCGGCTGAACATGGACTCGCCGAAGAAGACGCCGCCGAGCCGCACGCCATAGAGCCCGCCGACGAGCTCGCCGCCGCGCCGCGCCTCGATGCTGTGCGCATGTCCTCGCCGATGGAGCTCGAGGTAAGCCGCGCGCATCTCGGGGGTGATCCACGTGCCCGGACTATGGGCCCGCGGCGCCGCGCAGCCGTCGATTACTCCTGCGAAATCCTCGTCCGTCACGAGGCTGAAGCCGCCGTTGCGCAGGGTCTTCGCGAGACTACGGCTCACCCGGAATTCCTCCGGGAAGAGGACCTCGCGCGGGTCCGGCGACCACCAGAGCACCGGCTGGCCGGGCGAGTACCAGGGGAAGATGCCGCGCCGGTAGGCCGCGAGCAGCCTTGCCGGCGAGAGGTCGCCACCGGCCGCCAGCAGGCCGGCCGGATCCTCGAGTGCCTGCTCCGCCGGCGGGAACCACTCCGGTGCATCCTTTGGCGACAGCCAGGTGATCGTCTTCACGGGCCCCTCATGGCGGCGGTGCCTTGCGATACGGCACGTGCTCGCGGACCTCGGCGGCGTAGTCATCGATGGCGCCGCCCTCGCGCTGCAGGTACTCGCCGATCGCCGTGCGAAAGGCGGCATCCGCGATGTGATGCGCGGACCAGGTCAGGGTCGGCTCGAATCCCCGGCTCACCTTGTGCTCGCCCTGCGTGCCCGGCTCGAACCGCCCCACACCCCGCTCGATGCAGAACTCGATGCCCTGGTGATAGCAGGTCTCGAAATGCAGGCTATGGTAATCGGCGGCGGCACCCCAGTAGCGTCCGTAGAGTGCCTGCTGCGACCAGAAGAAGATCGCCGCCGCGACGGGCGTTTCGCGCAACGTGGGGCGCTCCAGCGGGCGGTGCATGGCGACTTTGACCATGAGCGCATCTGCGAGCGTCAGCTTGATCTCACCGAAGAATTCGCGGGTGAGGTAAGGCTCGTTGCCGTGACGCAGGAAGGTGTCCCGGTGGAAGGCGTATACGCTGTCGAGCAGGGGCTCGTCGAGCTCGCCGCCGAAGCGCGTCTCGAAGCGGATGCCGGCCTCGGCAACCCGCCGGCGCTCACGGCGCGCCTTCTTGCGCTTCTCCGCGGTGAAGGTCTCGAGGTACGCCTCGAAGCTCGGATAGCCGCGGTTGGTCCAATGGAACTGGCAATCGCGCCGCAGCAGCCAGCCGGCTTGCTCGCAGGCCGCGCGCGCGGGCTCATCGACGAAGAGGGCGTGGAGCGAAGACAGCCCGCGGCTGGCCGCGTGCTCCTGCAGCGCATCGAGCAGGCGCCTGGCCACGGACACGGGCTCGAGCCCGGCGCGCACGAGCAGGCGCGGCCCGGTGGCGGGCGTGAACGGCACGGCGATCACGAGCTTCGGATAGTAGCGCCGTCCATAGCGCGAGTAGGCCTGCGCCCAGGCGAAATCGAACACGAACTCCCCATAGGAGTGCGTCTTGATGTAGGCCGGGGCGGCCGCCGCGAGCCCCAGATCATCGCTCAGGGTGACGGGGCAGGGCTCCCAGCCACTGGCGGCGCCGATGCAGCCGGTGTGCTCGAGCGCCGCAAGGAACTCGTGGCGCAGGAACGGGCAGTCGGCTCCGGCCAGCGCATTCCAGGCGCGCGGATCGATGTCGTCGATACTGCAGTGGACTTTGGCCCGCACCGTACCTCGCCGCGCCGCCTCTAGAGCGCGTCGATCTCCAGCCGCTCGAGGTAGCGGTCGGCATCGAGCGCCGCCATGCAACCGGCGCCGGCGGAGGTGATTGCCTGGCGGTAGACGTGATCGGCCACATCGCCAGCGGCGAAGACGCCCGGGACGCTGGTCGCGGTGGCATCGCCATCGGTGCCGCTCTTGACCGTGAGATAGCCGTTGCGCATCTCGAGCTGCCCCTTGAAGATGCCGGTGTTCGGCTCGTGTCCGATCGCGATGAAGACGCCGGTGACCGATAGCCGCCGCGTCTCGCCGTCCTTCAAGGATTTCAGGCGCACGCCGTTCACTCCCTGGCCGTCGCCCAACACCTCGTCCACGCTGTGGTTCCAGACGATCGAGGCCTTACCGGCCTCGACCTCGCGAAAGAGGCGATCCTGCAGGATCTTCTCCGAGCGCAACCGGTCCCGCCGATGCACCAGCGTGACGTGCTCGGCGATGTGCGAGAGGTAGAGCGCCTCCTCGACGGCGGTGTTACCTCCGCCGATCACCGCGACGCGCTGGCCGCGAAAGAAGAAGCCATCGCAGGTGGCGCAGGCGGAGACCCCGCGGCCGCGGAAGCTCTCCTCCGAGGGCAGGCCCAGGTACTTGGCGCTCGCCCCGGTGGCGATGATCAGGGCATCGCAGGTGTACACGCGCGAATCACCGGTCAGGCGCAACGGACGGCCGGAAAGATCGGCCGAATGCACGTGGTCGCTCACGATCTCGGTATTGAACCGCGCCGCGTGCCGCCGCATGCGCTCCATCAGCGCCGGCCCGTGCAGCCCCTCGACATCCCCCGGCCAGTTGTCGACCTCCGTCGTGGTCATCAGCTGGCCGCCGGCCTCGACGCCGGTGATGAGCAGCGGCGAGCGATTGGCGCGGGCGGCGTAGACCGCCGCGCTATAGCCTGCCGGGCCGGAGCCCAGGATGATGAGTCGGCTGTGCCGGGGGGTGGTCATTCAGGCCTCGTGATGGGGTCAAGCGGCCATAGTAGCAAGTGCCGGTGAAGCGGGAAGGCCACCGGGCAACGCTACTGCGCTAAAATCCGCGGCTGCTTCCACCGATTCACCGGAGCCGTAGGAATTGGCCGAATCCCAGGCGCAGGCGCGCCCCATCCGCTTCACGGCCGCCGTCGCGCGCGGGCTGCGCGAGAGTGCCGTCATCGCGATTGGCGCGGCGGCGATCGTGTTACTCATTGCGCTCGCCACGTACAACCCGGCGGACTCGGGCTTCTCGTTCGCGGGCGCCTCGCCGGCGGTGCACAACCGCATCGGCCCGGTCGGAGCGTGGCTCGCCGACGTGCTCTTCTTCCTCCTCGGCCGCCCGGCGTTCCTCCTGCCGGTGATGCTGGGCGTGAGTGCCTGGGCGCTGCACCGGCGGGCGGAGCCGGAGGCCGCCTCCCGAATGAATTCGGTGGTGCGCGGCGGCGGCTTCCTGCTGCTCCTCGCGGCAAGCTGCGGGCTCGCGACGCTCAACTGGTCGCCGGGGCCGCTGCGCGCGAGCGCGGGCGGGGTCATCGGCAATCTGATCGGCTCGGGTCTCGAGGGCGGCCTGGGATTTCTCGGAGCGACGCTCCTCATGTTGGCCGCGTGGATGGCAGGCCTGTCGGTCGCCTTCGGGGTCTCCTGGTTCACCGTCATGGACCGCCTGGGGGCGTGGTGTTGGACGGGCATCTCATGGGTGCGGGAGCGGCGTGCCAGCGCGAAGGATGTCGCCGTGGGCAAGGAGCGCCGCGCAGCGCGGCGGGATTCGGTGGCGAGCGAGCAGAAGCGCGTCGCCACGCGCCAGCCAACCAGGATCGAGCCGCCGACGCCGAGCGTCGAGAAGAGCGAGCGCGTCGAGAAGGAGCGCCAGGTGCCGCTGTTCGACCCGCCGAAGGCGGGCGAGCTGCCGCCGCT
>DASYGA010000146.1:0-1690 GCA_036000265.1 Steroidobacteraceae bacterium | reverse complement strand
TTCGACCTCATTGCGGTAGGTCTCCACGTCCAAGCCGGTCAAGGTCGCGCCAACGACCGAAAGAAGCTGCCCCATCGACAGGGTCAAGGCGCGGATTTGCTGGAAACTCGGGGCTGGGATGACCTTGCCAGCGGCGTGATCGAAGCCTCGTATTCCTGATCGAGTTCCTTTCTGACGGCGGCGATCTGGCGCAACTCGAACTCGGTGAAACGCAGGCTGCGCCAGCGGTCGGCGGCTCGGATCAGCGCGCCGAACATGAGTTTGAGCACCGGCTTCTCGCCGAAGCCGTTGGGGATGATCTTGAGCCGCCGGCGCTCCTCGACGAACAGCCGTTCGAGCAGATTGGTGGTGCGAATGAAGCGCCGATGGGTGACGGGCAGCCTCAGGTGGGCGACGCAGGCCTCGAAGTCGTCCTCGAAGCAGGCGAGCGCGCTCGGCAGGAGATCGGCGCAGTCGGCTCGGATGCCGGCCGCCAACTGCCGTGCGATCGCCCGCGACGGCGCCTGATAGCAGGCGCTGACGCGCGCTTTGAACTCCAGCCACGGATCGGCTGGGACCTTGGCCGCGAGGTTGCGCATCCGGTGCGCCAGGCAGCGCTGGCGCGCCGATCGGGGAAAGCATTCCTCGATCGCCCGGATGATGCCGGGCGCCCCGTCGCTGACCACAAGCAGCGGATCGCCGAGCCCTCTGGCGCGCAGGTCCTGAAAGAACGCCCGCACCGTCTCGACGTCCTCCTTGGAGCCCGCCATCAGCCCAAGCAGGACCTTGCGTCCGTCCTCGCCGATGCCCCAGGCGGCCAGCACTGCCTCGCGCCGCTGGCCGGGACGGAGCCGCTCGGCGATGCCGTCGATGAACAGATAGACGATCGCGTGCTCGGAAAGATCGCGCTTGCAGAAGTCTTCGTACTCGGCCCACAACTTCTCGGTGATCTCGCTCACCGCCGCCCGCGACAGCAGCCGCCGGCCGGTCTCGCCAGTGAACGTGTCCTCGATATCGCGGGTCGACAGGCCTCGCGCGTAAAGTTCGACCGCCAGCCGCTCAAGCTCCCGCGTGCGCCCCGAAAGCGCAGCCCGTACGCCGGAGACGAACGGCTCGGGCGTGTCGCGGACCTGCGGAGCCGAATAGTTCACCGCGCCTTCCGCGGTCTTCACCTTGCCCGGCCGATAGCCATTCCGGTAGCCAGCCTTCTCCCCATCGCCGCGCTCATAGCGCTCGCGGCCAAGGACATCGGCCACTTCGCCCTCAAGCGCCTCCTCGACGATCAACCGAAGCGCAAGGCGAACCAAATCGCTCCGCCCAGTCGCCGTCCCCAGTTCTCCATTCATCAAGGCGCGAAGCTCCTCGCGCGTGCGCTGCGGCGCGGATACTCTCTGCATCGGGATGCTCCCTGGGGCCCCGGCGCCAACCGAAAGCCCGATTCCTGTTGCGATTCAGGCAGGGTGCATCCCAACCCCCTTTTCCAGCAAACTTACGCCTTCACCCGGCGGCCGCTCGTCGAACCGGCTGCTCGAAACCCTGCTGCACCGAAAGCTCGACGAGCCGTACTCGGTGCACGGGTTCCGTGCATCGTTCAGCAGCTGGGCGCATGCGGAAACCGATCATCCGCACGAGCTGATCGAACTGGCCCTCGCGCACACCGAAGGGCGCGGCAACGCGGTGGCGAGATCCTACAACAGATCGGATGCGCTGG
>DASYGA010000140.1:0-6429 GCA_036000265.1 Steroidobacteraceae bacterium | reverse complement strand
ACGGCCGCTACTACCCAGCGCCAGGCCAGCTTGGCAGCCTCCGCGGTCATGCGAGATCATTCGGCTTTGGTAAAGCGCAGAGGAAGGGAGCTGCGCTTGACCTGGACACCAAGCTGGGCCACGGCGCGGGTGGCATGAAGGGCGAACGCACCGCGCGGTGCCCGCGATTAGTACACCAGGTCGAATCCCACGACAATCCACAACCGCAGCGCTTTCCTGTGGTTGCCTAGCAAATTTTCCGGAACTCATTCTCCGAGCCCGGCATGGGGCCCTCCCGCCGCGCCGCCGCGCACCCTATGTATAGGGTGTAAGACGCTGAATCGCTTCGACCGAAATGCCGGCAGTCGTCGCGTCGAGCATCAGGAAGGTTGGGCGGAAACCAACAGCAGATTTCGCTTTGGTTTTCGTACGAGCGAATCCGCTGCTGTTGACACTGATTCGGCTCCATCACCTGACCAACACGCCCTACGGGCTAAGAAGTGGTGGCATAAACGTGGTACCGCGCTCAGACATGTCGGCTCGAGGCGGCTGGCCGACACCTCACGGCCGATCGACTCCTCGGATCAGCAACCATCTTTCCGCGTCAAGCCTGATTGCAAGGCATTTCGCGCCTCCCCATCCTCACTGAGTGGGGTACTTCCATAGATCATTCCACTGAGGGGCGCTGGGGTCGGCGCCGGTGGCGTTGTACCCCTCCCCTCCGAACAACCAAACGTTACCGTTGCCAACGATCCAGACGGCCATGGCGTCGCGCGCTCCTGGAACATCCGCCGCAGAGGCTACACCGAGAGTTCCGTATACCCCATTCGCGTTCGCGGTCTCGGAGCCGTCCACCCAGGTCCACATGCCGGTCACCGGAGAATACTTCCACAGATCGTTCAGCTCACCGAGCGTACCCGCGGAATCGTAGCCGTATCCGCCGACCAACCACAGATTCCCGCTGGGATCTGTCCATTGGGCCTCATCGGTTCGTGCTCCCGGCATGTTCGCCGCAGCGGCAACGCCCTGCGTACCGTAAACCCCCTTTGCGTTTGCGGTGGCGGAACCGCCGACCCAGGTCCACTCACCGCTCGCGGGTGAGTATTCCCAAAGATCGTTCAAATAGCCGAAGATACCAGTGGAATCCTGTGCATATCCGCCGAACGCCCACAGGTTGCCGCGCGCGTCCGACCAGCCGAGCCCCACACCCGATGGCGGAACGTTCGCCGCTGCAGCAACCCCTTGGGTGCCGTAAACCCCGTTTGCGTTCGCCGTGTTCGGACCGTTGACCCAGGTCCACTCGCCGCTCGCGGACGAGTACTCCCAAAGATCATTCAACCACCCCTGCGCACCTGTGGAATCGTAGCCGTATCCGCCAAACAGCCAAATATTGCCGCCCGCCACATGCAAGGCGCTGGTCGGACCAGAACCTTGAGCGCGCGCTCCCGGCATGTTCGTCGCAGCGGCGATGCCTTGGGCGCCATAGACACCTTTCGCGTTCACGGTTTCAGAACCGCCGACCCACGCCCACATGCCAGTCGCCGGGCTAAACTCCCAAAGAGCATTCAGCCATCCCTGAGTACCCGTGGAGCCGTAGCCGTAACCTCCGAACATCCAGAGGTTCCCACTGGCATCCGTCCAGGTCCGCGAGGACCCGTGGGCACCGGGGACGTTCGCCGGGGAGGCCATGCCCTGAGTGCCGTAGTTGGCAATTGCATTGGGAGTGCTGGAGCCGCTGATCCAGATCCACTCGCCGCTCGCGGGCGAGTACTCCCATAGGTCGTTGAAAATCGGAGAACCGACGCCGTATCCCCCGAACAACCACAGGTTGCCGGCAGCGTCCGCCCAGGTAACCGGAGCGTGCCGGGCGCCTGGCACGTTGCTGGGCGCCGCAATTCCCTGGGAACCGTAGTCACCGCCAGCGTCCGCGGTGTTGGAACCGCCGACCCAAGTGAAGGCGGCGGAGAAGCTCGCCGCGACGACGCAATTGGCGCTGATCATTCCGGTGGTGTAAGTATTGCCGGACAGGGTGCCGCCGCATCCGGTCACGCTGCTGATGACATATCCGGCATTCGGTGTGACCGTGAAAGTCGTCATTCCGTCGGAATTTACCGTCGCGCTCGCGGGAGATACCGTCCCACCACTTCCTGCCAGTGCGGTGACCGCGTACTGCGCGAGGAAGGTCGCCATCACGGTGCAATTTCCGTTAACCGCGCCGGTGGTATAGGTGTTGCCAGCGAGCGCCCCGCCGCAGCCGCTCACGCCGCTTACCGCATAACCGCTGTTCGCCGTCACGGTGAAATTGGCGGTGTCGCCGGCATCCACCGTTGCAGTGGCGGGCGAAATACCGCCGCCAATTCCGGCCGTCGCGCTGACGTCATAAGTAACAGTGGGGTTGCTTCCAGACGAACCCCCGCCGCAGGCCGTCAACAGCACCATGGCCACGCTAGGCACGCTCATGCGCAGCCACTGGCAATTCTTGGCGATCATCGCGTACCCCTACCCCAAACGAATTCAATCATACGGCTACGCGGACGCGGCGCCGCGGCTCTCTACACAACTGCGTCCCGATGGTGTCGATTCGAACTCTCGCCCGTGCAGAGTCCCCACGCGTCCTGCCGACTCTCGCCGGCGGACACCTGCGCGAGCGCTACCACTTAATTGTTGCCGTTAGCGTAACCTTGACGGGCACAGACTACAAGCAGGTGATCTCGACCCACACTGCATTATGTTGTGCTTGGCAGAACAGCCATTTGGCGCTGGTGAGCCGCGAACGAAAGTAGGTTGCAGGAGTTCGAAAGGCAGCCTCGACCTTCGACGATGTGGTGGCGTTGGCCACCAGCATGAGCGTCGAACGGCAGCTAACCCACCGTTGAACGACCCGGATGGAGAGGACCGTATGAACTACGTCAACCGTCACCGTGTAATAGACAGCATGGCTGCCCACAAACAATACGCGGTACCCGCCACGCACGTAGTCCCGTTTCATCCCACTCTCGGGATTATTCGCGAGCTTCCTGATGCCATTGTCCAACTCATCGAGATACTTATCCGCCTGGAGCTCGGCCGACTACTGAGACTGGTGGTCTTGCTCATGTTGGGCCTCCGGTGAATTACCACTTCTATAGTAATTATTGGTAACGAACCAAAGGAGTTTCCCGATTACAGCCATCTCAGGAGAGTCCCGGATCAAGGATCACCGAAAACTTGCGCCCAGGTTTTCGATGCCTTCCTCGGCCATCGGGATGCAACGCTCATCCTGATCGCCATGGGCTGCGGGTCTCGGAGCTGGCATCGCTCCGTTGGGATGCCGTGGACTTCCAGACGGGTCTGCTCGCGGTGAGCCGGCTCAAGAATGGCGTTCCGTCGACGCATCCCCTCCGTGGGCCGGAACTGCGGGCGCTGCGGGAACTGCGGCGGCAGTATCCCGACAGGCCGTATCTGTTCGCGAGCGAGGCATGGCGGTCCGCTGACGGCGGGCTTCGTGCGTGCGATCGTGCGTTACACCGAGTTGAATCCGGACCGGTTCAAGAGCTTCTTCCGAGACTGACTTCCGCCGCGGCGCTGCCCACGGGCGCCGCTCTCCCGCATCCAGACATCCCCTCGCCGCACCGGGGAGCGCTCGCCGCTCCTGGGCTCTCTCCGTGCGTCCTAGGCGTGCAGAGGCTTCGGCACGAACGTCAGGCCGAGGGCGCGCATGACTTTCAGCACCGTCCCGAAAGTCGGGTTGCCGTCCTTCGAGAGAGCCTTGTACAGACCGTCGCGGGTAATCCCGGTCTCCTTCGCGAGCTGAACCATGCCATGGGCGCGAGCGATGTCGCCAAGCGCCGCGGCAAGGAACGCAGGGTCATCAGGGGCTTCCTCGAGGCACGCCTGCAGGTAGGCCGCCATGTCAGCTTCGGACTTCAGGTAATCGGCGGCATCCCACCGGGAGAAAGTCTCTTTCGTGCGTCGCTTAGTTGCCATGGGTCACCTCTTCCAGTCCTTCGCGATTGCGATTGCCTGCTTGATATCGGCATCCTGAGTTCGCTTGTCTCCGCCGCAGCAGAGCAGCACCAGGGCTTCCCCGCGCTGCGCGTAGTAGACTCGGTATCCCGGTCCGTAGTCGATCCGCAGCTCACTCAGGCCCGAGCCGGCCGGCTTCACATCACCCGGATTACCGAGCGAGAGGCGCCGGATTCGCGCGTTGATGCGCGCCTGGGCTTCGCGGTCCCGAAGGCCGTCGAACCACTTCTCGAACGTTGCGGACTTCAGGACTTCCAGCACAGGGCAAGTGTATACCATATTATACAGGCATGCAAGTGCGTCTACCTGGGTAGCACGCCATGAGTGCTGCCGCGATCACCGACACCCATCGCCAGCTACTCGATGACCTTGCCGACATCAGCCAGCACCTTAGCCGCTCGGGATGGTCGCCACTGCCGGCAGCACGGACTGTCAGGTGGCACATGGGCGCCATACGTCTGCAGGCCGAGTTGTCGGAGCGGCCGGGGTGAGATCGGCGCTCATTGCGGCGCCCTCCCGGTGCTCTCCTGGTCGAGCTGCTCAGAGGCCCGCTCGAGGGGTTCCACCGCCATACTGAGCGGCCAGTGAACGTCGTAATTCTCGCCCTGCAGCGCATCCTGGGCCGCGACGACGGCCTGGATGATGTACTTGGCGACGACGACCTTCTCGTCTGCGCTCCCGGGGAACATCGCCTTGGTGGAGACGAGCAAACCCTTGCCGGGCTGATAGTGGATCGGTGACTTGCGCGACTTCGCGCGGGAAGGGGAACGGGAACGGCGCCGAGTTGGCGCTGTAGACTTGGATAACGGCATGACTGCCTCCTGAGTAGGCGTTGTGTCGAGCCGCTCGGCCGCAATTCACGTGCGGTCGGGCGGCGCCTGTTTCAGAGATGCAGATGGAGTTCCGTACAGACTCTGTACGGTGCCAAGATCATTGGCGCGGGTTTCTGTGCCGTTTCCGTACAGCTCGCCTACGGAAATTGCCCTTCAGGCGTAAGCCATGTGCTTTCGGGCACATAGGTGACACCGTATTCCGAGCGCATGGGTGACACTTTCCGGTATTTGCGGAGGGCACGCAAATGCCGTGGCGGGAGTGTCGCAAGGTGGACGAACGACTGCGGTTTGTGGCTCGGCTGCTGGAGGGGGAGAAGATGGCGGTGCTGTGCCGGGAGTTCGATATCTCCCGCAAGACCGGCTACAAGATCTTCACCCGCTACAAGCGCTGCGGGCTGGAAGGGCTGAAGGATCGGTCTCGGCGATCTTATCGGCAGGCAAATCGCTTGCCGTTCCAGATCGAGAGCCTGATCCTGGGATACAAGCAGGAGCACCCCAGCTGGGGCGCTCCGAAGATCCGCGAGAAGCTCAGGCGGTTGGATCTTGGGATCAGTCTCCCGGCCATCAGCACCGTGCACGCAGTGCTCGATCGGCACGGCCTGGTCACCCGAGGTCGCAAAGCTCGCTACAGAGCCCAGGGCACTGTGCTCTCAGAGCCTGCGCATCCCAACGATCTCTGGTGCGCCGACTACAAGGGCGAGTTCATGCTCGCGGACAAGCGGTACTGCTATCCGCTGACCATCACCGACTCGGCCAGCCGATATCTGTTGTGCTGCGAGGCGCTGGAGACCACGAAGGAAATCTACGCCTTCACTGTCTTTGAGCGGGTTTTCAAGGACTTTGGCCTCCCGCTGGCGATCCGTACCGATAACGGCGTCCCCTTCGCCAGCCGCAGTACCTTCTTTGGGTTGAGCAAACTGTCGGTTTGGTGGCTGCGGCTCGGGATCGGCATCGAGCGCATCAAACCAGGCAATCCGCAGCAGAACGGCCGGCACGAGCGCATGCATCTGACGCTGAAGAAGGAAGCCACTCGCCCCGCTGGCAAGAACTTCCTGCAGCAGCAATCGAAGTTCGACGACTTCATGCACGAGTACAACCGGGAGCGGCCACACCAGGCCATCGGTATGAAATACCCCGCGGAGCTCTACAGCCCCTCCCTGCGGCCCTACCGGGGCTTAACCGAGCCGGAGTACCCCTTCCACGATCGCACGGTGACGGTGACCCATTGCGGGCGCATCTGCATCGGCAAGCGCAAGATTAACCTCAGCCATGTCTTTGCAGGCCAGCAGGTCGGCATCCGCGTGATCGAGGAGAAGATCTGGCTGGTGAGCTTTATGCACTACGACCTGGGCTTCTTCGACCACGAGACAGGCCGGGTCGAGTGCGCGGATAATCCGTTCCAGGCAAAAGTGTTACCCATGCCCTCGGAATAAATCGTCACCCATCCGCTCAGAACGGACCCTTGATTGAATGGCGTCCCCGACGGGATTCGAACCCGTGTTACCGCCGTGAAAGGGCGATGTCCTGGGCCTCTAGACGACGGGGACGCGCGGCAGCTGCAGCTGGGGAGCAGGCGGGCGGCCGCCGGCCCCCAGCCTCCGGAGGGCGCGCA
>DASYGA010000134.1:0-1989 GCA_036000265.1 Steroidobacteraceae bacterium | reverse complement strand
CGGGCGAGAAACGAAGTCCAGGTTGGAAAACCAGGAGTCTTGCGCTCGCCGATTGTCAGCAGATGCTGCGTCACGATCTGTTCGTAAGCTCTGCTGGCGCCGAACCTGAACGAGCTGGCGGCTACGCCGGCTTCTACGTCTGCAGCCAGCGCAGTTAGCTCGTTTAGCATCTGATTATTGTCATCGAGATCGTTGGCGCGGCGCATTCGCTCGGTCACTTCACCCAGACGCTTTTCACCAAGACCAATCGACGGAGCCAACCGGTGCGCTTCAGGCAGCCCGAGGAGGGCCAGCGTTCGGTACGTTTCGATATCAAGGAGGTGTTGGACCACAGATCCGGTCCGGTTTGCACTCATGCCACGGTTGATCAGAAGAATTCGGATAAATCCCTCTGAGGTAACCTTGAAGTCCGTGGCATAGAGCGCCGTCCCATCTCCGCTCTCCGCGACGGCAAGGCTGGTCTGGTCAAACAGGCTGACGAAGCCAGTTTCGTTCTCGGATTGCTGAATGACGTTGAGATCGACCGCGACCAACACCGGGCCGGGCTGCTGCACCGAGCGCATCGGCACGGCAAGGGAGGAGGCAGAAGGGTGGAACGCGCCTGCTTTAATCTCGGCCGGCACTTCCCAGGTATAGGTGGTAAACTCCGAATGCTGCTCCCACCGGAGTTGAGTGCCGCCGAGTGTCACGCGGAAATGCTTATCGTGCGGTAGCGGGGGCGCCAATCCTCGCGTCTGGCAGAACGCGATCAGTTGCTCGCGATCGGCGGCGGATCGGTTTCCTTGGGTATCAAAGGCAAAATGCAGAAGTCGCGCCGGGGTGGAAACCGCATTGAAGGGCCGGGCATGTACTTCGCCGAGTATCGTCGCCCGCAAGGGATGAGATGCCAAGGCAGAGTCATTGTCTCCCCCGACCATGACCACATTGCTCATTCCTACCGCCATCCGACACGTTCGCGACTAACAGCATCAAGCCACATCAGCCGCGTCAAGTCGATACGCAAAGCTACCACTTTTGTTCGTTCCTGCTCTCGCGGCACCATACGAAATCGCCAAGCGAATCGCTTTGATTTGAATACGATGATCGGCCCACGCCTCCTTGTCCATCGCCGGGAAGTGGCGCTTCGCCGTTCCGCCGCGCTACTGGCGAGGCTTAGCAGGCCTGGTTAGGTCAAGCGGCATTGGCGTCGACCGGCGGCGAGGCATAGGTCGTTGTCTCGGGCTCGAGCTCGCCGATCGGAAGCGGACGTCCCAAGAGATAACCTTGTGCAAAATCGACTCCGAGCGCTTTCAGCCGTTCGAACTGCTCCGGCGTTTCAATTCCTTCGGCGGTAACTAAAATGTCGAGCCCACGTGCGAGCGTCACGACCGAAGAGATGATCGCGGGAAGTTTACGGCCACTAGTCAGGTCGCGAATGAATGATTTGTCGATCTTGATCTTGTCGAACGGAAACGTCGTGAGGTAGCTGAGCGAGGAATAGCCAATGCCGAAATCGTCCAGGGCGAGCGAAATGCCCATGCTTTTCAGCTTTTCGACGAAAGCGTGGTTTTCGGCGGCGTGTTCCAGCAGCACGGATTCGGTGATTTCGAGTTCGAGTCGCTCGGGCGCTAGGCCCGAAGCTTGCAGCGCCGATTGGATGATATCGAACAGTTCCTCCTGCTTGAACTGAACTGGCGACAGGTTCACGGCGACCTTGAGGTCAGGCGGAAGCCATGTCGCATCGTTGCACGCCTGCTGGATCACCCATTCGCCGAGAGGCACGATCAGCCCGGTTTCTTCTGCAAGCGGAATGAACTGGTCCGGCGGGATCAGGCCTTTGACAGGGTGACGCCAGCGCACCAAAGCTTCCAACCCCCGCCTTTTGCCGCTCATGACGTCAAAGAACGGCTGATAGTGCACTTCGAGCTGGCAGCGCGCGATAGCGTCACGCAGGTCACTTTCGAGCGTGTTGCGGGCCTCCAACTCGGCTGACATTGCATCGTCGTAGAC
>DASYGA010000211.1:0-2599 GCA_036000265.1 Steroidobacteraceae bacterium | reverse complement strand
CCGTGCGGTGCAGGCGCTCGAGCGTCTCCCGCGCCGCGACCACATTGCTGATCAGCCCGCCCTCGGTGAGCTCGAATTTCAGCGCCCCCGGCGGTATCGCGGTCTCGGCCAGCTGGTCGGAGACATACTCGCTCAGCCCCGGATCGCGCAGCACGGCAGCCGACAGATTCACAGTCAGATAGAAATCCGTTCCCGCCGGCAGGCGCCGCCGCCATTCGCTCGCCAGCGTACAGACCTTGCGAATGGTCCAGCGCGTGATCGGCACGATGATTCCGGTCTCCTCGGCGATCTGGAGGAATCTGTCCGGCGCGAGCATGCCCTCCACCGGGTGTTGCCAACGCAGCAGCGCTTCCGCGCCGACCGCGCGCCGGCCCCGCAGAGCGACGATGGGCTGGAAGAGGAGCTTCAGCTCGCGGCGCTCCAGGGCGACATGCAGATCCGCCTCGAGGCTGACGAGGCTCGCCGCATCGCCGCCCATCGAGGAAGAGTAAGTGACGCAGGCCGCTGCCGCCTCCTGCCGCCCCGCCACGGAGAGCGCCACCTCCGCCTCGCGCATGAACTGTTCGGCCCGCTGCGGCCAGCTCTCGAGGGAGCTCATCCCGATATGGGCGGTCACCGTAAGACGGTGGCGGCGCAACTCGAACGGCTCCTGCAAGGCGGCCTGCAGCTCGTTGGCCAGCCGTGACAGGGCATCGCCCGGTCCCAGGTCCCGCACCAGCAGGGCAAACCGGTCGCCGCCCCAGCGTGCCAACACGCAGGAGGGGGAGACCACGCCCTGGAACCGGCGCCCGGCCTGCACCATCAGCTCGTCTCCGGCCGTGTGGCCGAGCGTCTCGTTGATCAGTTGAAAGCGGTCGACGGCGATGAGGAAGACCGCGACGGCACGCCCGCGGCGCGGTCCGCGCTCACGCAGAGTGCGATCGAGCTGCTCCATGAAGTAATACCGGTTCGGCAACCCGGTGAAGGCATCGTGGAAGCGGGCGCGATCGACGCTCTCCTGCAGGCCTTCGCGCCGCTCGATCTCCCGCACCAGGCGTTGATTGGCGGCATGAAGCTGGCGGCGCGCGGTCGCGAGCGAGGCGCGCAGGCGCAGGGTACGCTGCGTGACATCGTGCGCCATGAAGGTCAGCAGCCAGGCGAGCAGCGCCAGCAGTCCGAGGTCGGTGGCCAGAGTGCGTGTCGGATACCAGCCTGCGCGCGGGCGCACCTGGAAGGTCAGTGTCCCGGGAGAAGTGAACACGAACCCTGGTGGCGGGTGCACGACACTTGCCGCCGGATCGCTCAACGGACCGGTGCTCGAGCCGACGAACGTCCGCACGAAGCCGCTCGCGGGATCGCTCTGCACCAGCGCGAAGTCGTTGCCGGCACCGATGGCGCGCGTGAGCTGCGCGCGCGCCAACAGGCGATCGAGATTGGCGTAAGCAACCACCCAGCCGGCGGCGGGTGCCGAGCCCGCCGTGACCGGGCGGGGGAGCGGCGCGCGCGCCGCCAGCAGCCAGTCGCTGCCCTCGCGCACCGGTCCGAGCATCGCCGCGGCGGGAATGACGGCGGCAGGCGCCGCTGCCCGCCACTCGCTCACCAGCGCCCGGGCGGTCGCGGCATCGGATCGGCCCAAGGTGACCAGCTTGCCGTCGGCCTGCCAGCGGAAGGCGGCGAAATCCGCACCGGACCGGCGGCCGGGAGTGGCGCCGTGCGCCGCGCTCGTGGCGCGGATGGCCAGAGCGTCGATCTGCTGCTCGATGGCGTGCGCGCTGCGTGCGGCGGCCGCTTGCGCGGCGTTGCGCGCCTGCGCGGCCCGCTGCTCCACACTCAACACGATGAGTCGCGAGCCGGCCACTGCGACCGTCGCAAACACCAGGAGCGCCGGCACCCAGCTCGAACGGCGTCGCAGGCTCGCGAGACTCAGGCTCATGTGGCCGAGCTCCCTCCGTGCAGCGTGCAAACAACGGTGAGAGTGATGCGCTTCTCGCCGGCCACCTTCAGGTAATCACCCAGAATGGACCAGTCGGTGTGCCCGAATGCCGTCGAGATGCCCAGGTAGCCTTCGCGCAACTGCGGCGCCGGCCCGAACGCTCCCGTGTAGACGTTGACGATCGTCGGTGCCACGTGGCCCGCCGCGCCGCCCACCAGCCAGTTGACCGCGTGCCCGAAGTAATCGAGGCGCGCCGTCTCGAGCTCCGACCTGAGATTGCCAGTGACCGATCGCGAGTACGAGATCGTCGTCTGCACGTGTGGCGTCCACAGGAAGCCCAGAGTGGCCTTGGGCATCGTGCCGTGCGTCGTGTCGATGTCGTACTGGCGGCCTTCGATCTGCAGCGTCAACTTGCTGCCGAACGTGCCGGTGACAGCCGCACCTTCGACGTCGTAATTGAAGTGGTGCATTCCATGATATACCGGGAGCTCCCCGTTGCCGAAATGCCCATCGGCGGAAAAAGTCCACCTGGCGCTCGAGTTGCCGGTGCTCACCGAGCCTGACAGCGAGCCGAACTGCCAGTGCGCGCCGGCCAGGCGCTGATATTCACCGCCGATTCCCAGGACCCCGGAGCTGAAATCGTGCAGCCAGGTGAGGGAGCCGCCGCCGCCGCCGCTGGCGCCCGTC
>DASYGA010000128.1:0-4419 GCA_036000265.1 Steroidobacteraceae bacterium | reverse complement strand
TCCAGGAAGACGAAGGTTCCGACACCGTTCTTGAAGCCCCCGACCATCGGCGAATCGAGGGTCCCGGAGTTGCTGTTGGCGAAATACACGCGCCACTGCTGCGTCTTGCGGTCGTACAGCCGCAGCGCCAGGTCCTCGATGTGGCCACCCGGGCCATCGGCTTGCAGCTGGCCGATGTCCGCCCAGTCGTCCCATACGCGATAGACCACGTGCGTTCCCTGCAAATCGCGCCACACACCGGGCGCGGATAAGGGATTCACCACCGCGCGGATGTGCGTGCTCCAATGCCCCATGTTGAAATCGAAATCGTGCTCCGCGCCGGTGCCCGGACTGAGCGCCGTGTCGTAGTCGGGATCTTTCTTCAGCCGGGTGAGCTGCGCGATGAATTCCTTGACCCAGGTCTTGCCGCCATCGGCGGATGATGCGATCTCGAAATGGTAGGAGTTCGGCGTGATCCGCGACCACGTATCCCGCTCGAGGTGTGTCCTGCCGTCGCCGTTCCAGCCGTAAAACACGCCGCGTCCATCCTTGAACTTCCCGTACACGGCGTCCTCCATGACGCCATCGTCGCTGTCCGCGTACTGCTGACTCCATTGGCCGGTCTTGGGGTCATAGAGGAAGAGCGTCAAGCCCTGGAAGTGCCGCCCTGCCCCCGAAGCCTCGATCTTCTCCAGGTTGGCCTTGCCGTGCCACAGGGGCTGGTCGATCACCGTTCCCGTCATCTTGACCCACCGAGTTGCACCCGAGGCCGTCGACGTGCGACTCAGGATTTGCGTGCTCCAGGGCCCGATGTGGAAATCGAAGGCATGCTGCTGGTTCTCGGACTGCCCTGCGCCCGCGGCAGCCGAAGCGGCGGTTGCGGCGGTGGCGGTTGCGGTGGCGGCGGTCGCGATCAAAACTCCGCAGAAGAGTGCGGCCGCCAGACGGTGGGTGCGGCAGTTCATTCGGCTCATGTGGCCCTCCGTTTACAATGCGGTAGAGATATCGCACCGGCTGCCGCATCTGAAGGGCCGGTTGGAGAGAAAACCAGTGGGCCATCGTTCCGGAGCGCCGCGGGCCAGCCAGCCGTTATTCGAGCTGCGGCTCGATCTGCCCGCGCGAGGCGCGCGGGATGCCTCCCGCAGAATTTACGAGCAGCTCAAAGCTGCGATCCTCGACGCGCGGTTGCCGCCCGGGGCGCGCCTGCCGGCGGCTCGCCGCGCAGAGTCGTTTCTGGGTGTCTCGCGCAATACGGCCGCCGCCGTGTACGAGCGCCTCGCGGCGGATCGGCTGGTCGTGAGCCGCCCCGGCTCCGGTGTCTTCGTCGCATCCCGAAAGCCCGCTCGCCGCCGGCCGGCTCTTCCGGTGCTGCAGCGCTCCGCCTCCAAGCTCAATCCCATCTGGCTGCGGCCCGACATCACTGCGGCGATCGGCTTCTGGCGAGAGACCCAGGACGGTGAGCCCGCGGCCCCCGGACAGGTGGACTTCCGCCCGGCGCTCGTGGACTCGCGGCTCTTCCCCTTCGAGGTGCTCCGCCGCATCAGTGCCAAGCAGATGCGGCTGCTCGAGCGCCGGCCGGCTGCATTCCGCAGTCCGCAGGGTAACCAGGGACACTATCGTCTGCGCGAGGCGATCACACGGCACATCGCCGTCACGCGGGCGGTGACCTGCGGGCCGGAAGACATTCTCGTCACCTCAGGCGCGCAGCAGGCATTCGATGTATTGGCGCGCACCCTGGTGACTTCCGGGCGGACCGTGGTCGCATTGGAGGAGCCCGGCTATCCGCCAATGCGGGCGGCCTTTCTCGCGGCCGGCGCGCAGGTAGTCCCGGTGCGGGTAGATGCGGACGGAATCGTCGTGGATGACATCCCGGCGCAGACGCAGGTCATATGCGTCTCTCCTTCCCATCACTTTCCGCTCGGCGCCGCGCTTTCCCCGCCTCGCCGCCGCCAGCTCGTCTCATGGGCGCGCAAGCGCGGCGCACTCTTGATCGAGGACGACTACGACGGCGAGTTCCGGTTCGAGGGCGGCCCGCTGGAAGCCTTGCGCACACCCGATGCCGCACAGCTGGTGTTCTATGTTGGGACCTTCTCGAAGTGCATGTTGCCGGCGCTGCGCCTGGGATACATTGCGGCGCCGGCCTGGTCGATGCCGACGCTGGTTGCAGCCAAGAACTGCATGGATTGGCACAACCCGATCCCGATTCAGGCCAGTGTTGCAGGCTTCATCGCCGAGGGGCACCTGTCGCGCCACGTGCGCAGGATGCGCGAGATCTACCGGCAACGGCGCAACGCGGTCATCGATGCGCTGACGCGCGAGCTGGCGGATTGGCTACAGCCGGTCTCGTCGTTCTACGGTACGCACGTTGCTGCGATCGCGAGACCCGGTGTCGACACGGAAGCCGCCGCCGCGGCCGCGCTGCGGGCGGGGGTAAGAATCCATACGCTCGCGCGCTATTACCTCGGCGAGCCGGACCGCCGCGGAATGATCTTCGGCTACGGAGCCGCCGATCTTGCGCAGATCGCGTATGGCGTGCGCCGGGTGCGCGCAGCCTTTGGCGGCGATCCCGCGGTGTCAGCACGCACTCGATTGGAATAAGATAAGAAGCTAAACTGTTCAGTTTATCTGTCTAGTTTCTGATATCATGCGTTCGCATGGCAAGGAGTCCAGGCTTCGAGGTGGATGATTTCGCCCAGACGCTGGGCCGCCTGGTGCGGCACATGCGTGCAGCGGCGGCACAGCACGAGCTGTCATTGACCGAATCGGCCGTGCTCGCGCGGCTGGGCAGACACGGCCCGGCGACCACCGCGGAGCTCGCACGTGCGGAAGGCATGCGGCCCCAGTCCATGAGCGCCGCCGTTGCCACGCTCGAAGAGCGCGGCTTCGTCGAGCGCAAGCCGCACCCGAGCGATGGGCGTCAGATGAGCATCGCCCTCACGGACAAAGGCGCCGCCATCCGCAGCAGCACCAAGGACCTGAAGCGCGCCTGGCTCGCGCAGGCCGCCGCGCGGCTGGAGGACGAGGAGCGCCAGGTGCTTGCCAGAGCGGGCGACATTCTCAAGAGGATGCTGGAGAAATGAGGCAGGAAACGGACTCAACCGGCGGTCAGTCAACGCTTACGGCGGCCTCCCCTCTCGCCTCGGTCTCACACACTTGGCGGGCGCTGCGCCACCGCAACTTCAAGCTGTTCTTCTTCGGCCAGAGCATCTCGGTCATCGGCACCTGGATGACACGGCTCGCGACCGCCTGGCTCGTCTACCAGCTCACTCACTCCGCCCTGCTGCTCGGTGTCGTGAGCTTCGCCGGGCAGATCGTCTCCTTCCTCCTCGGTCCGTTCGCGGGCGTCTGGGTGGAGCGGATGGAGCGGCGGCGGCTGCTCGTCATCACCCAGGCCGCCGGGGCGGTACAGTCGCTCGCACTCGCGGGGCTCACGCTCGCGCACGTGATCACCTTAGGCGAGATCATCGGCCTCATGGCCTTTCAGGGCCTGATCAACGCCTTCGACATGCCGGGGCGCCAGTCCTTTCTCATCCAGATGGTGGAGGATCGCGGCGACCTCGCCAACGCCATTGCCATCAACTCCTCCATGGCCAACGGGGCCCGGCTCATCGGCCCGGCGATCGCGGGCATCATCATCGCGGGCTTCGGCGAAGGCTGGTGCTTCCTCATCGACGGTGTGTCCTATTTCGCCGTGATCGCCTCACTCCTGCTCATGCGCATCCCGGCTCTCAAGGGCCGCGATGGCGCCGAGAGCAGCCTGCTCGTGGAGCTGCGCGAGGGCTGGGACTACGTCCGCGGCTTCCGGCCGATCCGTACCATCCTGCTGCTCTTCGCGCTGACCTGCCTCATGGGCTGGCCCTATTCGGTGCTGCTGCCCGTCTTTGCCGCCAAGGTGCTGCATGGCGGTGCCCACACGCTCGGATGGCTCACCGCGGCCTCGGGTGTCGGCGCCTTCTCCTCGGCGCTCGCGCTGGCGATGCGCAAATCCGTCGTCGGCCTCACCCGCACGCTTCAGGCCGCCGCGGTCCTGCTGGGGGCCGGCCTGATCCTCTTTGGCCTGTCGCATATCCTATGGCTATCGCTCGCATTGATGGTGGTGGTCGGGTTCGGCCTCATCCAGGCGGCGGCTGTCAGCAACACCATCATCCAGTCGCTCGTCCCGGACGACAAGCGCGCCCGGGTGATGGGCTACTACACGATGGCGTTCTTTGGTGCGGCACCCTTCGGCAGCCTCATGGCAGGCGCGCTGGCGCAGCACATCGGCGCCCCGGAGACGGTCATGCTGACCGGCGCGTTCTGCATCGCCGGGGCCGCCTGGTTCACCCTCCAGTTGCCGAAGATCAGACCCGAGATGCGGGCAACCTATCGCGAAAAGGAGCTGTCGGCGCGCGCGGCGGCGGACGAGGCCCGTACGGCCGCCCGCCAGGCGAGCGCCAGCAT
>DASYGA010000005.1:0-1714 GCA_036000265.1 Steroidobacteraceae bacterium | reverse complement strand
CGTGCTCGGTCTGATGCTGACGCGGCTGATGCGCGGCGCGTTGCGAGCGTCAGCGGACGATCCCTTTGGGGATCTGACGCTGGCAGTCGGTGCGGCGCTGATCGCGGCGTGCCTCGCGGCGACGCTCGATCACTACTTCTTCAACCTCGGCTTCCCGCATATGGCGGCGATCTTCTGGTCACTGGCGGGGTTGGGGGAGGTGGCATTGCGCCTCACTGCGCATCAGGCCCCGGCGGATCGTCCTCGTGATGCCCGCGACCGGGGCGCTCGATCCGCCGCTCGATCTCGCCATAGACCGTGAGTGCGACGAGGATAATCACCGTCGCGCCGCAGGCCAAGATGTACAGTCCGGCGCCCGCCGCCATGCCGACGGCGGCTGCGGCCCATACACCGGCGGCGGTCGTGAGGTTCTTTGTGTGCGACCCTTGCCGGAAGATCAGCCCCGCGCCGATGAAGCCGATGCCAGTGACGACTTGCGCCGCGATGCGCGTGATGTCCGCGTTGCTCCCTGCGGTGAGGAGCGGCCCGATGACCGTGAAGAGTGCCGCACCGACACCGACGAGCGTGAAGGTGCGCAGACCCGCCTCCTTGCGGCGGATTTCCCGCTCTGCGCCCATCAACCCAGTCAATCCGCTCGCCACCAGAAGGCGGGCGAGGGCGTCCCACTCGCTCAATGCCACGCTCTTTCCCCTCTCCCGAATAATCTCCGTCCCACGCTATCGATGGTAGTGTAGCGTGACCGTCGATAGTGGCAGAACGCTGCAATTCGATTGCGCGCCCGCAGCGGAGATGATAGCGTGACGCGCGGTGCGAGCGCGCAACCGCCGGGGGTGAGCGTGGGGAGGACGAGACCGCATGGCAGCCGCGCCCGGAGGCATCACAGGGTACACACGCACCGTCCGTCTCTTCAGCACCGACATGCGCCGTTACATTGCCTTCACGCTGATCGGCTATCTGAATATCGGCGTCTTCCAGGTCCTCTATAATCTCTATCTGAACCGCATCGGCCTGCATGAAGACTTCATCGGCACCTTCAACGCGGTCAACACCATCACCATCGCCGGGGCGGCCCTCACTATCGGGCCGATCATCAACCGCTACGGCCCGTGGGTCTGTGTGGCGTTCGGTTTCGCCGCCTTCTGCCTGACCAGTGCCGGCCTCGCCCTCACCAGCAATACCCTGATCCTCCTCGCCTTCGCCGCGCTGCAAGGGGTCGCCGTCTCGTTCTTCTCCAACCCGACGATGCTGATCGTGCTCGAGTACACGACGAACGAGACGCGGCAGCACGCCTCCGCGATTGTCTACTCGTCGCAGGCGCTCGCCGGGACGCTCGGCAACCTCGGCGGCGGCTTGCTGCCGAAGTTGATTGCCGTGTTCTTCCCGGCGCTGATGACCGGGTCGATCGGCTCGTATCGCGCCACGCTGATGATCGGCGTGGTCGTCGCGGGGCTCGCGCTCATCCCGCTCCTGCGGATGCACCGATCGGGAGGGGCGCCGCGCGGCGAGATGGCGGGCATCCGGCGACAGACGCCGGTCGAGTCGAAGAAGGAATCGGGCACGCGGAAGGCCGACTTCTCCATCTTCATCATCTCCGGCGGGTTGCTGGCGGTCGCTTCTGGAGCCGTGATCCCCTTCTACAATGTCTTCCTCACCCGGCTCGGCGCGAGCACGCAGACCGTCGGCTACATCTACGCGGTCGCGGCGCTCATTGCGG
>DASYGA010000495.1:0-5762 GCA_036000265.1 Steroidobacteraceae bacterium | reverse complement strand
CGCTGGCGCGTGATCTCGGCGAGCGGCTGAGGCCATCCGTCACGACCTACTCGCTGGACTATCTCAACGCCGCCGGCCGCTTCAGCCCACAGCAGATCCTCGCGAGTCTGAGCAGACGGCCGCGGGCATCGCTGCTGCTCTGGGGGGCGCCGGGTACCGGCAAGACGTGGAGCATGTTGCCGCAGAGCTCGATCGGCCACTGGTCGCCAAGCGGGCGTCGGATCTGCTCAGCAAATGGCTCGGAGAGTCCGAGCAGAACATCGCCGCCGCTTTCGAGGAAGCGGCCGCGGAGGAGGCCATTCTCTTCTTCGATGAGGGCGACAGCTTCCTGCGCAGCCGCGAGCTGGCCCGCCACAGTTGGGAGGTGACCCAGACCAACGAGCTGCTGCAGCACATGGAGCGTTTCGACGGCATCGTCATCGTCGCCACCAATCTCTTCCGCGACCTCGACATCGCGGCATTGCGTTCAAGCTGGAATTCCGCGAGCTCGACGCCGCGCAGCGCTGGGCGATGTTCCTCGCGGAGGCGGGGCTCATCGGCAAAGTCGATTCGATCGATCCAAATACCCGGGAGAGCTGGGAAAAGCGGCTCCTCCTCATGCCGCTGCTCGCGCCCGGCGATTTCGCTACGGTGAAGCGCCAGGCCCTGGCGCTCGACGCGAGCCTCACACCCGAAGAGTGGCTGGGGCAGCGCCGCAGAAGCGGCTGTTCGTGATCCCGGGCGCAGCGCATTACGTTTTCATGGAGAGACCGGGAGAATTCCTGGTGGACCTCGTCCAGTATGTCCGTCCGCTCGCCGGCGGCGGTCCGGCGGGGCTGAAGCCCGCGTCCGACCGATAGAATCCGAATCGGCGGAGATGAACCGGCTCGCCTTGCGCATCGGGCCGACCGGGTGAAATTCGGCAGCGGTGAGTGCTGCCAGAACACGCTCGCGAAGCTCGCGCCGCGGAGCGCGACTCTGCGAGGGGGCGGCCTCGAACGCGAGGATGTCGTTATACATTCCGTCGATGGCGCCATGGATGTCACCGACTGCGCAAAGCAGCATCGCCTCGATTCTCCATTTGCAGAGGTTCAACACATCGTATGCGGCGCCAATTCGACATTCGCAAGAAGCGCCTCGTTCGGGCGCTCATATCCGACTTACAGCCCAATGGCGGCTTTTGGCCACACCTGCCGCAAGGTCTGTTCTGCCCATCTGAACGCTCCCGGGCTGCTCGGCGCCCGTATCGAGCCCGCTGCCGATTGACCCTGCATCCGCTGCCGACGTCGCGCTCGCGTGCTGGAATGCGCGCGCTGCCATCACGGGATGCTTGACATGCAAGACAATGCTTGCCTATTATTAAGGCAAGTTGATGCTTGCCTATAGCACGTGGCGGAACTAGACGATACCGACCTGCTGTTCAAGGCCCTGGCCGATCCCAGCCGGCGGAAGCTCCTGGACCTGCTGCACGCGCATGACGGCCGCACGCTGAGCGAGCTGTGCGAGCACTTGGACATGACGCGCCAGGGCGTGACCCAGCACCTGGAGGTATTGCAGGCGGCGAACGTCGTCACCGCCGTCCGGCGCGGGCGCGAAAAGCTGCACTTCCTCAATCCGGTGCCGCTGCAGGAGATCTACGAGCGTTGGATAGCCAAGTTCGAAAAGCCGCGCCTGAAAGCCCTCTCGGATCTGAAAGAGCGACTGGAGAAATCCAATGGCTAGATCGAAGTTTGTTTACGTGACGTACATTCGCACCACGCCGGAGAGGCTCTGGTCAGCGCTGACCGACGCGCAATTCATGAAGCAATACTGGTTCGGCACGCATTGCGAGAGCCAATGGACGCCGGGGTCCTCATGGAAGATGGTGTCTCCCGATGGCACCCTCACCGACTCCGGCGAGATCGTCGAGGCCGCGCCACCGAAGCGGTTGGTGATCCGCTGGCGGCACCAGAAGAGGCCCGAGCTCGAGGCGGAAGGCGACTCGATCTGTACGATGGAGCTGGAACAGAGCGGCACCGCAGTCAAGCTCTCCATTACCCATGCGATCGAGCGCGAGCCTTCGAAGCTTATTGAGGCGGTATCCGGCGGCTGGCCCAAGATCCTCTCCAACCTCAAATCCTTGCTGGAGACAGGTGCAATCGCTCTGAAGGATCCGTATCCGCCCGAAAGCGCTTCCGGAAAGGAGTAGCCATGGCAGGCATTGCTCTCGCCGCATCGTAGGTCCTCCGTAATGACGAAGCCAACCTACGATCGGTCCTTCTGGGAACAGCTTTGGTCGAAGACCCTGCGTGAGCATGGGGACAAAGTCGCGCAGCGTCAGCCGAACGCACATCTCGTCGGTGAGATTGCCGACCTTCACCCTGGACTGGCACTCGATGCAGGTTGCGGACACGGAGCGGATACGCTTTGGCTCGCCGTCCACGGGTGGCAGGTCACGGCGGTGGATTTTTCCGCGAGTGCACTCGCTCATGCCCGGTCGATGGCACAGGTGCTAGGTACTGATGTCTCGGACCGCATCGACTGGGTCGAGGGTGATCTTGCGGCCTGGGCCATACAGCCCGGTCAGTTCGATCTCGTGGTCTGCCTGTATGTCCACATCGCAGGCTCAGTGAAGGCGATGGTGCAAAGGATGGCGGACGGAGTCGCAGCCGGCGGAACCCTGTTCATGGTCGGCCACCGGCCCACGGATCCCGCGACCGGGGCCGCCACGGCCGCGGCGGGCCAGGTACAAGTCTCCGTGGAAACAGCGGTCCTCGCGCTCGATCCGCCCCGCTGGGAAATCATCGTCGCGGAGGAGCGTGCGCGGTCTGTTGCCGGCAGCGGAGTCGATGCCGTGATACGTGCGCGACGCCTGTCATGATGCTGTGTGATGGCGACCGGTCCAGCCTGGGCGGTGTAAAATGGCGCTGCCGCCGTGTACGGCGGTATGAAAATGCCGAAAAGTAAGCTCCCGGTGCCGCTGCGGCCGAGAATCCGACATGGCCGATGACCTCGAATCCTTCATGGCGACGATGGTCGCGCACTCGAGTCCCGTGCCGCTCGGACGGGTGCTTGCGGTTGCCCGCGAGCGCTACGGACTCGAGGCGGATGCAACACGGCTCACCGGAGAGCGGGACGAGAACTTCAGGCTGACGCTGCCCGACGGGACTGAGTACGTCCTCAAGATCGCCAATTCCGCCGAGAGCGCGGCGGCGACGGACCTGCAGGTCGCGGCGCTTCTGCACATCGAGAGTACCGAGGCGGAGCTGCCCGTTCCGCGAATCCTGCGCACACCCGAGGGTGATGACCAGGTTCGCTTCGAGGATGGCGCTGGCGTCGAACGGACGGCTCGCATCCTGAGCTATCTGCCAGGACGGCTCCTCGCCGACTCCGTTCCCTCATCACGGCAGCGCGCCGCCTGTGGCCGCCTGGCAGGGCGTTTGTGCCGTGCCTTGAGCAGTTTCGAGCATCCCGCAGCCCGGCGCGCCGTCATCTGGGATGTGCGGCACGTGGGTTATCTCTCGCGGCTGCTCGAGCAAATGCCAGGCTTTGCATTTCGCTCCTGCGCCATCGAGCTGCTCGAGCGCCTCGTGTCCGAGGTCGGCGCTCGATTCCCGACGCTGCGGCAGCAGGTGGTGCACAACGACCTGAATGCACGCAACATCCTGGTCGACCCGCACGATGAATCACGCATAATCGGCATCATCGACTTCGGCGATCTGACCCGCACCGCGCTGATCGCCGATGTGGCCGTGGCCGGCGCCGAGCTCATTCCACCCGATTGCGCCGACCCGGTGACGGCGCGCGAGTGCGTGCTCGATATGGCCCGCGCCTATCACGGCAGCACGCCGCTGCTTGCAGCGGAGCTCGCGGCGCTGGGGAGTCTCGTTGCGGCGCGGCTCGCCATGAACATCGTGGTGCACGAATGGCACGTTGACCACAATCCCTGGAGCCGGCACTTCGCCGCCCTCGATGCGCAGTTCATCCGTGCGCGGCTCGGACTGGCCAACGGATTGCTGGAGGAGGAGCTCGGACTGTGACTGTTCCCTCGGATCACGCCTCCCTGCCGGCCCGCCGCGCCCGGGTGCTCGCGCCGACCTATCGGCTCTTCTACGACCAGCCGCTGCGGATCGTGCGCGCCGAGGGCGTGTGGATGTACGATGAGCAGGGCCGCCGCTATCTCGATGCCTACAACAACGTACCCGTCGTGGGTCATTGTCATCCGGCCGTGGTGCAGGCGATCTGCAGGCAGGCGGGCATCCTCAACACGCATACCCGCTACCTGACCGAGGAGCCTCTCGGCCTCGCCGAGGACCTGCTGGCGACCTTCCCGCAGGAGCTCGACAACGTCATCTTCACGTGTACCGGCAGCGAAGCCAATGATCTCGCGGTGCAGGTGAGCAAGGTGGTGACGGGCGGCGACGGGTTCATCATCACGGACTTCGCCTATCACGGATCGAGCGACTCGCTCGCCGGCATGTCCCCCGAGGAGGGCGCACCGCTCGGGCCATCGGTATACACCGTGCCGGCGCCGCTTCGTGCCGGCGATGCGGGGAGCTTCGGCGAGCAGGTCCGTCGCTGCATCGAGCGCATGCGCGTTGCGGGCGTGCGGCTTGCCGGGCTGCTGGTCGATACGATCTTCTCGAGCGATGGAGTGATCGCGGAGCCCCGCGGGTTTCTCGAGCCTGCCGCGCGGCTCGTGCGCGAGGCCGGCGGCCTCTTCATCGCCGACGAAGTGCAGGCCGGCTTCGGCCGCCTGGGCGAGTCGATGTGGGGCTTCGAGCGCCATGGAGTGCTCCCCGATCTCGTAACCATGGGCAAGCCCATGGGCAACGGCCATCCGATCGCGGCCCTGGTGGGACGAGCGGGCCTGCTCGAGGAATTCGCGCGCCGAAGACACTATTTCAACACCTACGGGGGAAACAACGTCTCGTGCGCCGCCGCGCGAGCGGTGCTGAAGGTCATACGGGAAGAGGGCCTCGTGGAAAACGCGCAGCGCACCGGCCGCTATTTGCTGAGCGCGCTACGCTCATTGGCCGAGCGCCACCGCATGATCCGTGAGGTGCGTGGCGCGGGACTTTTCATCGGGGTCGAGATCGGCGCTCCTCAGGAGGATGGATCGAGCGCGTCGGCACAGACCCGGCGGGTCCTGAACGCCATGCGCGATCGCGGCATCCTGCTCGGGGTGACGGGTCGCGGCGGCGAGGTGCTCAAGATTCGTCCCCCGCTCGCCTTCGAAGTCCAACACGCGGACCTCCTGCTGCAGGAGCTCGAGGCGGTGTGCCGCGGCTAAGCGCCGCGGCCGATGGCTGTTGCCACCTCACATGGCGCCTGACACGCCGGCCACCAGTCAGCGGTAGTCAGGCCGGCTGCAGCATGCGAAACAGCGCTTGCCGTTGAATCTCGAAGTAATCCGTTCGACCGCCGCCGCGCAGCACAGGGGCTGCGCCAGCCGTGTCGTAGAGGCCCTGGCAGAGCAGCCGATGCGCGATATGCACACCGATCACCTCGCCCAGGATGAGCCAGGTGGACACCGCGCCGCCCGCGGCATCGCGCAGGGGTACGATCTGGGATAGCCGGCATTCCAGGTTGACCGGGCTCTCCACGACCCGCGGTGCCCCGATCTTCACCGAGGAAGCGGACGTCAATCGGGCCAAGTCGAATTCATCGCTGTCGGGTGGCACGGTTGCGCTGGAGGCATTCATGCGCTCGCTGAGCTCGCGGGTGACCAGATTCCAGACGAACTCGCCCGTGGCTTCGATATTGCGCAGCGTATCCTTGTAGCCGACGCTTGCGAACCCGAT
>DASYGA010000483.1:0-7182 GCA_036000265.1 Steroidobacteraceae bacterium | reverse complement strand
CTTCGAGGCGGGAAGCCACTTCAGCACGCACAGCATCGCGCCGCTGTTCGGCGCGGCTGCCGCCGCAGGTTGCGCGGCAGGCTTGAATGCGCGCCAGATGCGCTGGATGCTGGGCTATACGGCGCAACAGTCATCAGGACTCGCTGCGTGGAGCCGGGACCCCGCGCACGTTCAGAAGGCCTTTTGCTTTGGCGGCATGACGGCCCGCGACGGCGTGACTTCCGCCTTGCTGGTCCATGACGGTTGGACGGGTGTCGAGGACATCCTCTCGGGCAATGACAACTTCTTCGCCGCTTACAACCCTCATTGCGACCCCGCCGGCCTGGTGGACCAGCTTGGGGTCCGCTACGAGATCACCCGCACCAATATCAAGAAGTGGTCCGTGGGCTCGCCGATTCAGGCCGCCCTCGATGCGCTCGCGGACTTGCGCGCGCAGCGGCCGTTCGATGCGGCGCAGGTGCGCGAGGTCGTGGTGCGGCTCGCGAGCGACGAAGCCGCCATCGTGAACGACCGCGACATTCCGGACATTTGCCTGCAGCACGTGATGGCCGTGGCGCTGCTGGACCACACGGTGACGTTCGCTTCGATTCATGACAAGGAGCGGCTGAGGGATCCCGCGACATTGCGCGCGCGCGCGAAGGTGAGACTCGTTGCCGACCCGGAACTGCAGCGCCTGATGCCGTTGCGCGTGGCGATCGTGGAAGTGACGCTGCTCGATGGCTCTCGTCGCAGCAGGCGCGTGGACGATGTGCGCGGCACGCCCAAGAATCCGATGACCCGGGCGGAAGTGGTCGCCAAGGCTACCGACCTCTGCGCCCCGATCGTTGGGACAGAGCGCTGCTCGAAGCTGATCGAGAAGGTGTTTCACCTGGAGCTCGTAAGCGACGTCCGGCAGCTACGGCCATTGCTGCAGAGCACTTGACCCGCTTTGCGCCGCGTTTGGAGAGTAAAAAGTGAGAATCCTCGGCGTTCGCGAACAGGTCGTGCCCATCGCCTCGGAGATTCGCAATGCCTACATCGATTTCAGCCGGATGACGGTCAGCGTCGTCGCGTTGATCACGGATGTCGTTCGTGATGGGAAGCGGGTCGTCGGCTATGGCTTCAACTCCAACGGGCGTTATGCTCCCAGCGGCCTGCTGCGCGAGCGCTTCATGCCGCGCCTCGAAGCTGCGCCGGCGGATTCGCTGCTCGATGAGACCGGTGAGAACCTCGATCCGCAGCGGGTCTGGGCCGTCCTGATGCGCAACGAGAAGCCTGGCGGGCACGGCGAGCGCTCCGTGGCGGTTGGCGTCCTCGATATGGCGGTATGGGATGCAGTCGCCAAGATCGCGGGCTTGCCGTTGTATCGTCTCCTTGCGGATCGCTACCGCGGCGGGGTGGCGGAGAGCAGTGTCTTCGTCTATGCCGCCGGCGGGTACTACTACCCGGGCAAGGGACTGCGCGCCTTGCAGGATGAGATGGCGAGCTATCTGGCGCACGGCTATTCCGTCGTGAAAATGAAGATTGGCGGCGCGCCACTCGAGGAGGATCTGCGGCGGATCGATTCAGTGCTCGCGATCCTCGAGAGTCCGCAGCAACTGGCGGTTGATGCCAACGGCCGATTCGACCTCGATACCGCGATCGCCTATGCGCGCGCGCTCGCTCCCTATGGTCTGCGTTGGTTCGAAGAGGCCGGCGACCCGCTCGATTTCGCGCTGCAAGAGGCGCTCGCGGAGCACTATTGCGGCGCCATGGCCACAGGGGAGAATCTCTTTTCCGTCCAGGATGCGCGCAATCTCATCCGGTACGCGGGACTGAGATCGGATCGGGACATCCTGCAATTCGACTGTGCGCTCAGCTATGGCCTCGTCGAGTACCTGCGCATCCTCGAGATGCTGAAGGAGAGCGGCTGGTCGGCGCAGCGCTGCATCCCTCACGGCGGCCATCAACTGTCGCTCAACATGGCGGCAGGGCTGGGCCTGGGCGGCAACGAGTCCTATCCCGGCATCTTTCAGCCCTTCGGCGGCTTTGCGGATGGCATTGCCGTCGAGGACAGCCGTGTCGGGCTGCCGGACATTCCGGGCATCGGATTCGAGGCGAAGAACGCGCTTTACGCGGTGATGCGGGCGATGGCCAGTTAGCTATGCCGTCGCCGCTTCCGCGGACGCAGACGAGGCGAGCGCGGACAGATGCACTACGACGCACCCCATCCCGGGAAGGAAGTGAGCATCGCCGCCGTGGCTGCGGGCGACGTGGCGCACGATCGCGAGCCCGAGGCCGGAGCCGGGTGTCTCCGCATCGAGCTTGTGGAAACGCTGGAATACGGATTCTTCCTGACCGAGCGGTACGCCCTCGCCCTCGTCGCGTATTTCGATGCTGACGAGGGCGCGAGCGTCGCCTGTCTCCTCGATTCTGGCCGTGACGGTTCCCCGACCGTGAATCAGCGCGTTGTCCAGGAGGTTACGGAACATGTCGCGCAGGTCATCCGCGCGACCACGCATCTGGACTGCATCGGGGACGTCGACTTCGAGACGTCGGCCCTGCGCCTCGATCAGCGGTAGCACGAGTGCGGCGGCTTCGCGCACCAGGCGAGACAGGTTGACGACCGGGAACTCCTCGCTGCGTCTCTCGCTGGAAAGCGCCTCTTTGCGCGCCAGGTCGAGCAGCTGATTGACCAGTCGCCCCATCTGACTCAACTCCCCTTCGACCACGGGCCAGTCGATAGTACCCGTGAGCCGTGCTCTCTGCAGTCGCAAATTCAAGACGGCGAGCGGCGTCCTCAGCTCATGCGCGGCATCGGCCGTCAGCCGCCGCTCCGCGGAGTAAGCCCGGGAGAGCCGATCGAGCGCGCCATTGACGGCCTCGACCAGCGGGCGGATCTCCGCGGGCAGGCCTGTCGGCGAAATGCGCAGGTCTGGCCGGCGCGGACCGACCCGTGCGGCCTCACGTGAGGCGCGCGCAATCGGACGCAGGCTCCAGCCGCTGATGACCCAGATGAGTCCCAGGCCGAGGAGCGCGAAAGGGATCAGGATCAGGGCGTGCTCCGATTCTTCCTCGAAGAGGCTGTCGACGAGGGTGTCGCGGTCGACGTGCTGTCGGGCAACCTGGATGGTCGAGCCGGCCGGGCCTCTTCCGGTGACGACGGCCTGCTGCGCCCGACCGACGCCGGTGAACTCCACCGGGCCCAGCGTGCCATCTCCTTTGACGCCCACGAACTGCAGCGGAGCCCGCAGGTTCGCCGACCAGGAGATCGGCCGGCGCTCGCGATCGAACACGGTGTAGGTGAATTCGCGCGAAGGATCGGCGTAGACCTGACGCCACTCCTTCTGCAGGGTCACCTGGAGCGAGCCGTCGGGGCCGGTCTGCAGCGCCTCCAAGAGCTCGTGGGCCTGATTCTCCAGCGTGTGCTCGTGCAGTGCCTCGATGACATTGTCCACGCTCCAGCGGTAGGTGGCCAAGGAGGCGCCGAGCCCGAGCGCGAACACCGCGAACATGGCGCCGAGCAGTCGGATCCGCAGACTGTGCGCGCGCCTCAATCCGGCCGACCCTCCACCAACCGGTAGCCGATTCCCCACTTGGTCTCGATCTGCAGCGCGGCGCGGGCGGCAGTAAGCTTGCGGCGCAGGCGCGAGACTGCCGCTTCAAGGGCATTCGAGCTGCCGGAATCCTCGAGGGCATACAAGCGATCCTCGAGCCGGTCCTTGGTGATGACCTGCCCGGGAACACGCATCAGCTCCTCGAGGAGGGCTGTCTCGCGCCGGGTGAGGTCGAGCGACTTGCCGAAGGCCGAGGCTTCGCGGGTGACGGTGTCGAAGGTCACCCCGCCCAGGGAGTAGCTCGTGCCTCGGGGGCTTGCGGAGCGGCGCAGCACGGCGCGCAACCGTGCCTCGAGCTCGAGCAGGTTGAACGGCTTGACGATATAATCGTCGGCGCCCGAATTCAGGCCGAGAAGCCGATCATCGATGCTGTCGCGCGCGGTGAGGATGATGGCCGGTAGATCGGACCGCGAGGATCGCAGCGAGGTGAGAACCTGCATGCCGCCGATGTCCGGCAGCCCCAGGTCCAGGATCACCGCATCGAATTGCGCCACTCTGGCGGCGGCGATGGCCTCCTGGCCTCGGCTCACGGCATCGACCGCGAAGCCGCGCTCCCGGAGATGATCGGCGATCATCTCTTGCATGGCGCGGTGATCTTCGAGCAGCAATACCCGCATGAAAACGGCTCCGGCGCGCAGTGCGCCCACTGATATTATCCGCAATACCTGACGAAGTACTGACTGAGAGGGGCCGTGCCACTGGCCTGTCCGGGCGGTGGGGCCTCTCGGCTCGCGCGTCAGGACTTGGTCAGCAATGAACGTCATCGTATCCGCGAGCGGCTCCCCGTCGAGTCCTCGCTCGTCCATAAGCTTGATCGCCATCTGAGAGGCAAGAGCATTGATGTCCAGCAGTGGCTGCTCGAGGCCGCCCCCAAGCGGCAGGGTGTATCCGGCCCGCCGGCTGAAGCGGTTCCGGAGTCTCGCGGCGGCGCTCTCGAGCGCCGTGCTGCTGGACGCCTGTGCCCTCTACCACCAGCTGCCGTTGCCGGAGCATCCCGATCTGGTCGCCCAGGTCAGCCAGCTGCGCACTCAGCTGCCCGCCGCCCAGGGTAGCGCGCCACGGACCATCGCGACCGACCGGCCGCTCGACATCGACGATATCGGGCTTCTGGCGGTGCTCAACGACCCCGATCTGCGCGCCGAGCAGGGCACCATGGAAGTCGCGCAGGCGGGCCTCCTTCAATCATCGCTGCTGCCGAACCCCTCGGGCAGCGTGAGCCACACGCCGATCCTCGGTGGCACTGACATTGCGCCTGCCTGGGCGGCGTCCCTGACGGAGGACATCAAGGCCATCCTGACCTACCACACGCGGAAGAAGGCCGCGCGCTTCCAGGTCGATCAGGTGAATGCGGACCTCCTCTGGCAGGAATGGCAGGTGGCCCAGCAGGCGCGGATTCTGGGCTTCGATCTTTATTGGGGCGGCCTCTCCACCGATCTCGCCGAGCGCCAGTTGCAGCTTCTCGACCGCGAGGTCCAGGAGGTCCAGGCCGCCACGCAGAGCGGCGCTCTCGACCTCACCGCGCTCGCGCCGCTCCTCGCCGCCAAAGCGACCGCTGCTCAGGCCGTCGCTTCGCTTAGCCTCGCGCAGCTGCAGGGATGGCAGCAGCTCGATGGGCTGCTCGGACTGCAGCCGGATGCACGCTTCGCGATCGCGCCGCCGAAGCTCGCGCCGTTGCCGCTGGACCTCGATACGCTCATCGCGAAGCTGCCGGAGCGCCGTCCCGACCTCGTGGCGCTGCAGCTCGGCTACCGGTCTGCAGACGAGAGCGTGCGCAGCGCGATCATCGGCCAGTTCCCCGCGCTTGTGGCCGGTTACCAGTGGGGGCAGGACACCACCAACGTGCGCACCGGCGGCCCGACCGCCAGCTTCGACCTGCCAATCTTCGATCGCAACCAGGGACAGGTCGCCCAGGCGCGCGCGACGCGACTGCAGCTGCACGAGCAGTACGAGGCGCGGCTCGACACCGCCGACGGCGCGGCAAAGGGGCTCGTCAGCCAGATCAAACGGCTGACGGGCGACGTGCAGCAGGCCGAGCGCGGGGCCGCTGCCGCCGAGGCGCAGTCGAAATCCGCCCAACAAGCTTACGCGCAGGACACGCTCGATCAACGCTCGCTCGCCGATTTCGAGACCACGGCGCTGCAGCGGCGCATCGAGGCGATGGCGCTGGAGCGCTCTCTTGGCGAGGCGCGCATCATTTTGACCGTCGATCTGGGGCTCGGACTGCCGCAGACCCGGATTGCTCCGCTCGAGAAGCCGAGGAAGTTATGAGTCGCACTTCGATTGCATGGGTCGCCTGTCTTGCAGTGAGCGCCGCGGTGATGCTGCCTCTCGCTCACGCCGACGATGGCGCCGATTCCAAGTCGAGCGTGCTGGTCACACTGTCGCACCTGAAGGAGGGAAGCCTGGCGAGTGTCGTGATCGGCTACGGCACCGTGGGCGCCGGCAACACCGGACGCAAGACCGTCATGGCGCCAGCGTCCGCCATCGTCAGTGAGATCTTTGTGCGCCTCGGCGAGCAGGTCCCCGCGGGCGCACCGCTCGTCGAGCTCGCGCCGAGTCCCACCTCCGCCGCCTCGTATGCGCAGGCGAAGTCCGCACTGACCGTGGCGCAACAGCTGATCGCGAGCACGCAGAGGCTCGTATCCCTGCACTTGGCGACCGGGCAGCAGCTCGCGGATGCCAAGAAGGCGGAGTCGGACGCCCGCTCGCAATTGAAGGCGCTCGACATGGTAGGGGCGGGAGGACGGCGGACCGTCCGCGCCCCGTTCGCCGCCATCGTGACCGCGCTGACGGCCACTCCCGGGGCAATCGTCACTGAGGGAGCGGCGCTGCTCGAGCTCGCGGCGCCAAGCCGCCTCGTACTGACGGTCGGCGTCGTGCCGGCCCAAGCCGCCGCGATCGCGCCGAATGATTCCGCGACCGTCACGCTGGTGGGCGGGGCAGTCTCCGCGACGGGGCAGGTGTTGGTGCGCGGCGCGGTCGCCGAGGCGGATACGGGACTCGTTCCGGTGGAAATCGCGCTGCCGCCCGGGAAATTTCTCCCGGGTGAGATGGCGGAGGCCGTCATCACCACCGGTCAGGTGCAGGGGTACGTCGTGCCGCACGATGCGATTCTGGTCAATGACAGCGGCGCGCCGTATGTTGTGCAGGCCATCGGAGGCAGCGCGAAGAAAGTCCCGGTGCAGGTCCTCGGCGCGCACGGCGATCAGGATGTGATAAGCGGTGCGCTGGACAAGCGCGCGCCGCTCGTGCTGACCGGCAACTATCAGCTCGACGACGGCATGAAGATCCGGCTGGCGGATCCCCCGGCAGGCAAGGGCGCGCAATGAGCTTTGCAGGCTGGATCGAGCAGCACCGCCGCTCGCTCCTGTTCGTCGCTTTCGCGCTGGCGGCGGCCGGGATCTTCGCCGCGATCTCCCTGCCGGTCGGACTCTTTCCGGTCACGAGCTTCCCGCGCATCCGCGTCGAGATCAACGTTGGCGCCATGCCGGCGCGGCAGATGCTGGTCACGGTGACCGAGCCGCTCGAGCAGGTGGCGCGCGCCGTTCCGGGAGCACAGGATGTGACGTCGACGACTTCGCGCGGCGCCGCGGAGATCTTCGTCGAC
>DASYGA010000416.1:0-13924 GCA_036000265.1 Steroidobacteraceae bacterium | reverse complement strand
CCGTAAATATCGCCGTGTTCGCTCCCGCCGTTCCGGCCAGCTGAATCCCTGCCGCACCCTCGCTGATAGTGCCGCCCGCCGTCTCGCTCAGATTGCCGTGCGCGATGCCACTGGTGCCCAGCGCGCTGCTGCCCACCAGCGTCACGCTGTTGCCGTTGAAGGTGACATCGCCGGCGAAGGTGTTCAAACGCCCGAGGGTGATGTCGCTTGTGCCGTTCTTCGCGCTCAGTACCGTGGCGCCATTCGTCACGCTGAGGATGCCGCTTTGCGTGATCGCCCCTCCGGCGAGCACATCGAGCGCTGTGCCCGTTCCGGTAAGCGTCTCCGCGGCAAGCTGAATCGCCGCATTGGGGTCGCTGAGCGTCAAGCTGGTCAGCGTCGTGGGCAACGTCAGCGGCACGAAGCTCGTGTTCGTGTCCGCCACGGTGACATTGCCGACGGTACCGCCGCCGCTTGCAGTGATCGTGGTCGCCTCGGCGTTGAAGTTGTTTGCGGAGTTGCCCAGATTCACATCGTGCGTGAACCCGGTGACGGTAAAGGTCGCGGTATTCGATCCCGTTGTCCCGCCCAGCTGAATTCCCGCGGACCCTTCGCTGATCGTTCCGCCGGCGGTTTCGCTCAGGTTTCCACTCGCCGTGCCGGAGCTGCTCAACGCGCTGCCGCTTGCCAGCGCGACGGCACTCCCGGCAAAGGTCACATTGCCGCCGAAGCTGTTGTTCGAATCGTCGAGCGCGATCGCGTGGGTGCCCGCGTCGATGTTGCTCGTGCCGCCGACGACGAGCTCGCCGGCCTGACTCACGGATCCGCCGGCCGGGCCGCTGCCACTCACTCCCTGGACGACAAGCGTGCCAACGCCCATAACCGTCGTGCTGTCGGTAGGCAGAGTGCCAAAGGCAACCGTGCCTCCGGCATCGAGGGTCAGGCTGCCGGCGTTGTTAATACCGGCCAGGGTCGTACCGAGGGAGTTCGCCAACGTGACCGCCCCGCCGGTCAGCGTGATGGAGTCCGTGAACACATTGGAAGCATTCGACAGCGTGATCGCGTTGCTGCCTGCGTCGATGCTGCTCGTGCCGCCGACGACGAGCTTACCGCCCTGCGTCACGGCGCCGCCGGCTGCGCCACCACCGCCTAATGCCTGCACGATCAGTGCACCCGCGCCCGTAACCGTCGTGCTGTCGGTACCCGTAGCACCGAAGGTAACAGCCCCGCCAGCATCGAGCGTCAGGCTGCTGGCGCTATTAATACCGGCCAGGGTCGTACCGACGGTGTTCGCCAGCGTGACCGCCCCGCCGGTCAGCGTAAGTGCGCCGGTGAAGGCATTCGAGGCATTGGAGAGGGTGATTGCGCTGCTGCCCGCGTCGATGCTGCTCGTGCCGCCCACAACGAGCTTGCCGACCTGGCTCACCGCCCCGCCGGCCGCCAGGTTGCCGCTCGCTCCCTGAATGATGAGGGCGCCGGTGCCCGTGACCGTCGTGCTGTCGGTGCTTGCGGTGCCGAAGGTCACCGCATTTCCAGCATCCAACGTCAGGCTGCTGGCGCTATTGGTGCCGGCGAGGATGGTGCTAACGGAGTTGGCCAGCGTGACCGCGCCGCCGGTCAGAGTAACTGCGCCGGTGAAGAAATTGCCGGCGTTACCCAGAGTAATGGCGTTCCCGCTGCCGGCATTGAGCGAGGTCGCGCCGGCGACCGTGATCGTCGACCCCACGGTCTGGGAAATCGTGCCGGCCGCACCGCTCTCGCCCACCGTCAGTGTATTGACGTTGAGGGACCCATTGAAAGTGACACCGGTCGTCGCATTCAACACGAGATTCAAAGCCCCAGTGCCGGACGTGATGCTAGGGGGCGTTGCTGCACTCAGATTGATCGAGGTGGCCGCGTCCAGGGTAAGCGTGTGGGCCGCGGTGTCACCGTTGGTGATCGAGACCCCGGACCCGAAAGTAATTGCGCCGGCCGTAGGGGACCCGCCCACCGGGGTCTGGATCGTGACGTTCGTGCCGCCCGAGCCGCTGCCTTGCAGAGCCGCATTGATGTCGCTGTCGAATACCGTCGTATTCGTCCCATTGCTGCCGCCGGTGATCGAGGTGCCGCTGCCGTGGTCAATGACGACATCTAGCGGATCCAGCAGCCACTGCCCGGCCTCTCCGGCCGGGCCGGCGGCCGTAACGGTCGCCCCAGTCACATTGAGAACGTGCCCCGATGTCTCGATCATCCCGCCATCGCCGCCGGCAGGCCCGCCGTCGGCGGACATGCGCCCTTGCGCCGTGGTCGCACCGTCGGACCATACAGCGATGGTGCCGCCCTTACCGGCATTCGTTGCATCCGCGGTGATGCTTGCACCGGGCGCAATGGTCGTAGAGGACGCATTGGAGATATAGCTGTCTGCGCCGTGTAGTCCGCCGCCGATATATGCGCGACCCCCGCCCGTCGCGCCCGATACGTCGACCTTCGCTGTACTTGCCAGGGAAGCTGCTTTGCCTGTTACGGTAACCGTGCCGCCCGTTGACGCGCTGTCTGCTCCGGACGCATCCAGCGTCCCGCTGTCGCTCGCCGTGCCGTCCGTGCCGAGAAGCTGGATCACGCCGCCCACGTTCTTGATGCGCGCCGCGCGGATCACGCCGGAGTTGTCCACCGCCGAGGCGAAGACGTCCTGGGTGGCGCTCGCCGTCAGGAGCACCTGCCCGCCGTTGGCCTCGATCGAGCCGCTGTTTTGCACCGCGGCCTTCGCGCCGCTCGCGTTCGTTCTCACATCGCCGCTGACCTGCAGCCGCAGCAGTCCGCCGCCGTAGAAATCGAGCGTCGCGGCCTGCCCCGCGCCCATTGCGACCGTGCCGTAATCGGCCACCACCAGCCCATTGTTGAGCACAGTGCCGCCGAGCAGCGCCACGGAGCCGCCGCGTGCGGCGGTGACGGTGCCCTGGTTTTCGATCGCACCAGGATGTCCGCCGAGGGACTGAAACGACAGGCGGCCCGTCGCCGGATCATACTCCTTGAGCTCGAGCGAGCTGGCGATCAGCGAGCCGACGTTCAGCTGCGCGGTGCGGCCGAAGAGAATGCCGTTGGGATTGATGAGCACGACGCGGCCGTTGGCGTCGATGCGGCCGAAGATCTGGCTGGGGCTCTGGCTGAGGATGTTGTTGAGCGCGACCGAAGAGCTCGACGGCTGCACGAACCGGACGGTCTCGTTGCCCGCGACGTTGAAGCTCGACCAGTTGACCGTCAGCTGATTCGATTGCTGGTTGATCAGGGTGGTCGTGGCGTTGGGACTGCTGATGCTGCCCCGTCCGCCGACCACGGCGCCGCCGATCGGATTGGCAATCGCAGCCGGAAGGCCGCCGCTGATTCCGATGGCGGTGGCAACTCCCAGCGCGACCGTCCGCAATTCCTTGCGGACGAACTGGCGAATGGCATCATTGTACATTGCGATCAACTCCCGCCGGTCATTCCGCCGGACAGAAGGCGGGCTTGCGCTAGAGGCTCACACCCAACCTGAAGAAGTACTGAGGATCGCGCCCGTTTCCGGGTCGCCTGGCCGTGATGGGGGTCGCCACATCGACTCGGGCGAAGACATGCCCAGGCACGTTGAACTGGACCGCTCCGCCCCACCCGCCGAGATTGACGTATCGCGGGGTGACACTCGCGCCTGGGACATAGTCGTTGAGCCAGCCGGCCGCGTAGTCCACGAAGAGTGAGAACTGCAGCTCCTGACCCCAGGTGCGATCGCCGAACGCCGGCCGATTCGCGAAGCCCGGCGCCCCGACGATCAGCTCGGCGGTGCCGATGCCCCCTTTGTCGACCAGCACATCGGCGACCGAATACGCGCGCACGGCATCGGGCCCGGCAAGCGACAGCTGCTCGAGCGACACCAGAGGATCGCTCGTCTCCTGGCCCTGCACGTGCAGCAGCAGCGAGACGCTCGAGGTGATCCGCTGCAGGCGCTGCAACGAGATCAGGCCCTTGTTGAACTGACCCGTTGCATCGAAGCGGCTGGCGCGCGGCGTCACGTTGCCCTCGTATTCGCCGAGGGAGCCGAGGACATTCTTGAAGCCGTGCTCATAGGAGAGCAGCAGCTGGTTGATGCCGCGGAAGCGGGTATCGATGCGGTTCCAGTTAAAATCGATGTGCGCCGTGCTCAGATCGTCCTTGAACAGCTCCGACCCGCCCGCCGAGAAAGTGGCGCGCTTCACGTCGAAGGCGGCGCCGATGCTGGCGGAGCCGAGCCGGCTCGGCGCGAAGTCGTGCCGGAATCCGAGCTCACCGACCGAAGCTTTGCCCTTTGGATTGACCAGCTGCAGGTCCGCGCCCAGGCCGCCGACGACGTAGGCGTTGGTGAAGTACGAGAGCTCCAGGTAATCGCGCGGCGAGAAGATCGGGACGGTATAGGAGGCGCCGCCGTAGGTGCCATGCTCGGTGCTGTCCGACGGATCGAAGGCATACATGCCGGAGAGCTGCAGCTGATCTGCCAGGCCGAGCGGATTGTTGACCGTCAGGCCCACCTGGGCGCGATACTTGCCTGAGACTGCAACGCCCTCATTGTCCACCGACACGTCGAGGCGTAGCGGTTTCTCGCGCTGCACCCGCAACGTCAAATCCGTCGTACCGAGCTCACGACCCGCGGCGAGCACGCCGAATGCGGTGACACCCGGATAACCTGTGACGGTCAGCAAGGCTGACTCGATGGCGTCCTTGTCGACGGGCTGATCGATGAGACTTTTGAACGGCCGCAGGAGGACGCGGGTGGAATACCGCTTGTTGCCGACGACATTCACGGCCTCGAGCTTGCCGACCAGCACTTCGATGGCAACTGTTCCGTTGGCGACGGTCTGTGCCGGCACGAAGGCCTGGGCGAGAACCAGCCCCTTGCGGTGGTAATAATCGGCCACTCGGCCGGCGATCGCCTGCAGCTCATTGATGGCATAGCCCTGCGCCGGCTCGTTGCTCAGGGCCTCATCGAGAATCTTCTCGGCATCCGCTGTGCGCACGCCGTACCTCGGCAGATCGGCGGCGTGCTCCAGCCGGAATGCCTTGACGACGATCTTCGGGCCTTCGGTGAGACCGAGCGGCCGCTCGTTGACACCGGGAATGACCAGCTGCGCGGGGGGACTCGGGATGGAGGGCTGGGTGCCGCGCGGGGTGATCGGCAGCACACCGCCGGGAGGGCTCACGCCCTGCGCCGCCGCGATCGGGATGATGCAGTTGGCACAGCAGGCCGCGGCTGCGACAAACAAAGGCCTGATGCAGCCGAACGAACGCCTGCGAAAATGCACGCGGAAACCTCCCGTTGACGTGTCCTTGTCATGGTATTGCCAGCCGTCGGCGAATTGTTGTTGCCGCCAGCCCCGATTGGCCGGGGCCGCTTATCGTTTCTGCGGAAAGCGTACCGGGTCCCCCTGGGCTTTGCAACCGCGGATCAGGCTGACTGCGCCGCGTTGCGCGGGCAGGACAGCGGCACGCCTCTGCTGCCATTTCAGGGGATCTCGCGCACGAGGCGAATCCCGGTACAGCGATCGCGAGTATCGGCCGGCAGGGGCTCCCGCCTCGTCAGGCGCAGCTTGATGGCGGCGTCGGCGTAACAGCCACCGCGCACCACCTTGATGCCGGGCTCACCCTGCAAGCGCGCACTGCCGTCGACGGGCGCTCCGGAAAAGCCGGGACTCCAGGCGTCCTGCACCCATTCGCGGGCATTGCCGATCATGTGCATGAGGTGCCATGCGTTCGCATTGAATCGCATGCTGCGTGGCGCGGGGGCGTTCAGCGGCGCGCCGATCGAGAAATAGGCATCCGTGGGCGAGAGGGAGTCGCCGCTGGGGTAGAGGCCATCCGTGCCTGCGCGGGCCGCGTATTCCCATTCCGCTTCCGTCGGCAGGCGGTAGCGCTCGCGGGTCGCCGCAGAGAGCCACCGCGCATAGTCTTGCGCGTCCTGCCAGGACACATTGACGACGGGGTAGTCGCCTCGCGTCCAGGGCTGCTGAGGACATGCCTTGCCGGCGCTGCGACAGTAGAGCTGGAACTCCGACTGCGACACCTCGTACACCGACATCGCGAAGTCATGGGCCAGTATCACGCGATGAGCCGGCGCCTCTTGAGCCAGTCCGCCGTTGCCCATCAGGAACGAGCCGGCGGGAATCACCACGAGGAGCGGCGCCGGATCGCCGGAAGCGAGCAAGTCCTGACAGTAATTGAGGCGAGCCTGGCTCAATGCGGCCGAGCAGGCCGGATACGCGTGCCGGGCTGAAGCCGTCGCCGTCGCATGCTGCAAGGTCATCGGGGCGCTCGCGGGTGCCGCATCGGCCGCTTGCGAGCCGCCCTCTTCTGCCTGGACCGGTTCCGTGTAGTGGGTGTCGCGCAGCGCGGGGCTCGCCACCTGCGCAGCCGCGGGCCGCGAGACTTGGGTCGGCGCGAGCGAGGACCGGGATTCGACGCGCGATGATGAGCCGGCGCCGGTGGCTTCCTTGGCTGGCCCTGCGCGCTTGGCCCCCTCTGCGCTGCTGCGCACTGCCTGGGCGTGCGCTCCGCCCGGCAGCGGTGTGGAGGACCTCGCCGGCTGGGCAGGCGCGGTCAGATCGATGCCCAGTGTCACGGCGAGCGCCGCCAGCGGGCTGCTGTCAGGGGTGAGCGGTGTGCCGGCGAGCGCCTGTTGCTGCAGCAGGCGGCTGCGCACACTGTCGACGAAGTCGTTGAACCAGTCGGTGCTGCGCGCCGCCTCGAGCCGCACCCGGCCGGCTTCGAGCAGCGCCTCGTTGAGCGCGAGCAGCCGGGCATCGCTCCAGTCGGGATTCTCGAGCAGTGGCTCGAGGAGCGCGCGGATCGGCTCGGCCTGCTTCGCCCCGCCCGCGCTCATCCCGCCGCCGCCCGCGGTGGCCGTGCGGGGTGCTGCGAGGCTGCGTGCACGATGCTGCCGCACGAAAAACACGATAGCGAAGATCACGAGCAGCGCCACCGCCCCACAGGCGACAACTCGCCTCAACATCACGGCGCTGCCGCCCGGGAGCAGGGGCCGGGAAGGCTCCACGGCGGCTCGGGCGACCACCGCCCGCGGCTGTGTCACTTCGGCGAGCGGGATGGACGCACGGGGCTGAGTGGCCTCGAACGAACCGCCATCGGCAGGTGCAATCAGATGGTCGAGCAGCGGCGCGCGCAGTCGGCGATAGCTCTCGAGGCTCGAACGGCCTTCCAGATGGTCCCGCGCGAGAGCGCGCAGCCTGTCAGCGACGTCCGCGCTCATGCGACAACAGGGCCATGCTACTTGATCTCACGCAGTACGCGGAAACCCGTGACGGCATCGGGCGCCCCGGTCTGCGCGCGCGCCGTGGTCGGCGTGCACTGCGAGAAGCTGTCGGTGTAGTCGCCTCCGCGCGCCTGCAGCCCATTCTCGCCGCGCACCCACTCCTGGACATTGCCGTCGTAGTTGTAGAGTCCCCACGCGTTGTGCTCTCCCGAGTTGACGGGCAGGAGACCGGCGGAAATTCCCGGCTTCTGACAGTTTGCATCGAGGCGGTCGCCGCCGTTGCCGGCATCGGCGGCATAGACCCATTCGGCGGCGGTCGGCAACCGATACACGGCGCCGGCTTGGCGCGAGAGCCAGCCCAGATAGCCTTGCGCTTCCTGGGCCGATATCGATGTGACCGGCATGCCGGGAGCCGACCCGTCCGCCTTGCACGCGCCGCTGGCAGTGCAGTATCGCGCGAGATCCGCGTTGCTCACCTCATAGCGCCCAATGGCGAACGGGCGGCCACCGGGCGGGGCGGGAACGACCACGAGAGTCGGTCCGCGACCGCCGGCGACCTCATCCCAGCAGCTCGCGCGAAGATTGGCGCCGGTGCCGACCAGCTCGGGATTGGCGCAATCGTGCAGCGTCATCGGCCGTGTCGCGGGTGCCGGCACGGCAATGGCCGCGGGCTTCGCCGCCGCAGCCACGGGCGCCGCAACTTGCGGCACGGCCTCAGGTTGTGGGGAACCCGACGTGCTTCCGGCCGTCGGCGATGGGGCCGCCGTTGGTGGAGTGGCGGCCGGCCTCGTGGGCGGCAACGCGGTTGGAGCGCTCTTCGCGAACCCGGGCTCGCGAGGGAACAGTGTGTGCGCAATAGCCCTGAACCGCGCCGCCGTCGCCGCGTCGGGAGCCGAACGGATGCGCGCGGCCATGCTGCGCGTGAGCGCCTGCTCGAGCGCTTGCGCCTCCTGCGGTGCAGCTCTCTGCGCGGCATCGATCTGCGAGCGAACACGCTTGGCATCCGCCGCACCGACGCTGGCCATCAGGCGATCGAGACTGGCGTAGAGCGCGTACCGTGCGTGCGCACCGGCCAGCGACTCCAATCCCGGCACCGCCGTAATGCCCTTCTCCGCGATCCCCTCGGCTTGCTCGAATCGGCCATCGAGCGCGGCGCTCGCGGCGAGCCGCAAATAGCCGCCGCCGATGGCGACCGGGCCCTGCTTCACCAGGAAGGGGTCGCCCGCCGGCAGCCGGCTCCTGAGCGTCGCCAGCGTCGTCAGAGCGTCGTTGACGGTATTCGCCGCCGCCTGTACCAGGAGCTTCTGCTCGAGCGCCTCGGTCTGCGCCTGCTGCTCCTGCGCCTGGGCCGCCGTTGCCATCTGCTTGCGCGAGGCAGCGAGCAGTTGCTCCTCGCGCGCGACGGTGTCCGGCTGCGCCCCGTAGCCGCGCGCGTGCTCGAGCATCTGCTCGGCCTCGGCGAGCCGGTTGGTCCGCCGCAGCTGCTCCGCCTCCTGCACGTATCCCGCCACCACCCGGGCCCTGACCTGGGCGAAGTAAGGATCGCTGGCGGCCAGATAGGCGCTCAGCCCGCCCTCGCTGTTGTTGATTTGCGCGTCCCAGCCCGTCGGATCGTTGCCGGGCCCGCGCTGGATCAGCGTACCGAGACCGGCCTTGAGGTCGGTGATGCGCTGCAGCCGCACGCGCGCCGCGTCGGCCGTCTTGTGCTCATAGGTGAGACCCGCCGCGCTCAACTGCTGGCGCTGCCTCTCGACGAAAGCCGGGGAAGCGAGATCGGCGTACTGGTCCAGGAGCGACTGCGCCTGGCTGTAGTTGCTCTGCTGCTCGAGGGTGCGCACCTCGCGCTCGATCTCGCCCTGAGCGTACTGCTGCACGCCGGCCAGCACATCGCTCTCGGGAGCATCGGTGCGCAGCTGTGTCATGTCGGCGCGCAGCGGGGCGAATGCGGCCAGCGTGGCATGCTGATCGAGGAGCGCGCGCAGTGAGCGCTCCAGGCTTGCCACCCGCGCCGCCCTCTCCTGGGCGAGCACGACCGAGCGCACCTGATCGTGCAGATCGCGCAAGGTCGGATCGCTGGGCGCCAGCGTGAGGCCGCTTGCGACCAGGTTCTGCGCGAGCGCCGTGTCCGAGCGCTGCAGCGCGAGCCGCGTCTGCGCGGCGAACGCACCGGGTAGCCGCGGATCGCGCAGCAGCGGATGCTGCGGATCGATGCGGCGCACGGCGGCAAGCACCGCCTGGATGTTGTCGGCTCCCTGCTGCGGAATCAGCCGGCCCGCGGCAAGGTCGGTATCGAAGCGGTCGCTCTGCCGCTTGATGGCATCGTTCAGGTCACTCGCAACTCCATCGGAGATGCGCTGCGCGTCGGCGTAATCGGGCAGATAGCCGAGGAGCTTCGTGGCGGCCTGATCGGCGAGCAAGTAGTCGCCGTGCGACTCCGTGCGCCGGATCAATGCGTTGTAATAGTGGATGAGCCCATCGCGAGCGGCGCGGTCGACCAGGATGGCGTCGCGGCGGCTCGGCTGCATCTTGTCGAGCACCGGCAGGACGGTCTCGATGCGGGCTGGGGTTCCGCTTTGCAGGGCGGCGAGCCAGCGCTCCTGCTGGTAACGGCTGATCTGACTCGGCACCACCACGATCGCGACCACCACCCCGGCCACGACGACCGCAGCGGCTCCAATGTAGACGCTGGGCGAGCGCTTGGGCGGCAGCAGGCCATTGAGGAGCTCGAGCGCGGAGGCGCTGCGCTGCTCTCGCCGGAAGGCGAGGCCGCGGCGCAACGCCGCCCACTGTCCGCGGGCCAGACCGGCGGGGCGGGCCGGAGTCAGTCCGGCTGCGCGCGCCTGCTGCGCCGACTTGCGGTCGAAAGGATGTCTGCCCGTCAGCAGCTCGTACGCCACGCAGGCGATGGCATAGATATCGTCGCGCACATCGGGCTCGAGGCCCTCGATCATCTCGCAGCTCGCGTAGGCCGGTGTGAGCGCGCCCAGCGTGCCCGCATCGAACAGCGTCACCGTTCCCGAGGCCCGGTCGTGCCCCCGCGCCGCGCGCGCGATGCCGAAATCGAACACCTTGACGCCGCCGTCGAGAGTTAGAAAGGCGTTGGCCGGCTTGAAGTCCGAATGCACGATCCCGCGCTCGTGCGCATAAGCCATCGCGCGGCAGATATCCCGCGTGATGCGCAATGCCTTGCGCTTCTCGAGACCGGCGCCCTGGGTGCGCTTGATCACCTGGTCGAGCGGCTCGCCCTCGAGCAGCTCCATCGTCATGAAGACGTTGCCGCCGTCGCGATCGAAATCCCCGACCGTGACCACGTTCGGGTGCGCCAGACTCTGCGCCTTGCGGAATTCCCGCTGCAGCGCCTTCAGGGACTCGGGGTGGCGCTTGAACTCCTCATTCAGGATCTTCACGGCGACGAAGGGATTGCGGTCCTGCGCCTCCTCCATGCGCAGATCGCGCGCCTTGAAGACAATGCCCATGCCGCCGCGGCCGAGCTCCTCCTCGAGCACGAAGCGCTCCTTGATGATGCTGCCGACGATGAGCGCGACCGTCCTGCCCGCGGACCAGCGGTTCGGATCGCTCCAGGTCGAGGGGCCCGTGCCGGAGTTGCCGGTGAACGGTCCGCTTTGACCGGCTGTCGAGCCGGTCTGACCCGTCGCAGGGCTCCACGAGGGCTCGGCTCCAACAGGCGCGGCTTCCCTCGAAGGCACGGCGGCCTCGCTCGGTCCCGGCACCGGGCGCGGGCGCAGTCGCGTCGCATCCGCGGGCGCTTGAGCAGGAGTCGCCTCGGCAGCGGCCGATGGCCTCGGTGTACGGAAACGAGTCTTATCGTCTTCCGCGCCGGCGCTCTGCTGTCCCGCATCTGCTGGTGGGCTGCCGCCCGCTTTGGGTACGCGGAAAACGGTCTTGTCACCGTCGGTAGCCGGCGAGCCCGGCCCCGGCGCAGCCGCTGGCTGCGGCGCCTTCGCGGCGCCCGGCGCGCGGAATCGTGTCTTGTCGGCGTCGGCCTGCGCCCGAGTCAACTGCACGAGCACCAGATACGCCTCGCCTGCGATGCGATTACCTCGATACAGGGCCTCGATGTAGGCGCCGAGCGCGGGCGCCAGATGCGGCTCCTGAGCAAGGCTCGAGGAGAGCGCGCGCTGCAGGGCGGCCAGGTCGATCTGCCCGGCGAGGTATGCATCGAGTGCCTGCCGGAATTCTTTCATGGCTGCGAGAACTGGACGACGGCGACCGAGACGTTGTCGCTGCACACCCCGCCCAGTGCCTCCTTGAGCAGCGCGCGGCAAGCGCCTTCCGGATCGTTGGCAGCCAGATGAGCGGCGAGCCGCTCGTCGGCGAGCTCCTTGTAAAGGCCGTCGCTGCAGAGCAGATACCGATCGCGGTGCTGCAGCTCCCGCAACTCGAGGTCGAGATAAAGGTCCTGCGCGCCGCCCACGGCCCGGGTGATGACGTTCTGGGAGCCGTGCTGGCCCGCGGCGGCGGCATCGAGCACGCCCTCATCCAGCAGCGCCTGCACCTCCGTGTGATCGCGGGTGATGCAGCTCAAGAGGCCGGCGCGGGAGCGATAGATCCGGCTATCCCCGGCCCAGACGCTCAGGCAGTAGCCGCCGAAGGCGAGCAGCACGGCGACGGTGCTGCCGCACATCCCGCCCTTCCCGGCGGCCGCCGTGCGGTACAGCTGGCTATTCACCGCACAGAGGCGATCCTCGACATCGTCCAGGAGCTCGCTCGGGCGCTCGCGCCGGGTGACCCCGCAGAGCGCCTCGACGATCATCCGGCTGGCGACATCGCCCGCGGCGTGTCCGCCCATGCCATCGGCCACGGCCCAGAGTCCGGCGGCCGGCAGCTCCAGCACCGCGTCCTCGTTATGAGTCCGCACATTCCCCTGTGATGTGACTGACGCCGATCGCCACGTGAACGCGGCGGTCGCGACCTCCCCCGATATGCTCATGCGCCCGTTTGCTTCTTATCTGACTTGGCGGCCCGCGAGAGCCGCTCCAGCTGTCTATGATAGGCCTTGGCGAACTCTTCGCCAAAGAGAAGCTGAAAGCTTGCCTCGCTGTCCTTCTCGATGTTGCCGAACTGGGCGCAGTACATGTCCCAGAGCTTCGTGCGCCCACCGATGGGAAGCACGGACGTGCGTCGCAGATTGCCGGTGTAGGTCTCCTCGAGTTGCGCCGGGCTGAACTTCGCGACCATCGACTGATAGGCGGCGCGAATGCCGGCGAGCATCGCAAGCTCGTGGAAGGCGATGTCCTCGAAGCCCTCGCGAAACGCCTCCAGCGGGCCGAGGTATCCGGGGTTGCGCTTGATGAACAGGTTGTGCAGGGCGTCCGCGGCATCGAGCGAGAATTTGAGCGGATTGTTCTCCACGATGCGCACGCTCGTCAGCGGCATGCGGAAGTTGCTCTTCACCTCGGCGCGGGCGCGCAGCACCTCGATCATTCCCTGCACGACGACGCGGACGATCGCGCCGAGCTGAGCAGTCACATCGGGCGCGACATCGCGCGGATTCAGGCCGAGGGCGGTGAGCAGCTCGCGCGCGCCCGCATCGAGCCCCGGCGCAGGGCCGGTCCCCTGCTGCGGCGCGCCCGCGGCGATTGCCGGACTCGCCGCGGCGACGACCGCCGGCCGCGGCCCGCTCGCCGGCGCCAGCGCATCGGCCAGGACGGCCGCTACCGGCTGCAACACCGCCGGCGCCTCGCCGCCAGCCGCGCCAACACCGATCAGCGCCAAAGGGTCTTGCGGTCCGAGCGGAACAGCCGCCGCCGCGGCGCGCTCGGGCGCACGCGCACCGTTCTCGATGAGCTGCACCATGATCTCGTAATCGCCGATGAACAGCCGATCGCCGTCCTTCAGCCGCACCGGCCCATCCTTGGAGACCGGCCGGTCGGGCTCGTTGAGGAACGTGCCGTTGGTGCTCACATCCTCCAGACAGAAGCCGCCGTCCTGGAACCGCACGACCGCGTGCCGGCTCGAGACGAACCGCTCGGGGTCCGGCAGCGCCCAATCGTTGCTGTCCAGCCGTCCGATCGAGCCGCCACGCTCGTCGAAGAGCTTGTAGGCGGAAGAGCCGAGACTCGCTCCCTGCCCACTGATCACACTGAGAGCGAGCAGCACGTTGGCACCTCAGGTGGTGGTTCGTGCGGCGGGTTGGGCCGCAATGAGCATCAGCGCCGGCGCCGATCCAGCCGCGTCCCTTGCCGGCGCCTGCTGGGCGAGCAGCGCGTCCAGCGCGCCCTGCGCGCTCTTGCCCGCGCCCGGCCAAGAGCTCGCCACCCGGCCAAGGAGCGCATCGGCCATCGACCCGTCGCCGCCGAGCACCCACAGGTCGTTGGCTTCGAGCGCCTCGTAGCGAACGCTCAGGGCTGGCTCAGGTGTCGCCGGGGCGGTGAGCAGAGCCAGCAAGCCACCGTCGTCGGCGGCCGAGCTGCCGCGAGCGAGCTGCGGCGCCAGTGTCGCCTCGACCGCGCAGTCCGCCTCCATCGGGGATACTCCCTTCGTGAGTTCCACTACATTACCGCCGCGGAGCCGGACGGCTTGCATCGATCCACTCCATACCAACGCACACTCCGTCCGCCCGGTCAGGAAGAGAATGACGGCCGTCGCGGGCGCGAGCACCCTGATCAGGGCTCGGCGCGCCGACTCGATACCGGCGGTGAGCGTCGCCTGCGGCGGCAGGTCATAGGCGACATCCGC
>DASYGA010000355.1:0-2224 GCA_036000265.1 Steroidobacteraceae bacterium | reverse complement strand
TTGCCGGCGTCAACCGCCCCGGAGCGTGTTTCGGGCGTGGCGCAAGGCACGGCGCTAAGGGAGCATGCCAGTGGCGGCAGAAGTGTATCAGCCGGAGACCCCGGCGAGCGTTCCAAGTGACAATCTGATTACGGTGCGCGGCATCAAAGTGCATTTTCCCATTCATGGGGGCTTGCTGAACCAGACGGTTGCGGCCGTCAAAGCGGTGGACGGGGTAGACCTCGACATCAAGCAGGGCGAAGTGCTCGGGCTGGTAGGCGAGAGCGGCTGTGGCAAGTCTACACTGGGCCGCGCAATCTTGCAGTTGATCAAGCCGACAGCCGGTGAAGTGATCTTCGACGGCGTGGACCTTGTCAAGGCCAGCCCGTCCGAGCTGCGCCGCAAACGCGCTGACCTACAGATGATCTTTCAGGATCCGTATAGCTCGCTGGATCCACGCTTTACGATTGGGCGCATCATCAGCGAGCCGCTGAACAACTACAACCGCGGGACAACCACCGAGCGCCGCCAGCGGGTCCGCGAGCTGCTACAGGTCGTTGGGCTCAACCCGAACATGGAGAACCGCTACGCGCATGAGTTCAGCGGTGGCCAGCGGCAACGCATCGGCATCGCGCGGGCGCTGGCGCTCAATCCCCGGTTCATCTTCGCCGATGAGCCGATCTCCGCACTGGACGTCTCGATTCAGGCGCAGGTGCTGAACCTGCTCGCGGATCTGCAAACGGAGTTCAACCTGACGTACCTGTTCGTCGCGCACAACCTCTCCGCGATCAAGCACGTCAGTTCGCGCGTGGCGGTGATGTATCTGGGCCATATCGTGGAGCTGGGCAGCGGTGACGATGTGTACGCGGAGCCGCAGCATCCATATACGATCGCCCTGCTCTCCGCTAGCCCCGTGCCTGACCCAGAACTTGAGGCGACACGCAAGCGCATCATTCTCACCGGTGACGTGCCCAGCCCGGTGAACCCGCCCTCGGGCTGCCCATTTCATCCGCGTTGCTGGAAGGCGCAGGCGATCTGTCGCGAGGTGGCGCCACCGCTGGAGGCGAAGCGACCCGGACAGCTCGCGGCGTGCCACTTCCCAGGCGCGTAGGGAGTGGACCTCACCCCCCGACCCCCTCTCCTCGTGGGAGAGGGGGAGCCGCAATAGCGTTTCCTGCTATGCCGCTTTACGTTCGGCGACATATCTGGTACACTAGAGCTACGCAGACGCGGTGTGCGCTCGATGGCTCTGGCGCCTGGCGCAAAATCTGCAAAATATGCCGATACAGTGGGAAACGCGAGATGTCGGTATATCTGTATTAGAACCATTCCTCGCGTCTCTTGCGACGCCGTTTGTCGGCAATGTGGCCGGCGGGTGGCGAAGACACCTCAATGAGGAGGACTCCCCGTGAAGCTTCGTGGTTTGCGCCAGGCTCGGCAGCGCAGTGGCCTGAGCATCAGCCAACTCGCCGAATTGACTGGACTGCGGCGAGACACCGTCACCCACCTGGAACATGGCAAGGAAGACGCGCAACCGTATGCCCTTCGTCGCCTCGCCGCCGCGCTCGGCGCGAGCACCGCTGAGCTTGTGGGCATCTCTATCCTGGAATCGCCGCCCGCTGATCCTGCGTCGCGCACCCCAGCCGTGACGAGTGGCGGACCGCCCCTCTACACAAAGCCGGCGTAGCGCGCTCCTCACGGCCATGATGAGTTAATACCGATAACGGCGGACACCGCGACGGGCGAGCGGTCGGTGAATATATTTGCGCCTCTAGGACCTACGCCGCCTGCGAACCAGGGCGTGTACGTCGTTACATGTGCTAGTCCATCACCGCCGCGGGAACTCATCAGGCGCGCTGGTTATTGACCACCGTGTTTAGCGAACTGCCGACGCTTGCTGTCACTCATCCCCGCCTGGGTCGGAGTATTGGGTTGAGTGGGGAAAGTACTCCCCGTTTGCTCCGCGCGGGTCGGCGTGCTGTGGAGCGGAGACGCGCGGGTTCGAGGGCGGTCCTGCCGGCCGCGGCGCATAGTCGCTGGGCTGCCCGCGTGAGAGCGGGCCGCTCGTGAGCGAGGAGAAGGATGTCGAAGCAGGGAGTGGGGTGGTTGTCCCACGCGGCAACACGCGCGTCTGCGCGCCCTTTTCGACGCCGTTGCGCGGGTCGCTCCCCTGCCCACCGGCGCGGCCAAACAGCGACGAACTCAGGGTTGGCATCGGCTGCGTGCTCATCTCCGACGTTGACTG
>DASYGA010000300.1:0-49559 GCA_036000265.1 Steroidobacteraceae bacterium | reverse complement strand
GATGCCGTCATCAATCTGGTCGGCATCCTCAATGAGAGCGGCCGCGCGACTTTCCAGTCGGCGCATACGGATCTGGCTGCGAAGCTCATCGCCGCCGCGCGCGGCGCCAAGGTGCGGCGGCTGTTACAGATGAGTGCGGCCGGCGCCGACCGGGAGCACGGGCCGAGCCGCTACCTGCGCTCCAAGGGAGAAGCGGAGGCGCTCATCCGCGCCGCCGCCGCGCACCTCGATTTCACGATCTTCCGTCCGTCGGTGATCTTCGGACCGCGCGACTCGCTCACCAACCGCTTTGCCTCGCTCCTGCGCCTGCCGGGAAGCTTTCTGCCGCTGGCGCGCTCGCAGGCGCGATTTGCGCCAGTCTACGTGAGTGATGTCGCGGACGCGTTCGTTCGTGTCCTGGAGGACCGGGGAAGTTTCGGCGAGACCTACGAGCTGTGCGGCCCGGACGTCCTGACCCTGGAGGAAGTCGTGCGGATGACCGCGGCGGTCGCCCAGCTTCCATGCCGCATCCTCAGGCTCCCGGATGCGCTCGGCAGGCTGCAGGCGGCGCTCCTCGGCCTCGTGCCCGGCAAGCCGTTCTCACTCGACAACTTCCGCTCCCTCACGATCGACAGCCTCTGCACGCACGACGGGCTAGCGCGACTCGGGATCGTCCCCCGGCACATGGTGGCGGTGCTGCCTTTTTATCTCGGTCCCTTCGTCGGCCCGATCGAGCTCGACGCGGCCCGCAAGAGCAATGACTAAGTCGTCGGCAGCGAGCTCATGGTTTTGATCGCGGCCAGCCGCTTGTCGCGGATTCTTTCCCCGATCGCGGCACCCGGGAGTCCCTGACGCTCAGTCTCGTCGAGAGTGACCGTCGCAGCCGCGGCACGGGCCCGTAGCAGCTGATCGCGCTGCGGATAAGGCTGCGCCTCCAGCCCGGTGCGCCCGCGCGCGTCGGCCTCGCACGCGGCCAACATCTCCTCGAACCGCTCCGGCCGGCGGAATGCGTCCGTCGCCTCGAGGAGTTTCAACACCGTGGCCGGCCGCAGTTCCGCCGCACGGTGCACGACCGCATGATGCCGCGCGGTGAGTACCGCGAGTTCCCGGAAGCCATTCGGCACTTTCAGCCGCGTGCACAGCGCCTCGACCACCGGCACGCCGGCTTCCTCGTGCCCGCGGTGGCTCGGCCAGCGCTCCGGAGATGTCAACGCCTTGCCGAGGTCGTGCATCAGGACGGCAAACCGCACCGTCGTGGAGGCACCCCGGGACGCCGAATAGCGCAGCGCCAGCATGACGTGTACGCCCGTATCCACTTCCGGATGCCAGCGTGGCGGCTGCGGCACACCGTGAAGGGCGGCCAGCTCCGGAAAAATCACCTGCAGAGCTCCGCAATCGCGCAGCGTCTCGAAGAACACGTCGGGACGCGACTCACCGAGCGCCCGCTCCGTCTCCTGCCAGACGCGCTCTGGCACTAGAGCCGCAAGTTCCCCGGAATCCGTCATCCTGCGCATCAGCGCCAGGGTCTCCGCCGCGACGCGAAAGCCCAGCGCCGCATAGCGCGCGGCAAAACGAGCAACGCGCAAGACCCGCACGGGGTCTTCGATGAAGCTGTCCGACACGTGCCGCAGGAGCCGCGCGTCGAGGTCGCGCCGCCCACCGTATGGATCGACGATGTCGCCCGCGGGAGTCTCCGCCATGGCATTGATGGTGAGATCGCGGCGGCGCAGATCCTCCTCCAGGGTCACATCCGGCGAGAACCGGGTAGTGAACCCACGATACCCCGGAGCCACTTTGCGCTCGAGGCGCGCGAGCGCGTACTCCTCGTGCGTCTGCGGATGCAGAAACACGGGAAACTCGCGCCCGACAGACACGAATCCCTGTCGCTCCAGCTCCTCCGGCGAGGCGCCAACCACGACCCAGTCCCGCTCCTTCACGGGACGCCCGAGCATCCGGTCCCGCACCGCACCACCGACCAAGTACACCTGCATAATGCGCACATGTTAACCGAGAAGACCCTCCCCGCCCGCATGCGCGCCGTCGCCACCGCCGCGCGGCTGGCGGTCGTGGCAGCAGCGCTCGCCGTCATCGGCGGATGCAGCAGCACCATGTATCTGCTGCAGGCTGCCAACGGGGAGTGGCACGTCATACACGCGCGCAAACCGATCGTGCAGGTAATCGACAATCCGCAAACGCCGCAACACCTGGTCCGGGAGCTCGAAGAGGTACGCGCGGCGCGGAACTTCGCATCGCGCGTACTGAAGCTTCCGGACAACGACAGTTATCGCACCTACGTCAAGATAGACCGCCCCTATGTCGTCTGGAACGTGGTCGCCGCACCGGCGCTTTCCGTCCAGCCCAAGCAGTGGTGCTTCCCCGTCGCCGGTTGTGTGGCCTACCGCGGATACTTCAGCGAGAAGCGGGCCCGGGAGTTCGCGCGGCGACTGCAGCGCCGCGGATACGACGTGGTGGTCGAGGGCGTGCCCACTTATTCCACCCTCGGCAAGCTCCCGGACCCGGTGATGAGCACCATGATGCGCTACGGCAGCGATGAGCTCGCGTCCATGATCTTCCACGAGCTCGCCCACCAGCTGCTCTATGTCAAGAATGACTCGCGCTTCGATGAAGCCTTTGCGGTGACCGTGGAGAATGCGGGGCTGAAGCGCTGGCTCGAGTATCGCGGCAAGCCCGCCCGCATGATCGAGTACGAGAAGCAGCGCGCCGCAGACCGGCAGTTCATCACGCTCCTGCGCCGCGCTCGCGATCGCCTGGCGCAGCTCTACGCCGCGGCAGCTCCGCGGCAGGCAAAGCTCCAGCGCAAACGACAGGTCTTCGCCGGGCTGGCGGCGGACATCCGCGCGCTCGAGCACCGTCTCACGATCCACTCGCCGCTCTACGACAAGTGGATCGCCGAGGGATTCAACAACGCGGACCTGGCGTCAGTGAGCACTTATTACGATTGTGTGCCGGGATTCGAGCGCCTGTTGCGGCGGCAAAGCGGCGATCTGCCGCGCTTCTATGCAGCGGCGCGCAAGCTGGCGCGCGAGCCGCGCGCACTCAGAGATGCCCAATTGTGCGCGAATGCCGCGGCGCCATCGGGCTCGGTTGCAGGTCCCAGACGCCCGCGCGGCGCGCTGGGGCCGCGCACCGTTGCGGTCACAGCGACTGCCGCAGATCCTGCAGGGTGAAGCCCTGCAGCGCCTCACCGTGATCCCGCGTCAGTGCCATCACCTTGAAGGCTTCGCCCATCTCTGCGGGCAGCAGCAGCCGGCGCGCCTCGCCGGCCAGCCTGACATGCGCGACCGGATCGGTGGCCTCGGCGACCAGCCGCTCCACGCCCGTCGCCAGGAGAAATCCCGCCTGCGTGCAGAAGCCGGCGACCTCCAGCCCGCAGTCGACCGCCGCCTCGGCGACCCGCGTGAAGTCAACCCACGCGGTGATGTCCTGCACGCCGACGTTGATGTAGGGATCGTCATGCACGCGTTGCTTGAAGTGACAGCGCAACGTGCCGGTGGTCCGCTGCGGATGATAGAAGTGCGCCCGCGGCAGCCCGTAATCGAATAGGAGCATCACCCCACGCTCGAGGCAATCCGCAACGCCGGCAACCCACGGCGCAATCCGCAGGCAGATCTCGGACGAATACCCCTCCGGCAGCGGAGCCGGCAGGTCGCGCAGCAGCGCCGCACACACGCTCGCCAGCGTCCCATCCGGCGCCGCATCACGGTCGACGGGCTTCTCAGGTGCCGCCACAGCTCCATTTTGTACGGGCAGCCCGGCCTCGAGCCCAACTCCCAGCTCGCGTACCCCACCGCCGGCCACCGTGAACCGGCGGCAAGGCAGCGCATCCAGCACCTCGTTCGCCAGCACCACCCCCTGGATCGGCCGTGCCGGCAAGCGCTCGAGCCACACCACCCGCTCCCGAAGCTCGCGCGGCAGCCGGTCCAACCGCTCTCGTTGGCGCTCGGCGAGATCCGCGCTGACTTCCAGGATGGCGTACCGCTCGGGCAGCCTTCCGCCGGCCGCGAGGCTCTGCAGGATCACCGCCGCCATCCGCCCGGTGCCCGCGCCCAGCTCCAGGATATGCCCGGCGCCGCTCATGGCGCCGAGCACCTGCGCGCACTGTCGCGCCACGCAGCGGCTGAAAAGATCGGACACTTCCGGCGCGGTCACGAAGTCCCCGCCGGGCCCGAGCTTCACGCTGCCGGCGCTGTAGTATCCGAGGCCGGGCGCATAGAGCGCGAGCTCCATGAAGTCCTCGAACGGGATCCAGCCCCCCGATACCCGGATCCGCTCCCCAATCAAAGCCGTGACCGCGCGGGAATGCGCCTCTTCTTCCGGTGACAGCGCCGGCATCATAATGTGGACACCTCATGCCAGACCCTTCCGTCAACTCCGCCGCTCCCGCCATGCCGCTTGCCGGCAAAGCCGCGCTGGTGACCGGCGCCGCGCGCCGCGTCGGCGCGGCCATAGCTCGCGCGCTGCATGCGGCCGGTGCGAGCCTGGTGCTGCACTATCGCAGCTCCGGGGAGGAGGCGGCTGCCCTGGAGCGGGAGTTGAACGGCCTCAGGCCGGGATCGGCGACCCTCGCCCAGTGCGACCTGCTCGACAGCGGCGCCGTGAAGGACCTGGCCCGCATCGCCGCGACGGCCTTCGCCGGCCTCGACATCCTGGTCAACAACGCCTCGTCGTTCTATCCGACTCCGCTCGGAGACATCGAAGAGGACGACTGGAACGACCTCATCGGCACCAACCTCAAGGCGCCGCTCTTTCTGGCACAGGCGGCCTCCCAGGCCCTGCGCGAGCGCGGCGGACTCATCGTCAACATCGCCGACATTCATGGCATGCGGCCGCTGCGCCGCCATCCGGTGTACAGCATTGCGAAAGCCGGCCTGATCATGCTGACGAGATCGCTGGCGCGGGAGCTCGGTCCACAAGTGCGGGTCAACGCGATCGCCCCCGGGCCGGTGATGTGGCCGGAGGGAGGTGTCGAGAGTGCACTGCGGGAGGAGATCATCGCCCGCACCGCCTTGAAGCGCATCGGCTCACCGGAGGATGTCGCCGGCGCCGTGCTCTTCTTCGCCGCCGAGGCGCCCTTCGTCACCGGCCAGATCCTGGCGGTGGATGGCGGCCGCAGCATCGGCTGGTAGCGTTGCCTGAAGGGCGACCCGCCGTTGTGGCCGCTTCCTGATTCGGGGCCAGTCATGGAAACAGCTAGGTGCCCGGGCGCACTTGCACCAGTGTGTGCGCCGCGCGGTCGAAGCGATCCCACAGCTCGCCGATGGTCCGCCGCTCGGTCGGATGCAGCACCTCGGGCGCGAGCATCGCCAGCGGGCCCAGCATGTAGGCCCGCTTCAGCAGATCGGGACGAGGCAGCTTCAAGTGCGGCTCCTGACATACCAGCGCGCCGTAGAGGAGCACGTCCAGGTCCATCGAGCGCGGCGCCCAGCGCGGCGCCTCGCGCGGCCGACCGCAGAGCGCCTCGATGGTATGCAGGCGCGCCAGCACCTCGGCGACCGGGAGCTGGGTCGCAAAGCCGGCAACGAAGTTGATGAAGTCTTCCCCCTCGAACCCCACCGCGCGATTTCTATACCAGGGCGAGAAGCGCACGCCCGGGAATTGCCGCTCGAGCTCCCTCACGGCCATCTCGAGGTGCCGTTCGGGCTCGATGTTGCTGCCGGCGGCGACGTAAACGTGGGGCATGGTGTGCGGAATCAAATGCGCGCCGCCGCTGCCGGAGTGAGGTCGGCGCGGCTGCGCTCGATCACCACGCCGACGTCGCGGGAATTGCGGATCGCGCCCGGCTTGTTGAGCGAGATGCGCACCCATTCCAGTCCGAACTCCTCGAGCAGCAGCAGCGCGAGGCGATGCGCCAGGGTCTCGACCAGCTTGAATTGCGAGGCTTCGATGTACGCCAGCACGCGCTTGGCGACCTTCTTGTAGTCCACGGTGTCGACGACATCATCGCTGACGGAAGCCCGCCGACAGTCGACGGGCAGCTCGATGTCGAGCACCACGGCCTGCTTGACGCGCCGCTCCCAGTCGATGAAGCCGATGATGCATTCGGCCGTGAGGCCGCGCAGGAAGATGCGGTCGCCGGATGAAGCTGGGTGAGTCATGCGTGGTGAGTCATGCGTGCGGAATCGCAACCTCAGTCGTGCGGGAACGGTACGGCGGCGAGCGTCTCCAGAGGCCACTGGGCGCGGGCCTGGATCGCCAGCCCGGCGTGCTCGCCGGCGCGCAGCCGGGCGAGGCCCGCCACCGCGATCATCGCCGCATTGTCGGTGCAGAACTCGATGCGCGGATAGTACACGCGGCCGCCCCGCCGCCCGACTGCTTCGGTGAGCGTCGCCCGCAGCCGCTGGTTGGCGCTGACCCCGCCGGTGACCACGAGCGCATCCAGGCCAGTGCTCTCCAGCGCACGCAGCGCCTTGGCGGTGAGCGTATCGACGATCGCGTCCTCGGCCCCGCGGGCGATATCCGCCCGCAGCTGCGGGGTCAGCTCCCGTCCGCGAAGCGAGTGCAGCACTGCCGTCTTCAGCCCGGAGAAGCTGAGCTCGAGGCCGGGTCGGTCGAGCATCGGCCGAGGAAACCGGAACGCACCCGGTGTACCGCTCTGCGCAAGCCGCGCCAGCTCCGGGCCCCCGGGGTAAGGGAGCCCCAGGAGCTTTGCCGTCTTGTCGAACGCTTCGCCCGCGGCGTCGTCCCGCGTATCGCCGAGCGTGCGGTAGCCTCCAACGCCGGAAACCTCGATGAGCTGGGTGTGCCCCCCCGAGACCAGCAGCGCGACGTGCGGAAAGGGGGGCGGCTCGGGCTCCAGCAGGGGCGCGAGCAGATGCCCTTCCAGGTGGTGCACTCCCACGGCCGGCAGGCCCCAGGCATACGCCAGACTGCGCGCCAGCGCCGCCCCGGTGAGCAGGGCTCCGATCAGGCCGGGGCCGGCGGTGAAAGCGATGCCCGCCAGCCGCTCCGGAGCGGTCTGCGCGCGATCCAGGGCGCGCCGCACCAGAGGCAGGAGCCGTCGCACGTGGTCCCGCGAGGCAAGCTCCGGGACGACACCCCCGTAGATCCGGTGCAGCTCCACCTGGCTGTAGAGCTCGTGCGCCAGCAGGCCCTCGACCTCGTCGAGGACGGCCGCGGCACTCTCGTCACAGGACGATTCCAGGGCGAGCACCCGCATACCGGGAGTCTCCCGGGTCTCGGCGGACCCCTTTTTTGCCTTTACCATGAGCCTCAACTAGAATTGCGCGCCCGTTTTTCCCTCTCTTAGCCGTTCCCCCCATCCGTCTCCATTCGCCCTGAGGTTTCGATGCCGAGCGTCCGTATCCGTGAGAATGAATACTTCGATGCCGCCTTGCGGCGTTTCAAGCGCGCGTGCGAGAAAGCCGGCATTCTCACCGAGCTGCGTCGGCGGGAATTCTACGAGAAGCCGACCCAGGAGCGTAAGCGCAAGAAGGCGGCAGCCATCAAGCGCCACATGAAGCGCATCTCGCGCGAGGGCATGCGCCCGTCGCGCTGACCGCTGTCCATGATCCCTGCATGACTCTCAAGGAACGCATCACGGAGGACATGAAGGCGGCCCTGCGCGCGGGCGAGAAGCAACGCCTCGCCACCGTCCGTCTCGCGCTCGCCGCCATCAGGCAGCGCGAGATCGACGAGCGGATCACGCTCGATGACGGCCAGGCGCTCGCCGTGCTGGAAAAGATGATCAAGCAGCGCAAGGAAGCGATCACCCAGTTCCAGGCCGGCGGTCGCGCTGATCTCGTCGCCAAGGAAGGCGCCGAAATCACCGTCCTCGAGACATACCTGCCCGCACGCATGAGCGATGCGGAGCTCGACACGCTGATTGCCGGCGCGATTGCCGCCACCGGCGCGACATCCGCCAAGGATATGGGCAAGGTCATGTCGCTGGTGAAATCCCAGGCGCAGGGCCGCGTCGACATGGGCACCGTCAGCGCCCGCGTGAAGGAGAAGCTGGTTCCACCCTGAGGGCTTGAATTCGTGCGACAGTCAGGCCCTTATAATATTGCGGCTTCAATTCGTGCGACGGTCGGGTCCCGACCGCACCACGGCCTCGAGTAGCACCCAGCCATCATCCCCCAGAGCTTCATCGACGAGCTGATCGCCCGCGCAGACATCGTGGAGGTGATCGGCTCACGCGTGCAGCTGAAGAAAGCCGGCCGCGAGTACAAGGCCTGCTGCCCCTTCCACAACGAGAAGACCGCGTCCTTTTGGGTCAGCCCGGAGAAGCAGTTCTATCATTGCTTCGGCTGCGGCGCGCACGGCACCGTGCTGCGCTTCCTGATGGAGCACGACCGGATGGCCTTCCCGGAGGCCGTCGAGGAGCTGGCCGGACGGCTCGGGCTGGAGGTGCCGCATGAAGGAGGGTCGCAGCCTGCGCAGCCTCACCGCAATTCCGACTCCCTTTACGATCTCATGGCGAGCGTCGCCGGGTTCTATTCCGAGGCGCTCACCCGGGATGAGCGCGCGCAGCGGTATCTGGCGGGCCGGCGGCTCGACCCCGAGATCATCCGGCGATTCGGGATCGGTTATGCGCCGAATGCCTGGAACGAGGTGCTGCGCCGCTTCGGCCGCGATGACTCCATGCGCGGCGCGCTCGCGGAGCTCGGCCTGATCGTCGAGCGCGACGGTGCGCGCAATCAGATTGGGGAGCGCCACTATGACCGGTTCCGCGATCGCGTCATGTTCCCGATCCGCGATGCCCGCGGCCGCACGATCGCGTTCGGCGGCCGCATCCTGGACAAAGGCGAGCCGAAATACCTGAACTCTCCCGAGACCACTCTCTTCCACAAAGGCCGTGAGCTTTACGGCCTGTACGAGGTCAGGCGAACGCGCTCCAACCTCAAGCGGCTGCTGGTGGTCGAAGGTTACATGGATGTCGTACGGCTGCATCAGTCCGGCATCGACTATGCGGTCGCCACCCTCGGCACGGCGACCACGCCCGATCACCTGAAGCAGGTCTTCCGGCTGGTGAGCGAGGTGGTGTTCGCGTTCGACGGCGACAGGGCCGGACGCGCCGCGGCGTGGCGCGCGCTGCAGAATGCGCTGCCGCAGGCACAGGAGGGACGCGAGATCCGCTTCCTCTTCCTGCCGGAGGGGCACGACCCCGACACGCTCGTCGGCGAGGAGGGACGGGCGGCGTTCGAGAAGCGGCTCGACTCCAGCACCCTATCCCTGGCGGACTACCTCGTGCGCGAGCTGTCGGAGCACGCGGACCTCCGGGGCGCCGGCGGTCGGGCGCGCTTCGGGGAGCTGGCGCGGCCGCTGCTGGAGAAAGTGCCCGAGGGCGTATACCGGCGCCTGCTGCTGGAGAAGATCGCCAAGATCGTCCTGCTGTCGCCCGAGAATCTGCAGCGGGAGTGGGATGCGTCCTCGGCCCCACCGCAAGGAACATCCGCGCCGGGGTCTGCGCCCCGCGCGCCAGGCAGCGCCGGCCGCGGCAGCGTGGTCCGGCAGGCGATCGCATGCCTGCTCTCGTTTCCATCGATCGCACAGGAAGTGACTGCCGCGGAGCGCGACGGACTGAGCTCTTGCGAGGAGCCCGGCGTGACACTGCTGCGCGAGCTGCTGGACAACCTGCGCGCACAGCCTGCGCGAGTCCCAGGTCAGGTCATCGAGCGCTGGCGGGATCGCCCCGGGGGTGAGGCCCTGCAGAAGCTGCTGCAGAGTGAGCAGATCCTGGGCGGGGCGGCCGCCGCGACGGCCGAGCTGAAGGGCACCCTGCGCAAGCTGGCGGAGCGGACCCTGCAGAAGCGCCTGGAGGCGCTCGAGCTGAAGAGCATCAGCAGCCGCCTGGATGCAGAAGAACTTATGGAATTTCAGTCGCTTATGTCAAAACTGGTCGCCCGTGACGCTCGCGGCGCCTGAAAGAGAATTTGGCGTTTGGACGCCCGTCTAATAGAATCGCACGCTTTATTTGGCGCCCCTTGAGTTGGCTCGCAGCCGCCAGCAAATAGGGGATCGATGCCTGAGAAACGCTTCCGCGAGCCCAAAAGGCTCCAGGAAACCTACCGCCAAACCCCCCGGTACTCATGAAAGCCAAGCAGAAGTCGTCTGAGACCCGCCCACGCGACGGCGAGGAAATCTCCGAGACCCGCTCTCGCAAGATACGTATGCCCCAGGAAAACGCCAGGAAAGCCCCCTCCAAGAAGCGCCCGGCCGCGCACGCGGCCAAGCCCGCGAAGACGGCGAGCGCCGAGAAAGCCGCGCCGACTGCTGCCGCAGCACGCGACACGGCAGGGGTCCGACCCCGTCCGTCGCACGGCAAATCGGCTTCGGCGCCGAAGAAAGCCGCTGTGGCGCCTGTCGAGGCGACACCCCGCCACGCCGGCTCCAAGGACGGGCACAAGGAGGGTCCGACTCATGCTGCTCCGGCGGAGAAGCGTCCCCTCGGTCTGGAGCGCCGTGCGCCCGTCATGCCCGAAGATCGTCAATCGCAGTTGAAGCTGCTGATCGCCCGCGGCAAGGAGCAGGGCTATCTCACCTACGCGCAGGTCAACGATCACCTGCCGTCGGAAATCGTCGATCCGGAGCAGATCGAGGACATAGTCAACACCATCAACGACATGGGAATCCCGGTGTACGAGAAGGCACCGGATACCGAGTCGTTGCTGGCGAGCGAGCCGTCCGCCCCCGCCGACGAGGAGGCTATCGAGGAAGCCGCCGCGGCGCTTGCGGCGCTCGATGCCGAGCTCGGCCGCACCACCGATCCGGTGCGCATGTACATGCGGGAGATGGGCACCGTGGAGCTGCTCACCCGCGAGGGCGAGATCCGCATTGCCCGGCGCATCGAGGAGGGTCTCGAGGCCGTGCGGCGGGCGCTCTCGTTCTATCCGCCGACTCACGACTTTCTCCTGAAGGCATACGAGCCGGTGAAGGCCGGCCAGGCGCGCCTGGTGGACGTGATCGTCGGCTTCGTCGATCCCAACGCGCCCGACGTTATCGCGCAGCCGCAGAACCCGACCAAGATGGAGTTGGCCACCGAAGAGGAGAAATCGGAAGAAGAGGAGGAGGGCGAGGACGGCGTCGAGGGCGAGGAAGAGACCATCGACACGGGCCCGGACCCGCAGGAGGCCGCCGCCCGCTTCGCGAGCATCGCGAAGTCCTACGCGCACGTGCTCACCGCCATCGAGAAGAGCGGCGGGCGCGATCCGAAGACCCTGAAGGTGCGCAAGAAGCTCGCCGACGAGTTCATGGAGCTGAAGCTCTCGCCGCGCATGTTCGATGCGCTGATCTTGAATCTGCGCACCCACGTGGCGGAGGTGCGTCAGCTCGAGAAGGAGATCATGATCATCGCGGTGCGCGACGCCGGCATGCCGCGCAAGGACTTCATCGCCAGCTTCCCGAAGAACGAGACCAGCCCGCGCTGGCTCGGCAAGCACGTCAAGGCGGGCAAGAAGTACTCGGTCCCGCTCGCGAAGTTCAAGGATGAGATCGAGCGGCGGCAGAAGAAGCTCGAGCACCTGGAGGCCGCCTTCCATCTCACCATCAACGAGATCAAGGAGGTCAACCGCGAGGTGTCGATCGGCGAGGCCAAGGCCCGCCGCGCGAAGAAGGAGATGGTCGAAGCCAACCTGCGCCTCGTCATCTCGATCGCCAAGAAGTACACCAACCGCGGGCTGCAGTTCCTCGACCTCATCCAGGAAGGCAACATCGGCCTGATGAAGGCGGTGGACAAGTTCGAATACCGTCGCGGCTACAAGTTCAGCACTTACGCGACGTGGTGGATCCGTCAGGCCATCACCCGCTCGATCGCCGATCAGGCGCGCACCATCCGCATCCCGGTGCACATGATCGAGACCATCAACAAGCTGAACCGCATCTCGCGGCAGATGCTGCAGGAGATGGGCCGGGAGCCGACGCCGGAGGAGCTGGCCGTGCGCATGGAGATGCCCGAGGACAAAGTGCGCAAGGTGCTGAAGATCGCCAAGGAGCCGATCTCCATGGAGACGCCGATCGGCGACGACGAGGACTCGCATCTCGGCGATTTCATCGAGGATCAGTCGGTGGCCTCACCGATCGATCAGGCGACCATGGAGTCATTGCGGGAGACCACGCACGCCGTGCTGGCGCAGCTCACGCCGCGCGAGGCCAAGGTGCTGCGCATGCGCTTCGGGATCGACATGAACACCGACCATACCCTGGAGGAGGTCGGCAAGCAGTTCGATGTCACCCGCGAGCGGATCCGCCAGATCGAGGCGAAGGCGCTGCGCAAGCTGCGGCATCCGAGCCGCAGCGAGCAGCTGCGCAGCTTCCTGATGGAGGATTGACTCTCTACCGGGTCCGCGGGCCGCGCGATCGACTCATATCCCGCCGCGCACAAGCGTGTCGATGATTTCGCGGATCACCTCGGCAAGGCTGGGGTGATCCGCCTCGAAGCGCACCGCCAGGGATTCCAGCCTGGGCGCATGCGTGCCCGCCGCGCCGGCGGCGCTCGGGGCGCCGTCTTTTCCGAGCGCGTGGTCGATCTCGTGCACCACGCTGGAAAGAACCTTCCGCGACTCCGGATCCACCGAATTCGCCCGACTCAGCCGCTCGCGCACGCGCGCAAGCAACTCGCGCAGGCGCTGCTCGCTGGCGCGATCCTTACTCATTGCTCACCATTCGCAGCCATGAGGGGATTGTAGCCCTCTTGTGGGCCGTGCCACTGGCCGTTGCGCTGGGCATTTCCGGCTCCGTGCAAGTCCTGGAATGGCAGGCGCTCCGGCACAAATGGACTATTCCAGCCACAGCAGGTAGAACAGTGGCCTGGGCGATTGCTCCGTTGCAGAACGACGCCATGCCGCACCCGCTGGACAAGATCGATCGCGACATCGTGCGCCTGCTCGAGGAGGATGCCCGGCTGTCCTTCGCGCAGCTCGGTTCCCAGGTGGGACTCTCCAAAACGCCCTGCTGGCAGCGGGTACGCGAGCTCGAGCGGCAGGGATTGATCCGCGGCTATCGCACGGAGCTCGACGCCGAAAGCCTCGGCCTGCGGGTCCACGCATTCGTCCACGTGACCATCAACGCCGCCCGCCACGCCGAGTTCGAAGCGGCGGCCGCAAGCCATCCGGCGGTGCTGCAGTGCTTCACGACCGCGGGTCAGGCCGATTACCTGATGCACGTGCTGGTCGCCGAGATCGCGCAGCTGGATCAGCTGCTGCGGATGGAGATCCGCCGCATGCCCGGGGTACAGAGGCTCGAGACCACCGTGTGCATGAAGACCATCAAGCCCAGGGCGCCACTGACGGGCTGTTTGCGATAGTCGGTGCCGGAGCGAGGACACTCGATGAGTGTCCTCGCCTGAAGCCGCCGGCTCGCTTTACTCCTCGGCCCCTGCCTCTGCCTCTGCCTCCGCGCCTGCGCCGAGCGCAGTCGGTGCCGCCGCCTGACCGTTGAGCAAGCCCTTCCAGCTGAGCTCCTGCCCCTTGCGCCGGCCCTTCTCGGTGACCTTCAGACCCTCGGGTGAGATGGCCAGCATGTAGGCCTTGCCGTCCACGTCGATCTCGCGCTTCAGGGTCTTCTCGAGCTTGGTAGCCATGTCGTTCCTCAGTCTGGTTTTTCGTTTGCGGCGGGGCTCCCCTTCCGGCTCCGGCTTCACCGATGCCGCTCGCAGGGCCCAGGCCTTTGGTCAGGGTCGCTGATTCTGCGCCAACGGCCGGCGCGATGGCCAGTTTTTGCCGCCTGGCTCGAGGCGGGCACTTTCCCGTAGCTCAGGATCCGCCAAGGTCAAGGCTGCCGCGCGTCGTGCCCTGCAGCAGCGCCTCGAGTCGATCGGGATCGATGGGCTTGGTCAGATGCCGATCGAACCCGGCCGCCAGTGCGCGCCGCTTGTCCTGCTCCTGCCCCCAGCCGCTGATGGCGATCAGCACCGTGCGGCTGCCCCAGCCCGTGCCGCGGATGCGTTCCGCCAGCTGATAGCCATTGAGTTCTGGCATGCCGATATCGAGGAGCAGGGCCTCGGGCTGCAGCTGGCAAGCCAGGTCGAAAGCCTCGCCCCCGCTGTGCGCAACGGTGACCTCATGGCCGGACGCCCGCAGGAGCGCTGCGCAGGTCGCCGCGCTGTCATGGTTGTCGTCGGCGACCAGCAAGCGGAGCCGTTTCGCTTGCGCGCACGCGGGCACCGGACCCTCGCCGTCGCTTTCGGGCTCGGCAGCGCTGCCTGGCGGCAGCCGTACCACGAAAGCGCTGCCCTGATCCGCGCCCGCGCTGTGCGCGCTGACGGCACCGCCGTGCAATTCGACCAGTCCGCGCACCAGCGCGAGGCCGATACCGAGTCCCCCCTCGGAGCGTTCCAGCGCCGGGGAGGCTTGGGCGAACAGTGTGAATACGCGGGGCATCATCTGCGCGGAGATGCCGATGCCATTGTCGCGGACCGTCAGCAGCACATCCTCGCCGTCCGACCGGGCTTCCAGCTCGATACGGCCGCCACTGTCGGTGTATTTCGCGGCGTTGATCAGCAGGTTGGCCAGCACTTGCGCGATCCGCACCGGGTCGACCACCAGCCGGATGGGCTCCGCGGGCAGCCGCACCGCCAGGGTGTGCCTCCGGGCTTCGATGAGCGGCCGCGCCGATTCCTGCGCGGCAGCCACGATCGTGTCGAGATCGACTGGCGAGCGCCGCAGGATCAAGGTCCCGCGGGTGATGCGCGAGACATCGAGAAGGTCATCCAGCAGCCGCCCCATGTGCTCGACCTGGCGCTCGATGATGCCCTGCGCCTGCAGCCGCTCGGCCTCGCTCCTGCCCTGCCGTCTCGCCATCGCCACCGCATAGCGGATCGGTGCCAGCGGATTGCGCAGCTCGTGCGCCAGCACGGCAAGGAACTCATCCTTGCGCCGATCCCCCTCGCGCAGCGCCTCCTCGGCGCGCTTGAGCTCGCCGATGGTGCGCTGCTGCACCTGCTCTGCCGCTTTTCTCTCGCTGATGTCGCGGGCGATCTTCGATGCGCCGATGACGGCCCCGCTGGCGTCGCGAATGGGAGAGATGGTGAGCGCCACGTCGATCCGGCGGCCGCTCTTGGCAACCCGCACCGTCTCGAAGTGATCGATGCGCTCGCCGCCGCGCAGCTGCGCCAGAATTTGCCGTTCCTCCTGCACGCGCTCCGGCGGAATGATCAGCGTGATCGGCTGTCCGACGGCCTCGTCCGCCGTATAGCCGAACAGCCGCTCCGCGGCCCTGTTCCAGGAGCGGATGACGCCCTCGAGCGTCTTGCTCACGATGGCATCGTCGGAAGACTCGACGATGGCGGCCAGATGCGCGCGGGCGCTCTCCGCGAGGCGCTCGTGGGTGACGTCCCGCACGAACCAGCGGCTGTGGATCAGCTTGCCGGCATCCCAGTGGGCATTGGCCGCAACGCGTACATGCCGGATCGCGCCATCGCTGCGCCGCAGCACCGTCGGCTGATCACGCAGCGTCTCACCCGCGAGCAGCCGCCGCAGCGACTCTCTCGCATCCTGCGGATCGAGATGAAAGTCCGCAATCGAGCGCCCGATGCACTGCGCCTCGCCGCAGGCCAGCAGGTCGAGGCCGGCGGCATTGATCCAGAACACCGTGCCATCGGGACCGACCTTCAGCAGGCCCTCGAGCGCGTTCTCGAGGAAATCACTGAGCTCGCGATCCCGCTCGGCGAGGGCGCGCTCGACCATGACGCGCCGTTGCACTTCCCACTCGAGCGAGCGCGCTTTCTGCTGCAGCTGCGCGATGAGCCTGAGACGCGCCTCCGGCGCCGACTTGACGTAACTCTCCGCGGGCATGACGCGGGTATGCTGCGCGCACACACGATCGAATGCGGCGTGGTCCGCTGCTTCACCCTCCCGCGGCAGCGGATAGGCGCAGCAGAGCGAGAAGCGCTCCCGCTGCGCGAGCTCGTTCCACAGCTGTTCGAGCTGCGCGGCCGACTCCTGGCGTCCCTCTCGCCACAGCAGGGCCACCATCTCGCCGAAGGCGATCACCCTCGGGTAGCGCCGCCGCAGCTCCGCGATGACCGGGCCCACCACCTCCAGAAACCGGCTCCACTGCGGTGCCCCGTGATGCATGATCCTGGCGAGGGTGGCTGACGCCTCCAGCATGACGAGTTGCCGCCGCGCCGCTGCGGCGGCAACATCGACACCGCTGGCGCGCAATGCCCGCTGCAGCTGCTCCAGATGCGCCGCCGTGGCGATGACGAGGGCCGCCGCTCCTTTTCCGAGCCCGTCTTGGACGTACTCGCCGACGGTTCGCAGCAGTCCCGACTCCTCCTCGTAGAACTGCACGAAGTGCTCGCCATCGCCGGCATCCCGCCAGCTCGCGGCCGGTGCCAGCCTGTTGGTGATGTCGAGCGCGTTCATCAGACCGCCCGCTGCTCGGTTGCAGCAGCGAGCCGCGCGCGCGACTTGCCGCCCTGGCCGGCGCGGCTTCCCGCCGCAGTGTGGCTCGCCAGCTTCTCGATGGCGGGCAGCAGCGGTCGTGAGGATTCGGCATAGCCTTCCCATGCGCCGCTGCGATCCAACAGAGCGCGCGCCGTGCGGATGGTGAATTTGCGCGGATCGAGCCCTGAGCGCGCCTGTGCCCAGGTGAGCGGCATCGATACCGGCGCCCCCGCGCGTGCGCGCGGGGAGAGAGGCGCGACCGCCGTCGCAGTCCGATCGTTGCGCAGATAATCGAGGAAGATGCGCCCGGTGCGGGCGCGCTTCGCCATGTTGATGACATACCGCTGCGGGCTGTCCGCGGTCATCCGCGCGCACAGCTCGCGCGCGAACGATTTCACCAGCGGCCAGTCGAGCTGCGCGTTGCGGGGCTGCGTGAAAGGTGTCACGACATGCAGCCCCTTGCCGCCGGTCGTCTTGAGGAAAGTCTGGAGGCCCAGGCCTTCGAGCCGCTCGCGCAGCTCCTTTGCCGTCTCGACCACGACCTCGAAGCCGACATCCGGTGCGGGATCCAGGTCGAACACCAGCCGGCCGGGCACCTCCGGTTGCTGCGGAACGCAGTTCCACGGATGCAGCTCCAGGGCGGCGATCTGCGCCAGGGCAGCCAGCGCTTCGATGCGATCGACCTGGACGTACGGCTTGCGGTCGCCCGACACACGCGCCAGGCTGATCAGGCTGGAGAGGCCCGGCATGGCGTGGCGCTGAAAGAATCGCTCGCCGCCGATACCGTCCGGGCAACGAACCAGCGAGCAGGGCCTGCCCGCGATGTGCGGCAGCAGCCATTCGCCCACGGCGGCGAGGTACTCGGCGAATTCGCGCTTGGTGACGGGACGGCCGTCGCCCGCATCCGGCCACAGTACCTTGTCGGGATTGGAGATCGTCACGCCGAGTATCGGGCCGCCCGCTCCTCTCGTGTCCGGCGGACGGCGGGCTGACGCGCCGCTCGCAGCGCGGCTGCCGCCGCGAGCTGCTGGCTTGCTGCGCGAGCCGGTCCGGGCGCCGGATCGAGGTTGGACTTCGCCCGAGGAGATCGCCGCACTCTCGGCCTGCACCTCCAACGCCGGCTTGTCCTCGCGCAGCCCCTTGAATGCCGCCTGTCTGATGTTGCCGCCCTCCGTCCAGCCGGCGAACTCGATCTCGGCCACGAGCTGCGGCTGCAGCCAATGTATCTGGCGGCGCGCAGGCACGGCCACACGCTCGGTGAAGGGGCTCTCCTTGCTTGCCAGCTGCTTCAGCCTCGGCATGAGCTGGCGCAACTTGGGGCCGCTGAAGCCGGTGCCGATGCGTCCGACGGGAACCAGGCGCCCACCCCGATAGACCCCGGCGATGAGCGAGCTGAGATTGGAGCCCTCGGAGGTCCAACCGCCGATCACCACCTCGTGGCCGGCGCGGCACTTCGATTTGGTCCAGGTTCCGGTGCGTCCGGACTCATATGGCGCATCCAAGCGCTTCGAGACCACGCCTTCCAGCGACAGCCGGCACGCGGACTCGAGGACCGCGGCGCCCGCGCTGGTGAAGTGCTCGAGATGGCGCAGCCGTGCCCGGCTCGTCGCCGGCAACGATTGCAACACCCGCTCGAGCTCCTCCTTGCGCCGCACGAGCGGCAGCGGCCTGAGATCCCTGCCCTCGAGAAACAGGAGATCGAATGCAAAGAGTACCAGCGCCGACTCCCGCCCTTCGGAGAGCGCGGCCTGCAGGGCCGAAAAATCGGAGACGCCCTCGCGATTGAGCGCCACCGCCTCGCCGTCGATGATGCAGTCCGGTAGCGCCTCGGCTGCGCGGGCGATGGCGGCGAATCTCGCCGTCCAGTCGAGCCCCTTGCGCGTCAGCAACCGGGCACTGCCCTCTGCCACGCGAAGTTGCAATCGATAGCCGTCGAGCTTGATCTCGTGCGCCCACCCGCCCTCCTCGGGAGGCCGCGGCAACAGCCGGCAGAGCGCCGGCTCGATGAAGCGCGGCATGGGGGCGTTGGTGCTGCGGGCGCGCGCTCTCGCCGCGGTACGCGCGTTGATACGCGACGCGATACCGCCAGAGCCGGTATCGGAGCCGGCGTTGGAATGCCACACCGCGTCGGCTCGGCCCGGCCGTCGGCCCGACGTCATGAATGGTTTCGGACCGCGGCCAAGGCTCGCGGCGATCTCCTGCAGCGTCCGGCCTGAGGCCACCGAGCGGTCCTCATCCAGCAGCGCGCCGTTGCCCGCGCGCGCGAACTCGTCGCGGTGCTTGATGAGGAGCCAGCTCGGCCGCTTGCCCGAGCGCGAGTCTCGCAGCCGCACCAGCACCCAGCCGCCGCGCAGTTTCTCGCCGGCCATGACCAGCTTAAGCTCCCCCGCTTCGAGCGCCTGCTGGGCGGTGCCTCGCCCCTGCGGCTCCCAGTATCCCCGGTCCCAGATCTGCACCGTCCCGCCGCCATACTGTCCCTGCGGAATGGTCCCCTCGAAATCGCCGTACTCGAGCGGATGATCCTCGACCTCCACGGCGAGGCGCTTGTCCGCCGGATCGAGCGAGGGCCCGCGCGTGACCGCCCATGACTTGAAGACGCCATCGAGCTCCAGCCGCAGGTCATAGTGCAGCCGCCGCGCCGCGTGCTTCTGGACGACGAAACGCAGGTGCTTGGAAGGGGCCACGGCACCGCTGCCGGAAGGCTCGGCGGTGCGGTTGAAATCGCGTTTTGCGCGGTAGGTAGCGAGTTTCCGGCTGGCCATGCGCTGCCCGTTCGTGAGCGCTACCGGATGGAGACGAGGCCCCGGGCCGGATTACGCGTCCTGCAAGTCCAGCGCCCGGCGCCGACCTGCGGGCAAGTATCTCAGCGATAAACGTGCCCGGGCCTCGCCGAAGACCGCAATGAGATGGAGCGGCGCCGATTCGCCGTGGGGGCGCGGCCACCGTATGGCGGCCGGATGGCGCTCCGGCTCAGGGCCTGGCGCTGACTATGGGCCCGCTGGGATTCGAACCCAGGACCAAGGGATTCACTCTGCCCCGACGTTTCCGCCGGGAGTGGACTATCTCTTCACCCGTGAACAGCGCGCGTCGCCGCTCTCAGCGACTCGCCCCATCCGTGTGGGTGCGGGATGCTCCTGCCTGTCATTAAGGGCGCTAAAGCCCTCAGGTAGTCTCTGCACCTTCCGGCGGTGTACCACCGGCTCGGCTCAGGATTGCCATGAGCTGTTCGCAATTCTTAGCTCGAAGGTTCCCCTGAATTCATCCCGTCCACTGTGCGCGTTTCCGCGCACAGGCACCTTCTCTCGATGAGTCCCCTGCACTAACCGCTGTGCTACAGGCCCAATGCGCGATTATTGTACCAATTGCGCAGGCAACTGCGCTTCGAACGCCACCGGGGTCTCCGGCTAGCGCAATCCGGTCGGGGACCGATAACCACCAAACTCCCGCTCGGCGAGCTGCGCGAAGGTGAGTGGGGTGCAGTCCTCGAGATAGGCGCCGATGATCTGCACGCCGACCGGCAGCCCGCTGCGGCTGAGGCCGATCGGCATCACGGTCGCGGGCAGGCCGGACAGGGAGGCGAGGCCTGACCAGAGCGCCTGCAAACCGTACGGTATCCGCTGGCCGTCGACATCGATGGTGCGCTGGTCGATCGGCGCATCGTCGTGCGGGAAAGCCGTGGTGGGCAACACCGGACAGACCACCACGTCCCATTCCCGAAACAATTGCCGCCACTGATGCGAGATGGCGAGGCGAGCGCGCTGCGCTCGCATCCAATCGCGGTGACTCGATACGAGCGCCCTTTGGCGTCTCGCCCCCGGGCTCTGGTCTTCAGCCGGCAACCGTGCCGCTCTGTCCAACCGGCTGGCATACACCACGTCCGGATAGTTGGCGCCGAGCAACGCCATCAGCAGCCACTCGAAGGTCTCCGCAATATGCGTGAGGTCTGGCAGCAGCGGGCTCGAATCGGCGACGGTTGCACCCGTGCTGCGTAGCTGCCCGGCAAAGAGTTGCATCGCCGCGCCGACCTCGCTCGATAGCGGCAGCAACGGATGCTGCTCCAATACCAGCACCCTGAAATCCTCCAGCCGCGCATGGCGAGCGGCCGGCAGCGCAAGCCGGTACCCCGTCGCCTGCGCGTCGTCCGGCCCGGCGAGGACGTCGAGCGCCAGCGTCAGGTCGCCCGCGCAGCGTGCCAGCGGGCCGACGGCAGCCAGATCGGCATCGGCCGCCACCGAAATCTCCGGCGTACCCGGCGGCGCGTGGCCGCGCGAGGGAATCAGGCCAAGAGTCGGCTTGTGGGCAAACACCCCGCAACAGTGCGCGGGAACGCGCAGCGAGCCAAACAGGTCCGAGCCAAGCTCCAGCGAGACGAAGCCGGCCGCGAGCGCCGCCGCGGCGCCGCCGGAAGAGCCGCCCGGCGTGCGGGCGAGATCCCAGGGATTACGCGTTCGGCCATAGACGGCGTTGACGCTCTGCCAGTCCCCAAGATAGGTCGAGATGTTGGTCTTGCCGATGATGACCGCACCGCTCGCCTTGAGGCGAGCCACGGCAACCGCATCCTGCTGCGGCAGCGACTCGCCGGCGACCGGCATGCCCCACGTCGTCGGCAATCCCGCCACATTGAAAGACTCCTTCACGGTCATCGGCACGCCGAGCAGGGGGCGCCGCTCTCCTCGAGCCAACGCCACATCGGCCGCGGCGGCAGCCGTGCGCGCCCGCTCGAAATCCCTCACGACGACCGCATTGACATCACCGTCCCTGGCCTCGATGCGCGCGATCGCCTGCTCCAGCGCCTCGAGCGCGGAGATGCGGCGTGAGCGCAGATCCTCGGCCAGGCTTGCCGCCGACGGGAAGCTCGAAGATGGTTCCCTTGCTGCCGGATCGATTACCATGCGGGATATTCCTTTCGGCTGTCGCGCTGTCGTGACCCTCATTGTACGATGAGCGGGAAATGACCATATACGTAGCCCTGCTGCGGGCAGTCAACGTCGGGGGCACTGGCAAGCTGCCCATGTCGACTCTGGTGAAAATGTGCGAGGCATCGGGCTTCGAGCAGGTGCGGACCTACATCGCATCGGGCAACGCGGTGTTCAGGAGCGGACTGAAGGAACCACGGGTCAAGGCCCTTCTCGAGGAGCGCCTTGCCTCCCACGCCGGCAAGCGTATCGGGGTCCTTGTCCGTACTGCCGCGGAAATCGCAGCGGTGCTCGCCGCAAACCCCTTCCGGGCCGCGCCCCCCAACCGTACCGTCGCAATCTTCCTCGAGGCGCCGCCTCCACCCGATGCCCTCGAGCAGGTCAGAGGAAAGCGCTCGGAACGGCTGGCGCTCGGCGCACGTGAAATCTACGTCGTATACGGCGACGGTATAGCCAATTCGAAGCTCCTGATTCCCGCCGCCGCGGCCGGCACGGCGCGCAACATGAACACCGTTGCAAAACTCGCAGCAATGGCGGCAGGGACCTGAGCGGAAGGCAACGGCCGCTCGACTCAGAACACCATGTTTATGGCAGCCACCGGCGTAACGGTCGCCGCGGTATTGCGTCCCGCGACCGCAACTCGCGCGCCGGCAATCACGCCCATTCTCGCGTTCCAGTTGTATTCGATGCCAGGCGCGAGATAGAGCAGCTCGTCCGAGCCGGAATCACGCACCGCGTAGGAAGACAACGCTGAGGTGATTGCCGGCGCATAACCTCCCTCCACCCGTGTATTGCCGTCGTGCTCCCACCAGAAATCCATCGCGAGCACCCATCGTTGCGTAGCGCTGTACTCGAACGCCAGATCGCCAACGAAGGTCGAGCCGGGATGAGCCCGTCCCTGGAATCCGCCAAGGGTGCCGTAGATGCTCACGCCCTGCACGGATGCCCATTCTGACACTTCATAGGACAGATCGAGGCGCGTACGCAGGATACGGCCATTGGGCATCCAGAAGTACGTCTGAGAATAGAGCGACACGGTCGTCGCATACGCACCGCTGCCAATGGCCCCGTTGGGGGGACCGTCGAGTCGATCGTACTTGCCGGTCGGAAATGTCTCCCCGACGACGAGCGAGGTAGCGGGAATGTGACTGCCGGGGTGGAACTGCGTCAGGCCAAACGCCGCTTGCAGAGTGGTGTCCCCCAATGTAAATCCCGATGAATTCTGTCCCGCGCTCGATTCATGCAACCCCAGCCGTGGAATGAGGCCAAGCGTCAGCCTGTCGACCAGGCCATACTCGATGTAACTTTGTGACCCGACATCATGCGCGGCACCAGTGCTGCGCAGAATCCCGTCAGCATCGTAGTGGCCGTACGTCATGACGTCGTACACGTACGGCTCGAGCAACCAATGACCCTGAGGCAGCGTCGCAGCGTTGGGCGCCAGCAACGGACCGGTCCACCAGGCCTCATCCATGGTTTCCTGAGGCGCCGCGCCCGTCTCTGATGCCGCGCCCGCTACCGCGCTCGCGCCGATGCTGACGGCGCATAGAGCCGCTCGCAGGACCAAGCCGCGGCGTCGCCTGGCTGCCGTACGTGGGACTCGGGGTTTCATTGTGCAGCTTACGTTACCAGTCTCCGTCCCAGGACGCTTCGAGGCCGGTCGAACCGTTCGTCTCATGCGGCGTACCGCTGGGCGCAAAGGTAAGATCTGCTAACGACCGGTCACAGCGAGGGCGAGAGCGGCATGGACACGGTGTTGATAACCGGAGCGTCGCGCGGGATCGGGCGTGCGACGGCCCTCCTCGCGGCCAGGCGCGGGTGGTCCGTTGCCATAAATTACCGGAATGACGCGCAGGCTGCTGCCGAAACGACCGCGGGAGTGCAACGGCTGGGCGCACGCGCGACCACCATTCAGGGCGATGTCTCGGTGGAAGCGGACGTCGTGGCAATGTTTGCGCAGGCACAGGCCGATCTCGGGCCGCTTCAGGGCGTAGTCATCAACGCCGGTATCACTGCGCCGGCCATGCGCCTCGCGGACATGAGCGCCGAGCGCCTGCAGCGAATGTTTCAGGTCAATACTCTCGGCGCATACCTTTGCGCCCGCGAGGCGGCGCGCGCTTTGTCGCGCAGCCGCGGCGGCAACGGCGGATCCATCGTGCTCGTCTCTTCCGGGGCGGCACGGCTCGGATCACCCCGGACGTACGTCGATTACGCAGGCTCCAAGGCCGCGCTGGATACGCTGGCCGTCGGGCTCGGGAAGGAGCTCGGAGCCGAGGGTGTCCGCGTCAATGCCGTGCGGCCCGGACTCATCGAGACCGAGATTCACGCGACGACCGGCGATCCGGATCGGGCGCGCAAGCTGGGAAGCGCGACTCCGCTCGGCAGGGCCGGCAGCCCCGGGGAGATCGCCGAGGCCATCGTGTGGCTGCTGAGCGATGCCGCCTCCTACGTCACCGGCTCCGTACTGGACGTCACCGGCGGCCTATAAAGCCGTCCGCATCCAGCGGACGACCGTCCGTCATGGCAGCCATTGCAGCCCGTAAGTGCTTACGGATATAGTGTGATTCTTTGCGCTGAGCAGGCTCGGGGTGGACTCATGTTGACGGAACGGCAGCTGCGCGCTTCGGCGGAAATCGCGGAGCGCACCGGCATCGACGCGCCGCTGATCGATCGGCTGGTCCGCACCTTCTACGGCAAGGTACGGCAGGACCCAGTGCTGGGACCGGTGTTCGCCGCGCGCATCGCCGATTGGGAGCCGCACCTTCAGCGCATGGGTGAGTTCTGGTCGTCCGTGGCCCTGATGAGCGGCGTCTATCATGGCCGGCCGATGGAGAAGCATCTGCCGCTGCCGGTGGACGGACGACATTTCGACCGCTGGCTGGGGCTGTTCCGTGAAGCCGCGCGCGAGGTCTGTCCTCCCGTGGCCGCCGTCCACTTCATCGAGCGCGCCGAGCGCGTCGCGCAGAGCCTGGAGATGGGCATCGCCGTGAGCCAGGGAGTTCTCCTGATGAAGGGCGAGCGCCTCCGGCGCCCCGACGCCGAAGTGTCGCTGCCCGCGCTCGGCCGGGCGCCGCTGCCTGCCTGATTGCCGGCTAGCAACCCCCGCTAAAGACCAGCTGTGGTGGCAGGCCCGCACCGCCGGGCACCATCATTGCGATCCGTAAGTGCTTACGGATATAGTGGCGGCGGGAGGGCTCATGACTTCGCTGCACGACTACGGCTCGCTTCTTCTCGGCTCACGCCTGCGCAAGGTGAGTGAGGCGCTCTACGCCGGCGTCGATGAGGTGTACCGCAGCGCCGGCGTCGAGCTGCCGTCGCGCTGCTTTCCCATCCTGTTTCTGTTGCGTGATCACGGCAGTCTCGGCATCTCGGAGCTGGCGCAAAAGCTGGGGCAGACTCATCCCGCGGTGAGTCAGATGAGCCGCAAGCTCCTGCGCCACCGCCTGGTCACCGAATCGCCCGACCCCGGGGACGATCGGCGCAGGCTGCTCGCGCTCTCGCCCCGCGCGCGCAGCGTCATGACCCGCCTGGAGCCGGTGTGGAAAGCCATCGTCGCCGCGGTCGCCGACCTCGAGGCCGAGCACCCCCTGTCGCAACACCTTACCGCGGTCGACCGGGCGCTCGAGGCGCGCGGCTTCGCGGCCCGGATCCGCTCCCGGCTGGAGGAGCCGGATGCGCTGCAGATCATTCCGTTCGAGCGCCGTTACGCCGCCGATTTCAAGCGACTCAACATCGAATGGCTGCAGAAGTATTTCCGTGTCGAGCCCATCGATGAAGAGGTGCTGTCGCGACCGGCGCGCATCCTGCGCGACGGCGGCGCCATTTTCCTCGCCCGCCACCGCGGCGCGATCGTCGGCACCTGCGCACTGCTCAGCGCGGGAGACGCGCGCTTCGAGCTCGCGAAGATGGCCGTCACCGCCGGGCACCAGGGACTCGGCATCGGGCGCAAGCTCATCGAGGCGGTCATCGCCGAGTACCGCGCGCGCGAGGCACGCGAGCTCTTTCTCGAGAGCAACAGCAGGCTCACGCCCGCGATCACCCTGTACGAGTCTGCCGGCTTCGTGCATGCACCGCGACCGGCCCCCTCGCACTACGAGCGCAGCGACGTCTACATGGTCTATGTTGGCGGGGCGCGCTGAGCCTCCTGTTGCAGCCGCGCTGAGCCTCCTTGCGCCGCGCGCGGCCCTGTGTTAGCTTCGACCCGATGCCAGCTCTAGCCGTCACCGCGACCCTTCTTCCGACCCGCGCCTCCACGCGGCGGTCGCTGCTTGCGCTGCTGCTGCGCCGCCCGGCGCAATAACCTACGCGCTACCAGTCGGCGCCAACAAGACTGGACTCCCCTCCCCCCGCCTCCGGGGCACATCGCCTTCCGCCAAGTCGCGTCGGACCGTCTTGCCGCACGCGAGAGAGACACTCATGCTGATCGACCCCGCCACCAAGTACCGTCCATTTCCGTCCATCGACCTGCCGGATCGCGGCTGGCCCTCTCGCCGCATCACGGCGGCGCCGGTCTGGTGCAGCACCGATTTGCGCGATGGCAACCAGGCGCTCTTCGAGCCCATGAACAAGGCACGCAAGCTCCGTCTGTTCGAGGTCCTGCTGACCATCGGCTGCAAGCACATCGAGGTCGGTTTTCCCTCGGCCTCGCAAGTGGACTTCGACCTCACTCGCGCACTCATCGACGAGGAGCGCATTCCCGATGATGTCATCCCGATGGTGCTCACGCAGGCCAGGGAGGATCTGATCGAGCGCACGGTCGCAAGCCTGCGCGGCGCGCGCCGTGCCATCGTGCACGTCTACAACGCCACCGCGCCGGCATGGCGTCGGATCGTCTTCGGCATGAGCGTGCGCGAGGTGATGCAGCTGATCGAGCGGCAGATACGCCATCTGCGCGAGCTGACCGAGCGCGAGCCGCAAACGGACTGGCTGCTCGAATATTCGCCGGAGACTTTTTCCGCGACCGAGCTCGAGGTGTCGCTCGAGGCCTGCCACACGGCCATGCGCGCCTGGGGCGCCGGCCCGGGCCGGCCGGTGATTCTCAACCTGCCCAACACGGTGGAGTGCGCCACGCCCAACGTGTACGCCGACCAGATCGAGTGGATGCACCGCCACCTGCAGGACCGCGAGCACGTCACACTCTCGGTGCATCCGCACAACGACCGCGGCACGGGGGTCGCCGCAGCGGAGCTCGCGCTGATGGCAGGGGCGCAGCGGATCGAAGGCTGCCTTTTCGGCAATGGCGAGCGCTGCGGCAACGTGGACCTCGTGACCCTGGCACTGAATCTCTACTCGCAGGGAGTCGACCCGCAACTGGACTTCTCCGACATCAACGCCATCGCGCGCGTCGCGGAGGAGTGCACGGGCTTGCCGATCCACCCCCGGCACCCCTACGTGGGCGACCTGGTGTTCACGGCGTTCTCGGGCTCGCACCAGGATGCGATCAGGAAGGGTCTCGCTGCGCAGGACCCGGCAGGCCTCTGGGAAGTGCCGTACTTGCCGATCGACCCGGCGGATCTCGGGCGGACCTACGACACGCTGATCCGCGTCAACAGCCAGTCGGGCAAGGGCGGCATCGCCTACCTTCTCGAGCGTGACCACGGCGTCGTCATGCCGCGCAGGATGCAGGTGGAATTCAGCGCCGTGGTGCAGGCGCACGCCGACACCGCGGAGGGGGAAATCGCTTCGCCCGAGCTCTGGTCGCTGTTCGAATCCACCTACCTGCGCCCGCCTGGCGAGGTCGCCTACATCGGCCACCATCTTTTCGAAGCTGCCGGGACGGTGCAAGGCATTGAGCTCGAGCTCAGGGTGGGCGAGCGGCGGCTGCGATTGCGTGGCAAGGGCAACGGCCCGATCGCGGCGACGATCGATGCGCTCGGCCTGCCCCTGCGGATCGACGCGTATGAGGAGCGCTCGCTGGGCAGTGGGGCGGACGCCTCGGCGCTCGCGCTCGTGGAGGCGGCCCGAACCGGTATCGCCGGTACGCGCTTCGGCGTGGGCATCCACCCGAACATCGTCACGGCTTCCGTCCTGGCGGTCCTGAGTGCCGCGGCCCGGCTCGGCGTGACGGCAGCCGACCTCCTGGACGGGCCCAAGGGGCAGGTCCGCAGCGCCTGAGGGCCGGACCGGGGTGGACGAGCGGGCCGGCTCGGGTGGGCCGTGCGCCGGCCCGCTCGTTGAGGTAGCCTTGGCCGCCCTGCGCGGCTCGCCGCCCGGCGGCGCCCGTGCCCGCTGTAACTTTTCGGCGCCCGCCGTGTTCTTGCCTCAAACGATGACACACCTGTGCACCTGGCAAGCTCCCGGCCCATCGACCCCAATGAGTTCGCAGCATTCATGCGCGCCTATCAGGACATGGTCTTCTCGACCGCCGTCCGCCTGACGGCCAACCCCGCCCAGGCCGAGGACATCAGTCAGGAAGTGTTCCTGCGCGCCTATGAGAGCTTCGAGAACCTGCGCTCGAGCGCCAAGGCCGGCGGCTGGCTGAAGACCGTCGCCACCAACCTGACGCTCAACCACCTCACCCGCCACCGCAAGCGCTGGCGCCTGTTCTCGGAGATATTCACCGACGACAGCCGCGAGGAGGACCTCGAATCCGCCGCCGCCGTGTTCGACACCGCCTTCGCGGAGCTGGAGGCTGACGAGCGGCGGGCGCGGGTGGCGCAGGCGCTCGACCGCCTGCCCGATCATCAGCGCATTCCGCTGGTGCTGTATCATTACGAGGAGATGTCCTATCAGGACATCGCGGACCGGCTGGGTATCTCCCTTGCCAAGGTCAAGACCGACATCCTCCGCGGAAGAGTCGCCCTGTCCGGCCTTCTGGCGCAAAGCGGCATCGGTGCGCCGGGCGAGTCGCCCCGCTACCCCTCTGCCACGCGCGGTACGCAACCATGAGCTCACGCGACCAGGCTGACGAGAAGCTCGAGCGGCTCGTAGGCAAGGTGTTGCGGGAGCAGCCCCTGCGCCGCGCACCGGCATCGCTCGAAGCGCGCGTGTTGAGCGAGCTCGCCGCCCGCGCACGGCTGCCGTGGTGGCGCCGGGGAATCGCGTCCTGGCCTGCCACGGTGCGTGTACCGGTCATTGCCGGCTGCGCCGTTTGCGTGCCTGCCGTCTGGGTGCTGTCGCTGTGGCTGGCGGCGCACCTGCTCTCCGTGGCCCGCGCACGCATGGCGGCCCCGCTCGCCGCGATCGGGGGCGCCGGGCACACGCTCGCATCGCTGGGCGCGACGGCCGCTCACATCTTTCAGAGCATCCCACGCGAGTGGCTCGTCGGCGGAATCCTCGCCACCGCGACCCTCTACGCTGTGCTGTTCGCGCTGGTCGCGGTCGGCTACTCGCTGCTCTATCCCAGAACTCGCTATTCCAAGGCTCACCCGACATGAAGAACACGCTCCGCCGGCTGTTGACCTGCGCCCTGCTCGCATGCCTCTGTGGCGGCGTGCTCCAGGCGCAGGCGCAGGACAGCGAGGCTTCCGCGGGCCAGGGCGATCGCCAGATCGTCTCGGTCGGACACGGCGCCAACCTGCCGGCCGGCGAAAGCGCCGAGCAAGTCGTCTCGGTGTTCGGCTCGACGAAGGTCGATGGCGATGTATCCGACGCCGCGGTGGCGGTCCTGGGCGATGTGACGGTGAACGGAACCGTTGGCGACAGCGCGGTGGCGGTGCTGGGTGATGTTTATATCAACGGCAAAGTCAGCGGCGATGTCGTCGCGGTCCTGGGCAACGTCAAGCTGGGGCCGCAGGCGCAGGTCGGCGGCCAGATCACCGAAATCCTCGGCACCCTGCAGCGCAGCCCGACGGCCGTGGTGCAAGGCGGCACCGTCCATGTCCTCTCGGGCCTCTTCGGCAACGTCGAGGGATTGCACGCCTGGTTTCGGGACTGCCTCGTCTACGGCCGGCCTCTCGCCCCCACGCTCGATGTCGGCTGGGCATGGTGGCTGGCGCTCGGCACGCTGGCGTTCTATATCCTGATCGCCGCGATTTTCCAGGATGGAGTGCGCCGCTGTGTGCTCACTCTGGACGCGCACCCCGGCCCATCCATTCTCGCCACCGTGATCGCGGTGCTGCTCGTGCCGGTCGTGATGCTGGCGCTCGTCATCACGGTCGTGGGCATCGCCGTCATTCCGCTCTTCTGGATAGCCGTGATGTGCGCCGGGCTCTTCGGGCGGGTGATCGCCCTCGGCTGGCTCGGCAGCCGCTGCCTGAGGCTCGCCCGCTCCGGAAGCGCCACCCAGCCGGTGCTCGATGTGCTTATCGGCGGCCTGATCGTGTTGGCCCTGTACATGGTGCCGATCCTCGGGTTCTTCCTCTATATGCTCCTCGGGGCATTCGGGTTCGGCGCGGTGATCTACACGATTCTGCTCGCGACCCGATCGAGCAGTGCGCCTTCGGCAAGGCCACCGGCGGCGGCGCGGCCCGGAACCGTCAGCAGCACGGCCGCGGCTGCTGGCGCGGCGGGCGAGCCGCGAAGCGGCAGTGGCCTCGCCAGCGATACAGCCGCCGGCATGACCAACACTTCCGCCGCAGGCGCATCGACTGCCGCCTCACCCCCACCCCCGCCGCCGCCGCCCGGCGCACCCGCTGGCAACACGGTCGACATTCTCGACGTGGCGACGCTGCCGCGCGCCGGATTCTGGATCCGCATGCTCGCGCTGCTGATAGATTTGATCCTGGTGGGCGTCGCGCTGAGCTGGTTGCACCATGGCGGCCGAGGAATGCTGCTGTTGCTCGCGACCTACGGCGCCATCATGTGGAAGCTGAAGGGCACGACCGTGGGCGGCATCGTCTGCGACCTGAAGGTGGTGCGCATCGGCGGGGGTCCACTCGACTGGGGGACCGCCATCGTCCGCGCCCTCGGCTGCTTCCTTTCTCTGGTGGTCGCCGGACTCGGCTTCATCTGGATCGCGGTCGATCACGAGCATCAGGCCTGGCACGACAAGATCGCCGGTACGGTGGTCGTGCGGGTGCCTAAGGGTGTTGGACTCGTCTAGGAGGTCTCATGGGCGCGCAGCCGCAAGAAGAAGCCGAAGCCAGGGTGCTGATGTTCGAGCCGCCGCGGGTCACCCCGCGGCGCAAATGGCTGCTCGGGGCAGCGGCAATCGCCGTGGCCATCGCCGTGGCGGCCGCGGTCTGGATGAGCAAGGCGTCGGCGCCCAAAGCCGTCGCGCCGCTCGCGAGCCGGACCTCCATTCCTCTGGTGAGCGTCGTCACGCCCGGTGTGCAGCCCGTCTCGACGCAGGTGACCTTCACCGGGACGATCGAAGCGCGTCACCAGCTGCCAATCGGTAATTCCGGCGATACCGGGCGGATCGTCGCGGTGTATGTGCAGGTTGGCGACCGTGTCAGACGCGGCCAACTGCTCGCCAGGATCGATGATTCGGTGCTCGCGCCGCAGGTCGCGCAGTTGAGCGCGGCGCTCGATCAGGCGCGAGCCCAAGCCGCGCTGTCCGCCGCGGAGTATCGACGTGGCGTGGCGGTTGGACCGGACGGCGGGCTCTCTGCCCAGGACATCGAGAAGCTGCAAGCGACCTCCGTCATGGATGCGGCCAACATCAAGGTGGTGACTGCGCAGCTTGCGGTCATGCGCGCAAAGCTGGCTCTGACGCGCATCGTCGCGCCTGTCGACGGCATCGTACTGACGCGCAATGCGGAGGTCGGGCAAATCGCAAGCTCCGGCGGCCCGGCGCTGTTCGATCTCGAGGATGCGGGTCAGGTCGAGATGATCGGTCAGGTCGCGGAGCAGGACATGGCGGATCTGAAGGTGGGCCAGTCGGCGTCCGTTTACCTGATCGGCAATTCGAAACCCTTCGTGGGCCGCATCTGGCTGCTCGGCGCGGTGATCGATCCGCAGAGCCGCATGGGTGAGGTTCGCATCGCACTGCGGCCCGATCCGGCGCTGCGGCCCGGCGCTTTTGCGCACAGCAGCGTGACATTGGACCGTGCGAAGCGGCCGGTGCTGCCGCAAACCGCGGTGATGGCCGACGGCTCCGGATCCTACGTGTACGTGGTCGGTCGTGACGACCAGGTGCAGCGGCGTGCCGTGGAGGTGGGCAGCGTGCTTCCCGGCGGCGTCGTGATACTGCAGGGTCTGTCGGGAAGAGAGCATGTGATCGCGATGGATGGCGGGTTTCTGCACAGTGGCGAGAGAGTGAGCGTCGCATCGGCCGGGACGCCGCAGTCATGAAGAACATCTCCGCATGGGCCATACGGCATCCGTCGCTGCCGATGGTGCTGTTCGCAGTGCTGCTGTTCGCGGGCACCGTCGCCTTCATCCGGCTACCGGTGACGCTCAACCCGCCCATCGCCTTCCCGATGGTGTCGGTGGACATCAGCCAGCCCGGGGCAGCTCCCGAGGAAGTCGAGACGCAGATCGTGCGCAGGGTTGAAGCCGCAGTGGCCGGCATCAGCGACATCAACCACATCTACTCGGTGGCCAAGGAGGGCGACGCCAACATCCAGATCGAGTTTCGTATCGGCACGCCCATCGATCGCGCAGTGGCCGACGTCCGCAACTCGGTCACCCAGGTACAGGTCGATCTGCCCGCGGACATTCAACCTCCGGTCGTGCAGGCCATCCGGTTCGACGGCGGTCCCATCGTCTACTATGACGTCAGCGCCTCGAGCATGACGCCCCAGGAGCTCTCCTGGTTCATCGACAACACCATCACCAAGCGCCTGTTGACGGTCCCGGGAGTCGCGCAGGTGACGCGCTTCGGCGGCGTCGACCGCCAGATACGGGTGGAGCTCGATCCGGCACGCATGCAGGCGCTCGGCATCACGGCCTCGCAGGTCAACAGTCAACTGGTGGGGCTCAATATCGACCTGCCGGGCGGCCAGGCCGACCTCGGCAATGGCGAGCAGCTGATCCGGGTGATGGGCGGCGCCGATACCGTGCGGCAGCTCGCCGACACCCAGATCATGCTGCCCGGCGGACGGTTCGCGCGCCTCGGTGACATCGCCAACGTCCGCGACGGATCGGCGGAGATCCGCAATCTGGATCTCTTCAACGGCCGCTCCGCCATCGCGTTCGGGGTTTTTCAGGCGAAAAACGCCTCGGATGTCTCGGTATTCAACGGCGTGCAGAAGGCCCTCACCGACATCCGCAAGCAGTACCCCGACATCAAGGTCAACATGACCTTTACGCGGGTGACCTATACCAAGGAGAACTATCACTCCGCCATGAGCGCCCTCATCGAGGGCTCCATCCTGGCCGTGTTGATGGTGTGGCTTTTCCTGCGCGACATCCGCGCCACACTGATCGCGGCGCTTGCCATCCCGCTCGCGGCCATCCCGACCTTTCTCTTCATGCAATGGATCGGCTTCTCGCTCAACCAGGTGAGCCTGCTCGCGCTGTCGCTCGTCTCCGGGGTGCTGGTGGACGATGCGATCGTCGAGATCGAGAACATCGTGCGCCACAAGCGCATGGGCAAGAGCGCTTTCCAGGCGGCGCTCGACGCCGCCGATCAGATCGGCCTCGCGGTGATTGCGACCTCCGCCACCATCATCGCGGTGTTCATGCCGGTGAGCTTCATGGGAGGAATCATCGGGCAATACTTCAAGCAGTTTGGACTCACGGTCGCGGCGGCGGTGTTCTTCTCGCTGCTCGTGGCGCGGCTTCTGACACCGGTCATCGCCGCCTACGCGCTGAAATCCGAGGCGGTGCCGGAGCACGAGGACGGACCCTTCATGGCGGGGTACCTGAAAGTCTTGCGCTGGTGCATCCGCCACCGCTGGAAGACCATCGCCTGCGGCACGGCGTTCTTCGCCATCTCCGTCGTGGGACTCATGCTGATGCCGAAGTCCTTCATCCCCGATTCCGATGATGGCAGCCCGGCGCTGCACATCGAGCTGCCTCCCGGCGTTTCGCTCGATGACACCAAGAAGGTGGCCGATGCCGCCTACGGCATCCTGGCCAGGCAGCCGGAGGTAACCAGCATCGACGAGTCCGTCGGCGACGACGGCGCGCTCAGTGTCGCCAATCTCTACATCACCATGGTGCCTCGCTCCAAGCGCCACATCAGCGAGCAGCAGTGGGAGCAGCGCGCATTGATGCTCCTCAAGACCATTCCGGATGCCCGGATGTTCTTCCAGACGCAGAACGGCGATTCGGACGGCCATGCCGTCACCATCGACATCACCGGTGAAGATCTCGCGCTGCTCGACAGCACCGCCCGCAGCATCATGGAGCAGATGCGTACGCTCCCCGGCCTGATCGACGTCGGCTCGGACGACGACCTGCCGCAACCGGAAATCCTGATCCGTCCGAGATTCGATCTTGCGGCGCGTCTCGGAGTCAGCGTGGCGAGCATCAGCGACACCATCCGCATAGCGACGCTCGGCGACCTGGTGCAGAACGACGCCAAATTCACATTGCCCGACCGACAGGTGCCGATCCTCGTCAGCCTGCAGCGTACGGCCCGGCAGGACCTCAACGCTCTCGAGAACCTGCCCGTCCCGACCTCGAGCGGCGGCACGGTTCCCCTGAAGGCGGTCGCCGACTTCAGCTTCGGTGAGGGACCGACGACCATCCACAGCCGCGATCAGAGCCTGCGGGTCGCCATCGACGCCGACTTGAACGGCATCCAGCTCGGCACGGCGATGACGGAAATCCACGCCCTGCCGGCGCTGAAGCACCTGCCGCAAGGCGTGCGGCTGGTCGAGACCGGCAACGCACAGCTGATGAGCGAGCTGTTCACCGACTTCGGCATCGCCATGATGACCGGGCTCCTGATGGTGTTCGCAGTTCTCGTGCTCCTCTTCGTGCGCGTGCTGCAGCCGATCACGATCCTCTCCTCGCTGCCGCTGTCCCTCGGCGGCGCCGTGCTCGCGCTGTGGCTGACCCAGAACCCGCTGTCGCTGGGAGTGATGATCGGCTTCCTGATGCTGATGGGCATCGTCGCCAAGAACGCCATCCTGCTGGTGGACTTCGCAATCGAGGAGATGCGCGCCGGCAAGGACCGGATGACGGCACTCCTCGAGTCCGGTCACAAGCGCGCCCGGCCGATCGTCATGACCACCGTGGCGATGGTCGCCGGGATGCTGCCGGTGGCGCTCGCGATCGGTGACTCGTTCCGGGCCCCCATGGCCATCGCGGTGATCGGCGGCCTCATCACCTCCACCGCACTCACCCTGATCGTCGTTCCAGCGGGCTTCACCCTGATCGACGACATGGAGCGCTGGGTTGGCCCGAAAGTCAGCCGGGTGCTGATCGCGGAGCCGGCCCCGCACCCAGCGACGCCGCCGCACGCCGTCGGCTGAGTCGCCCGGAAATTTCGAGGGGTACGCGGGCTGTGCCAGAATCCGCTCTTTCCGGATTGCCGCGAGTGCCCCGATGAGCCCAAGCAGAGCCGCGCCGAACGAGCCCTCCTCACTCCTCGCCCGCATCAACGAGCTGGCGGCCGACATGGGCAGGGTGCGACGCGACCTGCATCGCCATCCGGAGCTGGCCTATGGCGAGCAGCGCACCGCGTCCGTGGTGGCGAAACTGCTGCGGGAGTGGGACATCGAAGTGCACGAGGGCATCGGCAAGACCGGTGTCGTCGGCGTGATCGCCGCCGGCGAATCCGGCAAGGCGATCGGCTTGCGGGCCGACATGGATGCTCTGCCGATCCAGGAGACCTCCGGTGCAGCCCACGCCAGCGTTAACACCGGGGTTGCCCACAGCTGCGGCCATGATGGCCATACGGCGATGTTGCTTTGCGCGGCGCGCTATCTCGCCGAGACGCGCCGCTTCAACGGCCGGGTGCATCTGCTCTTCCAGCCGGCGGAGGAAGGCCTGGCCGGCGCGAGGGCGATGATCGAGGACGGGCTGTTCAAGAGATTCCCGTGCACGGAGGTCTATGCCCTGCACAACTGGCCGACACTGCCGGCCGGCGCCATCGCAACCCGGGCGGGCCCCATCATGGGTGCCTCCGACCGCTTCACGATCACGGTGCGCGGGGCCGGCGGCCATGCCGCCATGCCGCATCTCACCACCGACACCGTGCTCTGCGCAGCGCAGATCGTGACCGGGGCCCATACCCTGATCGCCCGCCGCATCGATCCCATGGCGAGTGCGGTGCTGTCGATCACCAGCCTCCAGGGAGGCAGCTCGCACAACGTCCTGCCGCCAGAAGTGCAGCTCTTCGGCACCGTGCGCTCCTTCGATCCCGCGGTACAGGACAAGCTCGAAGCGATACTGCGTGAATGGGTCGACCTCACCGCGAAGGCAGCGGGGTGCAGCGCCTCCGTCGAGTATCGCCGCATCTATCCTGCGACCATCAACGACCCTGCTTGCGCCCAGCACGCCCTCGATGCGGCGGCTGCGCTCTTCGGGCAAGCGTTGCGTGTTGAATCGCCGGCGGCGACGGCGGAGGACTTCGCCTTCATGCTGCAGCAGGTGCCGGGCGCTTATATCTGGGTCGGCAGCCGCAAGGGCGACGCCAGCCCGTCACTGCATCATCCCGCGTTCGATTTCAACGACGAGGCACTGCCGGCAGGCGCCGCGCTGCTGGCGAGCCTGGCCGAGCGCCGGCTCGCGCCGAGCCTTCAGTAAGGCACTTCGGCGAGCCGTTGCGGGCCGGTGGCCTGCCACCCTGCACGGTCAGTGGCACGGCCGGGCGGAGCCCGGATCCAGCTCCTTAATGAGCCCCGTGCACGCTTCCCGGAAACATCCGGCAGTACACGCAATGCGGCGCGTCCGGTCCCGACTCGAGCCAAAGGGTGCGAACCCATGGCAGACTGCGCGGGGCGGCGGCGAATTCCCACGACCGCTCGTCGAGGCCGCGCTCCAGCATCTCATCGGGAGTGGCATGGCCGAGCAGCTCCGCCGCGCGCCTCACCTCGATATCACCCCGCGGCAGCACGGTGATCGTGGCGGCGCCGCGCTCGATTCTGTCGGCAAGGCGATGGGCGTGCCGTACCGCGTCGCCCTGCGCGAACAGCGTATGGAAGTACTGCGCCAGGCGATCGTGCAGCGAGCCTGCCGGCTCGCTCGCGGCGCGGCCTGACTCGCCTCGGGCGGTGAGCTCGATGCGATCGGTCGGAAAGCCGTCACGGAACAGCGCCAGGTGGGCTCGCTCGGCGGTCTCGACATCGTTGAACACGGCCAGCAGGACTGCGCTCATGCTCCCCTCCTTACGGTTGAACGGTCTGGGTGCAGGGAGTGCTTCGTCTTGACCCGGAGATTTTACGCCTGCCCGCCCCGATGGGGGTAATGGGTAATATGTCCACGGAACCCGAGGCGCCGGCCGGTGGTCAACCCGGCTCCGGGCGAAGCTGGATCGGAGCTGCGCTCCATGACGCAAAGCGAGGAAATCGACGATGACTGCTGGCTTGATTCCCCTGGCCGCGACCAATCCCCGGGCGGGCAGCGCCGTCCATACTGCTTTCCTGCGGCTGCGGGACTACCTGGGCAGCCAGATCATTGGACAGACGGCCCTGGTCGAGCGGCTGCTGGTCGCCCTCCTCGCCGATGGCCATCTGCTCGTCGAGGGTCCGCCCGGACTCGCCAAGACACGCGCCGTCAAAGCGCTGGCGCACGCGCTCGATGCGGACTTCCAGCGCCTGCAGTTCACGCCCGACCTGCTGCCGGCCGACCTGACGGGCTCGGACATCTACCGGCCCGAGGAAGGCGTGTTCCGCTTCCAGCGGGGACCGCTCTTTCACAACCTGATCCTGGCCGATGAGGTCAACCGCGCGCCGGCCAAAGTGCAATCCGCGCTGCTCGAGGCCATGGCCGAAGGGCAGATCAGCGTCGGGGCGGCCACCTACCCGCTGCCGCAGCTCTTCCTGGTGATGGCGACTCAGAACCCGATCGAGCAGGAAGGCACCTATCCGCTGCCGGAGGCGCAACTCGACCGCTTCATGATGCATACCCGTGTCGATTACCCCGATCGTGCCACCACGCTCGAGATCATGGCGCTCGCGCGGCGCGAGGCGATCACCCGGCGCGAGCTGCCGCCACCCGAGCATCGCGTCTCGCAGGAGACGGTGTTCGCCGCGCGGCGTGAAGTGCTCGGCCTGACGCTGTCGGAGCCTGTCGCCGACTATATCGCCGCCCTCGTCGATGCCACGCGGCGGCCGGAGCCCTACAGCGCGCAACTGCGCGAGTGGCTGCGCTGGGGCGCGAGCCCGCGCGCGGCGATTGCGATCGAGCGCGGCGCGCGGGCGCTCGCCTGGCTGGACGCGCGCGAGTTCGTCACGCCGGAGGACGTCCAGGCAATCGCGCCCGATGCATTGCGCCACCGTTTGCTGCTCGACTACACCGCGCAGGCGCGCGGCGTGTCGGCGCAGGCCTGCATCGAGGAGCTCCTGAGCCGGGTTCCGGCGCCATGATCGTTCCCGACCTGGCGGAGCTGTTGGCGTTGCGCGGCGCCGCGCACGGCCTGTCGCTGCATGGCCGCAGGACGGCGCGCGCAACACTGGTCGGCGCCCATTCCAGCGCGCAGCGAGGGCGTGGGTTGGAATTCCAGGAAGTGCGGCCCTACGTCGCGGGCGACGATCCACGCACCATCGACTGGCGGGTCACTGCGCGACGCGGGCGGCCGCATACCAAGCTCTTTCGCGAGGAGCGCGAGCGGCCCGTCTGGCTGCTGGTCGACCTGCAGCCCGGACTCTTCTTCGGCACGCGGCGGCAGTTGAAATCAGCACTCGCGGTGCGGACCGCGGCGCTGCTCGCCTGGGTGGCATCGCTCGGCGGTGATCGGGTCGGCGCGTTGATCGCTCATGGCGGCGCAGAAAGCCGCATCCTGCCGGCGCGCGCCCGCCAGACCGGAGTGTTGCCATTGCTGGAGGCGCTGTTGCAATGCCAACCTCGAGTGCCGGGTCAACCCGCGCCGCTGGCGCTCGAAGGGGCATTGCGGGCGCTGCTGCCGCTGGTGCGTCCAGGCAGCCAGATCCTCGCCGTCAGCGACTTCGCCGGCCTGCGGGAGGAGGCGGAGAGCCTGTGGACGGCCCTGGCCGCGCACAGTGACCTGCGGCTCTTCTGGATCACCGATCCGCTGGAGGAGGAAGGCCTGCCGAACGGCCGCTTTCGCGCCGGCCTGCCGGGCCGCCTGCGCATCCTGGAAGGCGCGCGCATACGCGAGCGCTGGCGCCAGGCCTGGCGCGAGCGCGAGGCGCGGATCGGCGCGCTGGCGCAGCGCAGCGCAGCGCCGGTCGTGAGGCTCGACACCCGCGAGCCGGTCGAGCAGGTGCTTCGGCCGCTGCTGCGGCCGCGGCAATCGGCGGCATGACAGCGGACTGGACTTCACGGCTCGCTCCCGCCCATGCGCCACCGCCGCCGGGCTGGTGGCCGCCCGCTCCGGGCTGGTGGCTGTTGGCCCTGCTGCTCCTCGCGCTGGCTGCTGGCGCCGTATGGCGGTGGCGTGACCCGTACCGGCGCAGCCGGCGAGCCGCACTGCGTGAGCTTCGCTCCATCCGCGCCCAGGACTTCGATGTCGTCGCCAGCGCGCGCGCCATCGAGAGCTTGCTGCGCCGCTTCGCCGTTGCGGTGTTCGGGCCGTCGCAGGTCGCCCGCCTGACGGGTGACGCCTGGCTGTCGTTCGTCGCCGCCCAGGGCGGCGCCGCGCTCGCCGGAGACGCAGGCCGCTCGTTGCTCGTCACGGCATTCGGCGGCCCCGGGAGCGACGATCGTGAGTGTTGGGTCACTGGCGCGGATGCGTTCGTGCGTCATGCCCGTCGCCGTTCGCGGGCATCACGCCTGGAGAAGCGCTGATGTTCCACCTGGCCTGGCCATGGATGGCGTTGCTGCTGCCGCTGCCCTGGATCTTGCTGCGCACGCGCCGCGCTGCGGAGCCGGTCGGAGCGGCACTGTACTTGCCATTCGCCGCATCTGTCGCTGCGCCCGCCGCGGCCGCGACCCTGTCACGCGGCCTGCTGGCTCTGCTGGCCGCGGTCTGGGCGCTGCTCGTGTTGGCCGCCATGCGCCCGCAGTGGCTCGGTCAGCCGCTGCCGGTGCCGACGAACGGCCGGCAGATCATGCTGGCGATCGACTGCTCGGGATCGATGGCGTCGCAGGACATGGAGGGCGGCGAGAGCCGGCTGCAGGTCGTGCAACAGGTTGCCGGGCGCTTCATCGACACTCGCCGCGGCGATCAGATCGGCCTGATTCTCTTCGGCACGCGTCCTTACCTGCAGGCGCCGCTCACGACTGACATCGCCACCGCACACCAGTTCCTCGATGAGGCCGTGGTGGGGGTCGCCGGTCCGCAGACGGCGATCGGCGATGCCATCGGGCTTGCGCTCAAGGAGCTGCGCCAGCGCGAGAGCACCGGCGGCGCCGGCACGCACCAGTCGGTGTTGATTCTCCTCACCGACGGCGGCAATGATGCGGGGGTGATGCCACCGCTCGAAGCGGCGAAGCTTGCGGCGCAAGCCGGGCTGCGCATCTTCACGATCGGGGTGGGAGCCGCCGGGCAACAGTCCCTGTTCGGCCTCACGGTCGGCAACACCGATCTGGACTCGGACCTTCTCAAGAAGATCGCGAGCATCACCGGCGGGGAGTACTTCCGAGCCACCGATGCCGAGGCGCTGAGCGCCGTGTACCACAGGATCGACCAGCTGGAGCCCGCCGCCGGCGACCAGCAGTGGCTGCGGCCGGCGGCCGAATGGTTCAGCTGGCCGCTGGCGCTCGCCCTGCTGCTCAGCATTCCCGCGGCGTGGCTGCTGGCGCAGCGCAGCTGATCCCATGAGCCGCTTCCACTTCTTGCACCCCTACTGGCTCCTGGCCTTGCCGCCGCTCATCGCGCTCGCCACCTGGCTCGCACGCCGCCGCGGGCGCGACGGTGTGTGGCCGCGGCTGCTGGATGGCGAGCTGCTGTCGCTGCTGCGGCTCAGCGAAGGGGGCGCCGGGCGCTCTCCCTGGCTGCTCGTCGGACTGGTGTGGTCACTGGCGGTGCTGGCACTCGCCGGGCCCACCTGGCAGCGCCAGATCACACCCGCCTACCGCGCGCCTGCGTCCTGGATAGTGGCGCTCGATGTCTCGCCTTCCATGGCTGCCGCGGACGTGCCGCCGAGCCGGATCGCGCGGGCGCGCTATGCCATCGACGATCTGCTGTCGGCGGCACAAGATGCCCGGGTCGGCCTCATCGCATTCGCAGGCGACGCTTACACCGTGGCGCCTCTGACCAGTGATGTGGCCACCATTCGCAATCTCGTGCAGCCGCTGGCACCTGCCCTGATGCCTGAATCGGGCAATCGCCTCGCGCCCGCGCTCGCAGAGGCCGCGCGCCTGCTGCAGGCCTCACCCGGAAAAGATCGCCAGGTCATCGTGCTGACCGCTGGATTCTCCGATCCTGCGGCGGCACTGATCGCGGCGCAGCGGTTGCACCGTGAGGGAATCGCCGTGAACCTGGTTGGCGTCGGCACGAGCACCGGTGCACCTGCGCCGGACGGCAACGGCGGCTTCGTCCGCGACGCGCACGGTCAGGTTATGTTGACGAGGCTGGATGCCGATCTGCTGCAGCGGGTAGCGACGGCCGGTGGCGGCCGTTTCGTGATGTTGGGTGCGCTGCCGCAGCTGATCGCCGAGCTGCACGGGTCGGACTCCCGCGAGATGAGCTCCAGCGTGTCCGCACCGCATGTGCGCCTTGCCAGCTGGCTCGACGATGGGATCTGGCTGCTGCCGCCGCTGCTTCTCCTGGCCGCCCTCATCGCGCGCCGAGGCTGGCTGTGAAGGCATCGCGGCTCCTGCTGCTCGCGACCGCGCAGCTTTGCTGGGCAGGGCTCTGCAGCCAGCCGGCGCTCGCGGGCACCGTCTCGAGCGCGTGGTCCGATCTGTGGCGCACGCCGGACCAGCAAGGCCAGGCGCTGCTCGCTGCCGGGCAAGCCGCAAAGGCCGCGGACCGCTTCCAGGATCCGCGGCGCCAGGCCTACGCTGATCTCGAGGCGGGACGCTACCGGCAAGCCGCCAAGCTGCTCGCGCCCTTTACCGATGCGCAATCCCAATACAACCGCGGCAACGCGCTCGCCAAGGCCGGACAGCTGCAGCCGGCGCTGGCGGCATACGATGCCGCGCTGAAGCAGGCGCCCGGCGACAAGGACATCCGCCACAACCGCGACCTGGTGGAGCGCGCGTTGCGGCGACAGCATCAATCCCAACAGTCTGCATCGCATAACGGGCGTCAGGGCAAACAGGGCGGCCAGAGCGCAGGCTCGCAGGGACAACAGCCGCCGCAGTCAGCCGCCGGGCAGCAGAACGGATCAGGATCGCCGCAGTCAGGTGGCGGTTCGCCGCAGCCGGGCGGCACATCACAGCAGTCCGGCGCCGGCGGCCAGCCATCCGCGGGCAGTGGCCAGACCGCATCCAATGGCTCGCGCACCGGAGGCAGCCAGCCCGGCAACGTGGGTGCGCAGAACTCCGGGCCGGGCGCCCATCCGCAGCCCTCCGCGCCACCGCAGGCCGGGGGCGCCGCCGGCACCGGCGCCTCGAGAGAGCCCCCCGGCCAGGCGCAACGCGATGCGCAGCTGGCCGCGGCTCTCGCTCGCGGGCAGGGGCGGCGGGGCGCGCCAGGTGTGGAGGGCCACACACAGGGCTCGAATTCCGGCGCCACGGCCGCAGCCGCTCCGAAGGAGGCAAGCCAGACGCCCGGCACCCGCAACCGGACGGCAGGCGGCGCGCAGACCCCTAGGCAAAAGCCCGAGAGCGAGCGGCAACTGGCGCTCGACCAATGGCTGCGGCAGATTCCCGACAGCCCCGCAGGCCTCCTGCAGCGCAAATTCCTCATCGAGCACATGATGAAGCAGCAGGACAGCGGTGACGCCCAGGAGAGCGGCCAATGACGGGTCGCGCACCCATAGCCCTGCTGCTGCTCGCCGGTTGCATGGCGGCCTGGCAGGCGCTCGCGAGTGTCAGCGCCTCCTTGGATACTTCTCAGGTCGCGGCCGGGGACACCGTGCAATTGACCTTGGTGCACGACGGCCGCACCAGTGGTCAGCCCGACGTCGCTCCGCTCGAGCAGAGCTTCGACATCCTCGGCACCAGCAGCAGCACCAGTATCGAGCTCAGCACCAGCGGCGCCTCCGAGAAGACACAAGTGGTCCTGACACTGGCGCCGAAGTCCACCGGACACCTGACGATCCCCGCTCTTTCCTGGGGCGGCGAGCGAACGCAGCCGCTCTCGCTCATGGTGAGTGGTCCGGGCGGCACTGGACAACCCGGAGCGGCCGGCGCGCCGTCGGCGGCAAAGGTATTCATCGAAACCAGCGCGACACCGGATAGACCTTACGTGCAGGCCGCCGTGCATCTGACGGTACGGCTTTTCACGGCAGAGACCCTGTACCACGCTGACCTGGAGCTGCCTGACAGCAGTGATTTCGTGGTGAAGCAGCTCGGCTCGGATGAGAACGGCGAGGCCGAGCGCAATGGCCGGACATATCAGGCCGTCACCCGCCGGTACCTGCTCTTTCCGCTGCACAGCGGCAGACTCACCCTGCCGGCGCCGGTGCTCGACGCGGAGGTCGCCGTCAATCAACCGCAGCAGTCCACCTACGGTAATTCCCCTTTCGGCGGCTTTTTCGGCGGGCCGGCGTTCGGCATGCTGCGCACGCTGCGCCCGGTTCGCCTGCACGGCAAACCCATCGAGCTCTCGGTGCAGCCGCGGCCGGCGAGCGCCGTCGGCAGCTACTGGCTGCCGGCCCGTGATGTCACCCTCAGCGCCGCCTGGAATCCGCCGCGGCTCAGCGCACGGGCGGGTGATCCCGTGACCCTGGATCTGGATCTGCAGGCGACCGGGCTGACCGCGGCGCAGCTGCCCGATCTTGCCTCGCTGTTGGAGCTGCCTTCGGGGCTCAAGGCCTATCCGGACCAGCCGAAACTGAGCGACTCGACGCAGGGCGGAGAGCTGATCGGCAGCCGCGACCAGACCGTTGCCCTGATGGCCGACTCGCCCGGGCACTACACGATTCCAGCGCTCACCCTCTCATGGTGGGACACTCGAGCCAAGCAACCGCGGACCGCTACCGTACCGGCACGTACGTTGATCATCCTGCCCCCGCTCGGCAGCACTGCGGCCGCCACGCCGGCGCCCCCGGCACCGGCTGCACAGCCGCGGGCGGCTACGGTGGCATCCCGACCATCGCCGGCCGGGGCGCGCAAACCAACTTCAGGGCGGCCGCCCTCCGAGTGGGAGTGGATCAGCGTCGGTCTTGCCATCGTGTGGCTCGCGACGCTGGGCGCATGGCTCTGGTCGCGCAAACCGCGGGCGGTGGTGCCACTGACCACGCAGGATGGCAAGACTCCCGGCCAGGGCGGTGTGTCCGGACGCCCGCCTGCCCAGCGCGCCGCACCCGATGCTGGCAAGGAACACGCGGCATTTCGTGCCGCCTGCGCAGCGGACGACGCCCATGCGGCCAGAGCGCATCTGCTCAACTGGGCTGCCGCGCTCGGTGGCACGACTCCGGCGGGCATCAACGCCATTGCCGCAAGGATCGGCGACGCCACCGTTGCGGAGTTGCTCCGCGATCTCGATCGCGCCTGCTACGCAGGCGGGGACTGGCACGGCAATGCACTTGCGGCTGCGCTCACCGAACTGCCCGCGCCAGCCGTCGATGCGAGCCGCCGGCGCGACGGGCTCGCACCGCTCTACCCCTGAGGCCCGTACGTCGCCTCTCTGGGTGAATGCGCGCAGTCAGCCGGACGACCCGAAGCCGCCGCCGCCGGGTGTCTCAACGATGAACACGTCGCCAGGCGCCATTTCCACCACCTGAGTCGCCGCAACAGCCTCGATCTCCCCGGAAGCCCGCCGGATCGCGTTCCTGCCGAGCCGGCCCGGCTGACCTCCCTGCAAGCCAAAGGGCGGCACGCGGCGCCGGTTCGAGAGTATCGCCGCCGTCATGGGCGCTCTGAAGCGGATATGGCGGACGACGCCGTTGCCGCCATGGTATCGGCCGTCGCCGCCCGACCCGCGGCGGATCTCGAAGCGCTCCAACAGCACCGGAAAGCGCCACTCCAGCACTTCCGGGTCCGTCAGCAGGCTGTTGGTGGCATGAGTGTGCACCGCGTCGGTGCCGTCGAAATCCGGTCCCGCCCCCGAGCCGCCGCAGAGGGTCTCGTAGTACTGGTGCTCGCCGTCGCCGAAGGTGAAGTTGTTCATCGTGCCTTGCGCGGCGGCCAGCACCCCCAGAGCTCCATAGAGCGCATCGATGATCGTCTGACTCGTCTCCACGTTGCCCGCGACCACGGCGGCCGGATAACAGGGGCGCAGCATCGAGCCTTCGGGAATGACGAGCTCGAGCGGCAGCAGGCAGCCGTCGTTCATGGGGATATCATCATCGACCAGAGTACGAAACACGTAGAGAACAGCGGCGCGGCAGATGGCCGGCGGCGCATTGAAGTTGTTGGGCCGCTGCGGACTCGTGCCGCTGAAGTCGATGGTGGCGCTCCGGGAGCGGCGATCGATGGTGATGCGGACTGTAATCACGGAGCCGTCGTCCATCTCGTAAGAGAACTCTCCGTCGCGAAGCACATCGAGAACGCGGCGGACCGCCTCCGCCGCATGGTCCTGTACGTGGCCCATGTAGGCATTCACCACCGGCAGCCCGAACTGGCGGACCATCCGCCGCAGCTCCTCCGCTCCCTTGGCGCAAGCGGCAACCTGGGCCTTCAGATCGGCTACGTTCTGCTCGGGATTGCGCGCGGGATACCGTCCGCCGCGCAGCAGCGCGAGCGCCTCCTCCTCGCGAAAGCGGCCGCCATCGACCAGCAGGAAGTTGTCGATCAGGACACCCTCCTCCAGGATCGAGCGGCTGTCCGGCGGCATCGACCCCGGCGTGATGCCGCCGATATCGGCGTGATGACCGCGCGCGGCGACGAAGAAGTCCGGCGCCATCGCCGACGAGGCTCCGGCGTCGAAGACGGGCATGATGACCGTGATGTCCGGAAGGTGCGTGCCTCCATGGTACGGGGCATTGAGCGCGTAAACGTCTCCCGGAAGCATGCCGCGGCCATCTGCCGCGCGTTGCCGCGCCGCGATGATGACTTTCACGCTCTCGCCCATCGAGCCGAGGTGGATCGGCATGTGCGGGGCGTTGGCGATCAAAGCGCCGCTGCCGTCGAAGACGGCGCAGGAATAGTCCAACCGCTCCTTGATGTTGACCGAGCGCGAGGTGCTCTGCAGCGCAACGCCCATCTGCTCCGCAATCGACATGTAGAGATTGCCGAACACCTCCAGCATGACCGGATCGGCATGGGTTCCGATCGCCGCGCGCCGTGACAGCGGCTCGGAGCGCTCCAGGATCAGATTTGCCAAAGCATCGACCGTCGCGCGCCAGCCAGGCTCCACGACGGTGGTTGCGGACGCCTCGATGATGACCGCGGGCCCAGCGATCGCATGGCCGAACCGCAGGTCGTCACGGGAGTAGATCGGCGTCTGCAGCGGCGCGGCGCCGAACCAGATCGCCCGCTGCGCGTGGGCCGCAGGCGGCGAGCTTGCGGCAATGGCACAGCTCGGTCGGCGGGCCGGTACATCGCTCCCCCCGATGACCTCGACGGCAACGGCTTCGACCACCAACGCGCCGCCCGGTACGTCGAACCCGAAGCGGGCACGGTGTGCGGCGGCGAATGCTTCCAGCATCGCGCTTGTCTCACCAAACCGGATCGCGAGCGCCAGGTCCGTGCCTTGGTATTTCAGGTGCACGTGTTGCAGCACGGTGATGTTGCCGGTGCTCACGGCCTGAGCGGTCATTTCTGCCACGCCCTCGCATGCGAGCTCCTCGAGAATGCGCTGCAGCTGCGGCCGCAATGTTTCCTCGAGCCGCGCTTCGACGGCCCTTTGCTTCAGCACGCGCAGATCGGCGAGTCCCATGCCATAGGCCGACAGCACGCCGGCCAGCGGATGGATGAGGATCCGGCGCATGCCGAGGGCATCCGCCACCAGGCAGGCATGCTGTCCGCCTGCTCCGCCAAAGCACGCCAGGGTATACACCGTGACGTCGTGGCCCCGCTGGATGGAGATCTGCTTGATCGCATTCGCCATGCTCTCCACCGCTATGCGCAGAAATCCATGGGCCAGCTCCTGCGATGACCTGTGCGCGCCGGCGGCTCGCGCCACCTCTTGCGCCATCGCGTCGAACTGCGCCGCGACCACCCCGAAATCGATCGGCGCATCGCCGCTCGGACCGAAGACTCGTGGAAAAAAATCCGCCTGCAGACGCCCCAGCATGACGTTGCAATCGGTGACGGTCAGCGGCCCGCCGCGGCGATAGCATGCCGGACCGGGGATAGCGCCCGCGGATTCCGGTCCGACGCGCAATCGGATGCCATCGAAGCGGCAGATCGAGCCGCCTCCCGCAGCCACCGTGTGGATGTCCATCATCGGTGCGCGGATACGCACGCCTGAAACAACGGTCTCGAAGGTGCGCTCCAATTCACCGTCGTAGTGCGAGACATCGGTCGAGGTACCGCCCATGTCGAACCCGATGACGCGCTCGGCGCCGGCTTCCGTGGCCGTACGTACCATGCCCACGATGCCGCCGGCGGGCCCGGAGAGAATCGCGTCCTTGCCGTGAAATCTGCGGGCCTGCACCAGGCCGCCGTTGGACTGCATGAAGAGCAGTCGCACGCTCTCTCCCAGCTCGCCGGCCACTTGATCCACGTACTTGCGCAACACCGGAGAGAGATAGGCGTCGACCACGGTCGTGTCACCGCGCCCAACGAGCTTGACGAGAGGACTGACCTCGTGACTCACCGACACCTGCGTGAAGCCAACCTCGCGCGCAAGCTGCGCCAGCGCGCACTCGTGCCGTGGGAAGCGATAGCCGTGCATGAAGACGATGGCGATCGCGCTTATACCATCCGCCACGGCCCGTACCAGCTCGGCACGGGCCTTTTGCAGGTCGATGGGGGCCAGGATTTCCCCCTGGGGGCTCAGGCGCTCCTCTACCTCCAGCACGCGCTCGTATAGGAGCTCCGGCAGCACGATCCGCCGGTCGAACAATCTCGGCCGGTTCTGATAGCCGATCCGCAACGCATCGCCGAATCCGCTGGTGATGGCGAGCAGAGTGCGCGCGCCCCGGCGCTCCAGGAGTGCGTTGGTCGCAACGGTGGTCCCCATCTTGACTGCCGCAATCGCCCCCGAGGGAATCGGCGAGCTGTTGTCGAGGCCGAGAATGCGGCGGATACCCGCTACCGCCGCATCGGCATATTGCTCCGGATTCTCGGACAGCAGCTTCTGCGTGCGCAGGCTGCCGTCGGGCGAGCGCGCGACGACATCCGTGAACGTACCGCCCCGATCGATCCAGAACTGCCAGCCGCCGCTGCTCATCCTGCAGTCACATCGCGGCGCCGCCGGCCGATTCCGCCTGCAGCCGGTCGAGGAACGACCGCAGCTCCGCCGCACGCTCGGCGCCGAGCCGCCGCGCGGTCCGGGTGATGAGCCGGGGCGGGATGTCGTGGAGGAATTTCCGCAGTGTCTTCACCGCCGGCGCGAAGCTCGGCGCCTTGGCGCCAGTGAGCGCGATGAGGCGCGCAGCACCGATATCGCCCAGGAAGTCGAGCGAATCCGCATCGTGCAGCACGATGGCGTTGGGATCGCTGCCAGCGTTGCTGTAGAACATGTGTCCGCGCTCCGCCGCCTGCACCGCCGCGAGCTTTTCCATCGGGAAGCCGGTCCCGCGCAGCATGGCCCGCGCCTGCCGCGCAGCGCACTCGCCGTGCTCCATCTTCGGCCCCTTGCAGGGCATGAAGGCCGCCATGTCGTGCAGGAAGGCCGCCGCAAACAGCACGTCCGTATCGATATGCAGCCCGTCACCCTTCGCCAGCCGCGCCGCCATGAGGTAGTCACGCTCCGAATGCTGCCAACCCCAGGCGGGATGGAGGAACTTGGAATGGGCGAGCTCGTAGATCCTGACTTTCCAGGGCGCATCGAGCGCAATCCCTGCCGCGGTCGCCGCCGGGCCGGTCGCCGCCGGGCCGGTCGCGGCAGGTGCGCCGGCGGCAAGCGCCGGCCCGGTGAGCGCCAGCATCGAAAGCAGAAGCGCCGCGATGACCGCTCTCGTGCCCATGATCGGCCCTCTATTGTGGCAGTGATTGCAGCCAGCGGATCAGGGCAGCCTGCAGCGCGATCCGGTGATCCGAATACACGTGGTCAGTATCCATGTGTACGGCGGTGATCGGCTGGCCTCGATGGGCGCGCAGTGCGCTCGCCAGTGCATCGTCCGACGGCCCGTATCTGTCGTTGGCAGTGACGACGAGAACCGGCACCTGATCGATCCGGTCATAGGCCCAATTGAATCGCCACTGCGCCGCGTGAGCCTCGAGCTCACCGGCCATCTTCTCCGGCGTTTCATCCGTGAGTGATTCCATCAGCCCCGCGAGCCGTGCGACCAGCTGCGGGTGCGGCAGGCGGCCGGGAAAATCGCTGCTCATGTCGGCGGCGGAAATCAGCGCCACGCCCGCAAGGCTATGATCCTGTGCCGCTGCCTCGACGGCAACCCAGCCGCCCATGCTGTGGCCTACGATCACGATACGCTTCGTGTCGATGCCCAGGGTCGCGGCAACCGGTTGAGTACGCAGATAGGCCAGCACCGCCGCGGCATCCTGCGGACAATGGGCAAATCGGAATACGCCGGGGCTGCCCCAGGAGCCGCGGTAATAGAAGGTGATGCCGTTCCAGCCGGCGCGCCGCACCGCCTGCACGAGATCGAGGTTCTTCTCGTTACCCGGCAGTCCAATGAAGAATACGGCAGTGGGGTGCGGACCGGCCCCCGCCGCAAGATAGGCGATGCCATTGATCTTCAACCCGGCGGTGGGAATGTGCAGGACCTCCATGCGCGCCGGATTGTGCGGGTCGGGTAGCGGGTCGGTATAAACGGCCGGCGGGATCGCGGCAGCCGCCCATGCGCCGCCGGCCACGGCCGACAGTCCGATCAACATCAACCCCCACCGCAACTCGTGCCTGCGAATCATTCTGTTGATCTCCCCGGATACCGCCCCGCGTCTATCGGGCAGCCGCGGCTGTATCCGTCCCGGTCTGTTGGTGCTGTATCCACCGGTCGATGACCTGATCGAGAACGGTGAGCGGCAGGGCGCCGTGCTCCAGCACCGCCGCATGAAAACCCTTGATGTCGAATCGCGGCCCCAGGCGGTTCTCCGCTTTCCGGCGCAGCCGCTGGATGTCCATCTCGCCGATCATGTAGGAAAGCGCCTGCCCCGGCCAGGCGATGTAGCGGTCGACCTCGGTATCGATGTTCTGCTCGGCCAGGGCGCTGTTGTCCTCGAAGTAGCGTATGGCCTGCGCGCGGGTCCACCCCTCGGAGTGCATGCCCGTGTCCACGACCAGCCGCACCGCCCGCCACATCTGGTAGTCCAGGTAGCCGAACCTGGAGTAGGGATTGTCGTAAAGACCCATCTG
>DASYGA010000258.1:0-2237 GCA_036000265.1 Steroidobacteraceae bacterium | reverse complement strand
CCCTGAGACTCGAGCAGCGCCGGTTACCCTCGCGCCGCCTGGCGGCTGCGGGCACCGTCGGAAGCCTACCGCCTTGGTACCCCCAAGGCGGTTTTTTTTGCCTTTGTTTTGCTCAAGCTGCCTGGGCGGTCGGGCTGGCTTGCTTGGCCGGCCGCTGCAAGGCCGGCAGCCGCATGGCGACTTCCAGGCCGCCGTCGGGCGCGTTGCGGGCATCGATGCTGCCGCCGTGTACCGCGATGGCGCGGGCCGCGATGGCCAGGCCCAGGCCCTCGCCGCCGCCGGCGCGATCGCGGGCTGCATCGACGCGGTAGAACGGCTCGAAGATCAGCTTCAGGTCTTTCTCGGGGACACCCGGCCCGTGATCCCTCACGGTGACCTCGATCCACTGCCCGCGTCCGGCGGTGACGACGACGGCGGAGCCGGACGGACCGTAGCGCACGGCGTTGCGGATGACATTTTCGAAAGCACTTCGCAGAAGCTCCGGATCGCCGGCGACTTCCAGCCCTGCATCCGCCTGCACCGAGACCGTACAGCTGCGCGCCTCGGCCTCGATGGCCACATCCTGAGAAATCATCTCCAGCAATTTGCCCACATCGATGGTGACGCCGTCGAAAGCACTACCCGGACGCTCCAGTCGCACGATCTTGAGGATGCGGGCGATGAGCTGCTCCAGGCGGTCCGCCTCGCACGCGATCCGTGTGAGCTGCCGCTCCGTGCCGCCGTCCTGCCGCCGCGCGAGAGATAGCGCCAGCTGCAAACGGGTGAGCGGCGAGCGCAGCTCGTGCGACACGTCGCGCAGCAGCCGCTGCTTCGACTCGAGCAGGTTCTGCACCCGCTCGGCCATGTTGTCGAAATCCGCGGCGAGCAGCGCGAGGTCGTCCTGACGGCCTTTGAGGCGCGGCGACATGCGGACGCTCAGATTCCCGGCCGACATCTCACGTGTTGCCTGGCGAAGCCGATCGATTGGACCTACGAGGTGCCGTGTCAGGAAGAAGCAGATGACCGTGCTCACCAGCAATGCAATGGCGAGTGTCGCCGCGGCGACCGCGGGCAACTGCAGCTCACCGAAGAGCAGCGGATGCTCGTGCAGCGGCCCGACGATGACGTGGTAGGTGCTTCCATCCGGTGCCACCAGAACGAGCGCTCCGCCCACGGGCGCGATGGCGCCGGAGCGAACCGTCTTCGTCCCGTGCTTGGTGTGCCCCTGCAGGGGCACCTGTAGATAATGCGGCAGCGGCCGATCGAGGAGGTCGCGGCCGTTCGGCCCGACGACGAAGGTGCGCGAGAACGCCGGGTCGGTCGCGATGTCCTGTAGCCACTCGCGCAGCCCGTCCGCGCCCGCATTCTCGAACGCATCGTCCGCCTGCGCGAAGAGCTCGCCCCGCTGCACCCAGGGCACCTCGTCGCGGCGTTGGATCGCGGCGCTCACCGCCACGGTCACCGTTCCTGCCAGGATGAGGACGATGGCGAGCCAGAATGAGCGGAATATTCGCCAGTAGAGGGAATGCATAGCCGTAAGCGGCTCTCAGCCCGTTTTCAACGCCAGCGCATAGCCCGAGCCGCGCACGCTCTGCACGGCGACCCGGTCGGTCAGCTTCCCGAGCTTACGCCGCAAATTGCTGACGTGGGTGTCGAGGCTGCGGTCCGTCGGCAGCAGCCGGCGGCCGAGCGCCTGCAGCATCAGGTCCTCGCGGCTGACGGTGCGGGTATCGGCCCGCACGAGCAGCTCCAGGATCCTGAGCTCCGCCGCCGTGAGCTCGAGGTCCTGGCCGTCGATCTCCACCCTCCTCGCCCGCAGGTCCAGGCGCAGCGGTCCCCACGTGACCGCGCCCGTCACCGGCTGCGGCTCGGCCGCCATCCGCCGCAGCACGGCGCGGATGCGCGCCACCAGCTCCCGCGGGCTGAACGGCTTGGCGAGGTAGTCGTCGGCGCCGAGCTCGAGGCCGACTACCCGGTCCACCTCCTCGCCGCGGGCGGTGAGCATGATCACCGGGATGCGGCTCGCCGAGCGCAGGCGCCGCAGCACCTCGAAGCCCGAGAGCTCCGGCAGCATCACATCGAGCACCACCAGATCGAGACCGCCGTGCGTCAACCGCTCCAGCGCCGCCGGACCCGAGCCGGCCGTCTCGGCCGTGAAGCCCTCCGGGCCGAGGTACTCCACCAGCATGGAGCAGAGCTCGTCGTCATCGTCGACGATGAGGAGGCGCGTACGGGCGTCGGCCGCCTCGGCAGGACTC
>DASYGA010000216.1:0-1991 GCA_036000265.1 Steroidobacteraceae bacterium | reverse complement strand
CCGTACAGGGCGGCGGTGACCGCCAGAGCAATCTTCGAGCGTCTGTGCGCGATATTCATACGCCCCCATCGCCTGCTTTTCTTGGCCTCAAGACGATAGCACCGGTGCAAGGCGTCTGTCTATATGGGTATATAAATTTGTGTCGCAGACTTGAATGACGATATAAATCAGTCATGAGCGACCCCGCCCACCCCACCCGCCGCACCCGCGAGAGCAGGCGCGCGCGGGCACGTACGCCGCCCGCCAAGTACCCCTACATCCGGCGCCGGCTGCCGCCCGTGGAGCTCTTGAGCTCGGAAGCGATCGAGATCATCGAGGCGAACGCGGAAACCATCCTCGAGGAAATCGGCATCGAGTTGCGACGCGACGCGGAGTCCCTGCGCCTTTGGCATGAGGCAGGCGCGGACGTGCGCGGGGAGCGGGTGCGCATCCCCCGCGGCCTGGCACGCCGGCTGCTCGCGACAGCTCCGTCCGAGTTCACCCTCTTCGCCCGCAACCCGGCGCGCAATGTCCGCTTCGGCGGAGATGCCACCGTATTCTCACCCGTGGGCGGACCGCCCTTCGTCACTGATATCGACCGCGGCCGCCGCTATGGCACGCTCGAGGATCTGCACAACTTCATCAAGCTGGCGCACATGGCGCCGGCCATTCACTTCTCCGGCGGCAGCATGTGCGAGCCGATGGAGATCCCGCCGAATAAGCGCCACCTCGACGTCCAGTATGCCTTTTTCCGGTACTCGGACCAGGGCTGCGAAGCGACGCCCGAGACCGCGGGTCACGCCGCCGATGCCGTCGCGCTCGCACAGGTGCTCTTCGGCCCCGGCTATCTCGAGAGCCACCCCGTCGTACTCGGCAACATCAACTCCAACTCCCCGCTGGTTTTCGACGGGCGGATGCTCGGTGCACTGCGGCAGTTCGCCAGCCACAATCAGGGCACCATCGTGGTGCCCGCCATGCTCGCCGGCGCTATGGGGCCGGTGACGCCCGCCGGGTGCATGGCCGAGCTGCTCGCCGAGGCACTGTGCGGAATGGCGCTCACGCAGCTCGTGCGCCCGGGCGCTCCGGTGATTCTGGGCTCGTTCGTTGGCGCGATCTCGATGCGCACGGGGGCACCGACCTTCGGCACCCCGGAGGCGACGCAGATGATCTTCGCGACGGCGCAGCTTGCCCGGCGCCTCGGGGTCCCCTGCCGCAGCGGCGGGTCATTGTGCGCGGCGAAGAGCGCCGATGCCCAGGCGGGATACGAGAGCGCCCATACCCTGTTGCCCACGCTGCTCGCCGGCGTGAATCTGGCGACCCACGCGGCCGGCTGGCTGGAAGGCGGGCTGGTGGCGAGCTACGAGAAGTTCGTCATGGACGCCGACCAGTGCGCCATGATGCAGAGCCTCGCGCAGGGCATGGATATGTCGGAGCGCGGCCAGGCGCTCGATGCCATCCGCGAGGTCGGTCCGGGAAGCCACTTTCTCGGCTGCGCGCACACGCAGGAGAACTTCGAGACTGCGTTCTACCAGTCGGCCATCGCCGATTACTCCTCCTACGAGCAATGGGTGGAGGAGGGACGCCTCACCGCGGAGCAGCGTGCCAACCGGGTATGGAAGCGCATGCTGGCGGAATATCAGGACCCCGGCATCGATCCCGCACGGGACGAAGCGATGCTCGATTTCATCAAGCGCCGCAAGACGCTCTTGACGGACGACATCAGCGACGAGTGAGGCACGGCGCCGCACCCGACAGCCGAACGCCCGGCCGCTGCCACGCAGTAGCCAGGGCGCGATTTCTTGTTGTACGATCGCTCAACAACAAAAGCTCTCACGCACATGAGTCGCAATCCCCGCTACGACGTCTTGTTCGAGCCCGTGAGGATCGGCCCGCTGACCGCCCGCAACCGGTTCTATGCCGTGCCCCACGCGAGCGGCATGACCAACTCGATGCCGCGCATGCGCGCCGCCTTCCGCGAGACCAAGGCCGAAGGCGGTTGGGGCGTGGTGTGC
>DASYGA010000201.1:0-3855 GCA_036000265.1 Steroidobacteraceae bacterium | reverse complement strand
TGTCCTCGCCAAAGTCATCGGCGCTCACCCCCGCGGTCTCGCGACCCTCTTCCTCACGGAGATGTGGGAGCGGTTCACCTACTACGGCATCCAATCGATCCTGATCCTGTTCCTGGTCGCGGCGAGCGGCCGTGGCGGACTGGGATTCGGCGATCAAAACGCCAGCGCCATCTGGGGGCTGTACCTGGGTGGCACTTACCTGCTCGCCCTTCTCGGCGGCTGGGTAGCCGACCGGCTGATCGGCGGGCGGCTCGCGGTGCTATGGGGCGGCGTGCTGATCACGGCCGGCAATGCGCTGCTCGCCTCGGGCGGCACGCGCCTCTTCTTCCTCGGGCTGGTGTTCAACGTGTTCGGCGTCGGCCTCCTCAAGCCCAACGTGAGCTCCACGGTGGGCGAGCTCTATCCGGAAGGCGGCTCGCGCCGTGACGCCGGCTTTTCGATCTTCTACATCGGCATCAATGTCGGGTCACTGCTGGGTCCGATGTTCGTGCCCATCGTGGCCCGGCGCTATGGCTGGCATGCCGGCTTCGGACTGCCGGCCCTCGGCATGCTGCTCGGCGTGGCGCAGTTTCTCGCCACCCGCCGTTATCTCGGCCGCGCCGGCGCTCCTCCGGCGAAAACCCGGCCGCGGTCCTGGCTGGCGCTCTGGACCATCGTGGCCGTGACCTGCGCGATCACCGCGTGGCTGCTGAGCGGCGCCGTCACGATCAATCCGGTAGCGCTCGCCGCGCGTGTGTCATGGGCGGTGGGTTTGCTGATGGCCGGATATCTGCTGTACATGGCCTTCCTGGGCGGGCTCACGCGCGAGGAGCGCGGCCGCGTGTTCGCCATGACGACGCTGTTTGCCGCGTCCATCATTTTCTGGATGGCCTACATGCAGATTTTCGGCTCCCTGACGCTGTTCGCGCAGCGCTACACCGATCTCGACATCTTCGGTTGGAAGATGCCGGCCGGCGACATGCAGACGGTCGATCCGGTCTTCATCATCCTGCTGGCGCCGGTGTTCGCGGCGCTGTGGGTTTGGCTCGGAAAGAAAGACCGGGACCTGTCCTCGCCGGCGAAGTTCGCGTGGGGACTGCTGCTGATGGCGGCGGGCATGCTCGTCATGTACATCGCGGCGCTGCGCGTGCTGCATGGCAACAAGGTCTCGCCGCTGTGGCTGGTGGCCGCCTACCTCCTGTTCTCCTGCGGCGAGCTGTGCCTCTCGCCCGTGGGCCTCTCTTCCACCACCAAGCTGGCGCCCGGTCGCTTCGCTGCGCAGAGCATGGGCTTGTGGTTCCTCACTCTCGCGTTGGGCAGTTTCCTGGCAGGTCTGCTGTCCGGCAACTACGACGCCCACAATCTCGCGACGCTGCCAGCGCTTTACCGGGAGCTGTTCTGGTGGTGTGCGATCGCCGGAGCAGCCATGCTGCTGCTCACGCCGCCGGTGAAGCGTCTGATGGCGGGCGTGCGCTGATGCCGGGCGGCGGGTTGCTGCCGTAGTAATCGGGATCCTGCGGAGTGAGGCCTTTGAAGCGGCGGTGGATCCACAGGTACTGATCGGGCACGGCGCGCACCTGCGCCTCGATCAGCCGGTGGAAGCGCTCGGCATCGGCACGCGGGCACTCGCTCGGGAAGCCCTCGAGCGCCGGCTGGATCACCGCCCGGTACCCGGCGGTCCCGGGCAGCCTCTCGACGAAGTATGGCAGCACGGCAGCGCCCGTCATGCGGGCAATGCGTGACGTCGCGGTGTTGGTTGCGGCGGGAATGCCGAACAGCGGCACCATCTGCGCGCCTTTCTTGCGGTAGCTCTGGTCCGGGGCGTACCACACGCACTCATTGTTTTTGAGAGCGGCCAGCATCGCCCGGATATCGTCCCGAGGGATCGCATGACCGTGACGACAGCGGCAGCGGCCGAGGACGTAGGCGAGGGCTGCGTTCTTGGTCGGGCGATAGATGACATTGACCGGGATCAAGGCGGCCATGATCCTGCCGCCGATCTCCAGGGAAGTGAAATGCGCGGTGAGAAGGATGGCGCCGTGCCCACGCGCGAGCGCCGCGCGCAAATGCTCCATGCCTTCGACCCGGGAGATTGCCATCAGGCGTGCGGTCGGGCACCACCACGCGCTCGCGATCTCCAGCAAAGAGATGCCGAGGCTGACGAAATGGCGGTTGAGCAGCCGCCGTCGCGCGGTGGGCGGGAGCTCGGGCAGGCAAAGATCGATGTTGCGCCGGGCGATCCGCACGTAGCGCAGCGGCAGGCGGCGCAGGATTGCGCCGAGCGCGGCGCCCACCCTGAGCTTGAGGCGAAATGGCAGGAGGCTGAGCAGACGCAGCACACCGAGCCCGGCCCAAGTGGGCCAATACCGGGGCGACAGCAGTCTCGCCCAGTAGGGCGGCCGCGCGACGGCGGCAGGCAACGAAGCGGAACGGTTGTACATTTACCCCCGGGCCGCACTATCGGCGACCTCTCCAAGAGAGCATAGCGCAGGCCCGGGGAGTTGCGTTAGCGAACACCCAAAACGTGAAGCTCGGCGGCTCGCCGCCTGCAATGGCCGGAAGCGCTCGCCGGCGGTAAGCTGGCCAATCGGTCGTTCCCTGAAGGCAACGCTCATGATTGCGCATACCACCCTCCCCGTCAGCGATTACCGCAAGTCCAAGGCTTTCTATGGCAAGGCGCTGGCACCGCTCGGCTACCGAAACAACCTGGAGTCCGGCGAGTCGGCGGGATTCAACGACGGCAAGAACACCGACTTCTGGATCGCGTGCCGACAGCGCGTGCAGCCGACGCATCTCGCCTTCGAGGCGGCCAACCGCCAGCAGGTCGAGGCGTTCCATGCCGCGGCGCTCGCAGGCGGGGCGAAGGACAATGGCGCACCGGGATACCGGGACTACTGGCCGGGCTACTACGCCGCCTTCGTGCTCGACCCGGACGGACACAACATCGAAGCGGTCTGGTACGACTACAGCAAGGTGAAGTGACCGCAATCCGCTGGGGCGGCAGGTCATCTCTCCAGGTCAGGCGGCAGCAGGCGCGAAGCCAGTCTGCAGGAGGTTACACGGCGGTGCTGAATGCCGCTCGCCAGGGGCATCCCGAGGATCCGATCTTCAGGCCCGGCCGGGATCTTCGCGGCTCAGCTCGAGGATCTTTCTGATTTCCGGCAGGCAGGATCCACAGTGGGTGCCGGCCCGGAGACGCTGGCCAACCTGGTTGGTGTCCGTGAGACCCTCGCAATCGATGAGGCGAGCGAGCGTGTTGCGACCCACCGCGAAGCAGCAGCAGACGAGCGGGCCGGCGTCATCTGCGGGCCGCAGCGGGCGCCCGGCAAGGAGCGCGAGACGGTCGGCGGGCTGCAAGCGCTCCTGGGTGAGCAAGGAAGCCAGCCAGCTTCGCGCGGGCAGGTCCGGGCGGCGGGAGAAGTACGCGCAGGCTTGCAACCGATCGTCGACGATGTACGCGCCGCGATAGATCCCTGCGGCGGCATCGCTGTACTCGAGATAATCGGCCTCCAGGGTGTTGCTTTCCAGGAGCGCCCGCACCCATTCGCCCCAGTCGCCGGGCCGATTGCGGCCGGCTATCTCGTAGCGCCGGAACCCGGCGCCATGAGCCAGCACCCACCAAGTGATCTCGCCGGTTGCGATCGGCCGACGGGAGGCAATGACGCCATACCACTCCACAGGGAAAGGCCCGACTTCCGCCGGCGTGTGCTTGAATTCCGGCTCGCCGGATATCGGATCAACGGCCGGATTGACCAAAGCGCCGACGCGTGCCTCGGAGGCAAAGGCGTCGTTCCAGTGAATCGGGACGAACACGGTGCCCCGGGGGATCTCGCCACTGATCCGGACCCGCACGATCATCGACCCCCATTGGGTGCT
>DASYGA010000178.1:0-39995 GCA_036000265.1 Steroidobacteraceae bacterium | reverse complement strand
CGCCGGGGTGAAATAGATCTCCGCCGGGCCGCCTACGTGCCAGGAGGTATGGCGGCTCATCGGCTCGTTGCGCCGGATACGCGGCAGAAACTCCTTCGCGACGGCCAGCATCACGGGCTCCTCCGTGGCGGCAGAAGCGCGGGCAATCGCTCGTCGAGACTGTGCGCCACTGCGCTGATGTTGCCTGCCCCCATGGCGACGATCACATCGCCGTCACGGATGACGTCCTTCAACGACTCCGCCAGCTCCTCGACGCGCTCCACGAAGAGCGGCTCCACCTGTCCGCGGCTGCGCACCGCGCGACAGATCGCGCGTCCATCCGCACCGGCGATAGGAGCCTCGCCCGCGGCGTATACCTCGGTGACGAGGAGCACATCGACGGTTGCCAACACCTTGCCGAAGTCGTCGATCAGATCATGCGTGCGTGTATAGCGGTGGGGCTGGAAGGCGAGCACGATGCGGCGGCCGCGGTATCCCTGACGCAGCGCCTCGAGCGTTGCCGCCACCTCGGTGGGGTGATGACCGTAGTCGTCGATCACGGTCACGCGCCCTGCCGCGGTATCGATGTCAGCGACGTGCTGCATCCTGCGGTCGATGCCCTGAAAGCCGGCGAGCGCCCGTCCGATGGCCTCATCATCTATCCCGAGCTCCGCCGCCACGGCTATTGCCGCGAGCGAGTTCAGTACGTTGTGGGCCCCTGGCAGATTGACCGTGACCTCGAAGGAGGCGCCACCGGTGCGCGCAACCTGGATCCTCGTCTGCAGTCCCAGGCGGTTGACCTCGACGGCCCGCACGTCGGCCGCCTCGTGCAGTCCATACGTCAGAATTGGCCTACCGACGCGCTCGAGAATGCCGCGCACGTGCTCGTCATCCAGGCAGAGAACCGCCAGCCCGTAAAACGGCAGCTTGTGCACGAAGTCGACGAAGCTCTGCTTCAAGCGCCCGAAATCGCCGCCGTGAGTCGCCAGATGATCGTTGTCGATGTTGGTGACCACGGCAACCAGCGGCTGCAGATGCATGAACGAGGCATCGCTCTCGTCGGCCTCCGCAACGAGATAGCGCCCGGTGCCGAGACGGGCATGGCTGCCCGCGCTCTTCAGCCGTCCGCCGATCACGAACGTCGGATCCTCGCCGGCCTCCGCCAGAATGCTGGCGATGAGACTGGTGGTGGTCGTCTTGCCGTGCGTGCCCGCCACGGCAATGGAGTAGCGGAAGCGCATGAGCTCGCCCAGCATCTCGGCGCGCGAGACCACCGGCAGCCGCCGCATCAGCGCGGCATCGACTTCCGGATTACCGCGGACGATCGCGCTCGAGACCACGACCACGTCGGCACCGGCGATGTTCTCCGCCGCATGTCCGATCCGGACTCGCGCGCCGAGCCGCGTGAGCCACTCCGTCACCGGCCCCGCCTTCAGGTCCGAGCCCTGCACCGCGTAACCCAGGTTGAGCAGCACTTCGGCGATGCCGCTCATGCCGCTGCCCCCGATCCCGACGAAATGGATCGTGTGGATACGGCGCATGCGATCGCGCCGGTCGGCACTCTTGCGCCGTTCCACGTGGGGACGCTCCAGCAATGTGCGCCGCTCCTCGATCATCATGCGGCCCTCCTCGCGAACTGCAGGCAGGCGGCGGCGAGATGCTCGGTCGCATCCGGCTTGGCGATCCGCCGCGCGCGCTCGGCCATGACAAGGAGCTTCTCGCGAGCGGAGCAAAGCCGCTCGAGCTCCGCGGCGAGACGCTCGACGGTCAGATCGCGGTCGGCGATGAGCAGCGCCGCACCCTCGCGCACCAGGTAGCGCGCGTTGTGGGCCTGATGATCGTCGACGGCAGCCGGAAAAGGCACCAGCACCGCGCCCACGCCCGCCGCAGCCAGCTCCGATACCGTGAGCGCCCCCGAGCGGCAGATCACCAAGTCGGCCCACGCGTACGCTTCGGCCATGTCCTCGATGAACGGCCGCACGTCCGCCCGCACGCCCGCGTCCGCGTAACTCTGCCGACCCGCCTCGATCCACCGCTCGCCCGCCTGATGGCGGACGTCGAAACGGATCGTGCCGGCGAGCCTTGCCAGCGCATAGGGCACCACGGTGTTGAGTCGGACCGCTCCCTGGCTGCCGCCGATCACCAGGATGCGCGCGGCGCCTTCCCGCCCGGCGAAGCGCTCCGCCGGCGGCCTCAATGCACTGATGTCCCGGCGCACGGGATTGCCGACGGTACGCGCCTTCACTCCGGCTGCGAAGCTGTTCGGAAATGCCTCCAGTACCTCGCGAGCAACATGAGCCAGACAGCGGTTGGTGAAGCCTGCGATCGCATTCTGCTCGTGAATGATGAGCGGCCGGCGAGTGAGCCACGCGGCCACGCCGCCCGGCCCGGTGACGAAACCGCCCATGCCGACGACGACCGTTGGCCGCTGGCGCCGTATCACGCGCAGCGCCTGCACCAGCGCAACGGCGAGCCGCCATGGTGCCGCGAGCAACGTGCGCCATCCCTTGCCGCGCAAACCGCCGACCGACAACCATTCGATCGGGATGCCCTCGGCCGGAACGATGCGGGCCTCGAGCCCGCGGCGGGTGCCGAGCCAGACGACGTCGATCGATTCCTCGCGCAACTTGCGAGCGAGCGCCAGCGCGGGAAACACGTGCCCACCCGTTCCGCCTGCCATGATCAGTACGGTGAGACGGCCCGTGCCACTGACCGTCCCTGAGCCCCGCATTCGCGCATCGACACTCATCGGGAAACGCCTCCCCGGTTCATGACGGTGGCCGAACCACGCCGCTCCATCATTGTCTCGTGATAGACGCGCAGCAGCATTCCCACCCAACCCAGCGTCACGATGAGGCTCGAGCGTCCGTAACTCATCAGCGGCAGCGTCAGGCCCTTGGTCGGCAGCACGCCCATGTTGACGCCGATGTTGATGAAGGCCTGGATGCCGATCCAGAGGCCGAACCCGGCGGCCAGATAGCTCTGGAAGTCGAGGCCCGCCTGCGAGGCGAGCCGCGCGATGTAGAACGCGCGCCAGATCAGCGCGACGAAGAGTCCGAGGGTGAGCAGCACGCCGAGCAGCCCGAGCTCCTCGGCGAGCACCGCGAACAGGAAGTCGGTGTGCGCCTCGGGCAGATAGAAGAGCTTCTGCACACTGTTGCCGAGCCCGACGCCGAGCCATTTGCCGCGGCCGATCGCGATCAGCGACTGCGTGAGCTGAAAGCCGCTGCTGTACGGATTGGCCCAGGGATCGAGGAAGCCCGTCAGCCGCCGCAGGCGGTAGGCGGAAGTGACCGCGAGCACCGCGAAGAGCACGGCGGCGACCGCCGTCAGCAGGACCACGTAGCGCAGCCGGGCCCCGGCGATGAAGAGCATGCCGAAACCGGTGGCGAAGAGCACCGTCGCGGCACCGAAATCCGGCTCGCCGAGCAGCAGCAGCGCCACCAGGCAGAGGAGCAGCAGCGGCTTCACCAGCCCGGTGAAAGTCTCACGCAGCTCCTCCTGCCGCCGTGCCGCGTAGCTCGCGATGTATATCAACACCAGCACCCGGGCCAGCTCCGAGACCTGGAAGCTGACTCCCGCGAGCCGCAGCCAGCGCCGGCCGCCGTTCACCACTTCTCCCAGCCCCGGCACGAGCACCGCAAGCAGCATGACGACCGCCGCGACGAGCAGCACCTGAGAGAGGCGCTCCCACCGCTCCATCCTGAAGCAGAAGACGAGCACCGCTCCGGCAGTGCCGACGAGCGCCGTCAGCAGTTGCCGCTCGAGGAAGTAGAAGGCATTCCCCGTATCCTGGCTGGCGATGGAGATGGAGGCGGAAGTCACCATCACCAGTCCCAGCAGGAGCAGCGCCAGCACCAGCGCGAGACTCACGCCGTCGATGTGGATCGCGGCGGCGCGACCGCGAGTCGTTTGGCCGACGGAAGCGTGCAGGGTTTGCTCCGTCATGCCGCCAGCTCCTTGACCGCGTGCGCGAATACGGCGCCCCGATGGGCATAGTCGCGGAACATGTCGAGGCTTGCGCAGGCAGGCGAGAGCACCACCGTGTCGCCGGGGCGGGCCGCAGCGGCCGCAGCGCGCACCGCTTCCTCGAGTGAAGCGCGGTACTCCGTCGTGCAAACTCCGCGCAGCGCCTCGCCCACGGTGCGGGCATCGCGCCCGATGAGCACCGTATGGCGCACCTTGCCGCGGAAGGCCGCAGCGAGCGGCGCGAAATGCTGGCTCTTGCCATCGCCGCCAGCGATGATCACCAGCGGTCCCGGCATGCCGGCGACGGCGGCGATGGTCGCGCCGACGTTGGTGCCCTTCGAGTCATCGATGTACGTGACGCCCGCCACCTCCGCCACCCACTGGGTGCGGTGCGGCAGACCGGTGAATGCCTCGAGCTCCGCGAGCATCGCGGGCCGCGGCAGCCCCAGCGCCTCGCCCAGAGCGAGCGCTGCGAGTGCATTGGCGGCATTGTGGAGTCCGCGGATGCGCATTGCCGCAACCGGCAGCAATGGCTCGCCGCGGCGCGTGAGCCATTCGCTGCCATCATGCATCGCCACCGCGTAATCGGCCCCCGCACCGGCCTGCAGGGAGAAGCTCAGGGTGCGCTGACCCGGCCTCGGCATCGCCACCACCAGCGGATCATCCAGATTGATCACGGCAGTATCGCAGCGCGCAAAAATGCTGGACTTTGCCTCGGCATAGGCTGCCACGGAGGCATACCGGTCGAGGTGGTCCGGGCTGACATTGAGAACGGCCGCCGCCGCCAGATCCAGCGATTGAGTCGCCTCGAGTTGGAAACTCGAGAGCTCGAGCACGTAAAGCCCAACGGCCTCCCCGGCGCGATTCGCCGCCGCGAGCAGATCGAGCGCCGGCTCGCCGAGATTGCCGCCCACCCGCACTCTCACGCCGGCCCGCGCCGCCATGCCGCCGACCAGAGTCGTCACGGTGCTCTTGCCGTTGGTACCGGTGATACCCGCGACCGGCGCGTCCACTGCGCGCGCGAAGAGCTCGATATCGCCTGCTACCTCGAGGCCCCGGCGGCGCGCCTCGGCCAGGAAGGGCTCCGCCAGCGAGACGCCGGGAGAGACGACCACGCAGAGCGCATCGTCGAGTAGCTGCGCATCGAGTCCGCCGAGCCGCGTCGGGATTTCCGGATCGAGCTCGCGCAGCGCGGCGAGCTGCGGCGGCTCGGCGCGGGTGTCGGTGACCGCGAGCCGCCAGCCGTGCTCGCGCAGGTACCGGACGCAGGAGAGCCCCGTGCGCCCGAGGCCCACAATGACGGCCGACGATGGCTTTTGCGTCTGGGAGCTCATCGCAGCTTGAGAGTGGCGAGTCCCGCCAGCACCAGCAGGAGCGAGATGATCCAGAACCGCACGATCACCTTCGGCTCCGCCCAGCCTTTGAGCTCGAAGTGATGATGCAGCGGCGCCATGCGGAAAATGCGCTTGCCGGTGAGCTTGAAGGATGCGACCTGCAGAATGACGGAGGCGGTCTCGAGGACGAACAGCCCGCCCATGAGAAGCGCCACCACCTCCTGGCGAACGATCACGGCGACGACGCCGATGGCCGCGCCGATCGCGAGCGCGCCCACATCACCCATGAACACCTGCGCGGGGTAGGCGTTGAACCAGAGAAATCCCAGCCCCGCCCCGGTGAGTGCCGAGCAGAAGATCAGGAGCTCGCCGGCGCCGGGGATCTCCGGGATCTGCAGGTAATGCGCAAATACGTGGTTGCCGCTCGCATAGGCGAAGATGCCGAGCGCCGCGGAAACCAGCGCCGCGGGCATGATGGCAAGACCGTCGAGACCGTCGGTGAGATTCACCGCATTGCTCATGCCGACGATCATGAAGTAGGCGATTGCGATGAAAGGAACGGCCGACAGAGGGGCGGCGAAAGTTTTTGCGAACGGCAGGAAGAGCGTCTTCTCCGCGGCGTCCATCGCGGTGAAATAGAGAGTCGCTGCCGTGGCCAGGCCCGCAACCGACTGCCATAGATATTTCCAGCGCGCCGCGAGTCCCCGCGGATTGCCGACGACGAGCTTCAGGTAGTCGTCATAGAGGCCGATGAGTCCGTAGGCGAAAGTCACTCCGAGGACCGTCCAGACCAGGCGGTTGGCAAGCTCCGCCCAGAGGAGCGTGCTCACGAGCGTGGTCACCAGGATGAGAGTGCCGCCCATGGTCGGCGTGCCGGCTTTCAGAAGGTGCGTCTGGGGGCCGTCCTCACGCACGACCTGGCCGATCTGGTAGCGCGACAGGCGGTCTATGAGGGACGGCCCGACGAGCAGCGAGATGGCAAGCGAGGAGACCATCGCCAGGATGGCGCGCAGAGTCAGGTACGAAAAGACGTTGAAGGCGCTATGCCAGCCCGTCAGTCGTTGTGCAAGCCAGTAGAGCACCTAGTGTCCGTCCGGGTTGTCGTTGGGTTTGTCCACGAGAGCCGCCACCACGCGCTCCAGCCTGTTGACCCGCGAGCCCTTGACGAGCAGGCGCACTTCCGCGGGGCGCTCCGCGCACAGGCTGCGCTGCAGCTCGCGCGCCAATGCCTCAGTATCGGGGAACCATTGGCCGCCGTTGCCGAAGCGCTCGACGGCGAGCGCCGCCAGCGATCCGGTTGCGAGCAGGCGCTCGATGCCCCGCTCGCGGGCAAAGGCACCCACCTGCGCATGCGCGTCGGCGGCAAACTCGCCGAGCTCTGCCATGTCCCCGAGCACCAGCCACCGCCGGCCCTCGATCGACGCGAGCACCTCGATGCCGGCCCGCACCGAGCTCGGATTGGCGTTGTAGGAATCGTCGATGATCCAGGCGCCGCAGGCGGCCTGCTTGAGCTGCAGGCGGCCCGGAACCGGCCGCATGGCGCCGAGGCCCGTCACGATCTGCTCGAGCGTTGCGCCGGCGGCGGCCGCGGCTGCGGCCGCCCCGAGGGCGTTCGCGACGTTGTGGCGGCCGCCGACGTGCAGCGCGATTTCCGCCTGGCCGAGCGGGCTCGAGAGGTGGAAGCGAGTGAGGAAGCCCTCGGGACCCAGAGTGGTGCGCAGCTGCGCTGCGCGAAAATCCGCGGCACTGGTGATGCCGAAGGTCACGACTCGCGCGGCCGTCATGCCGCGCCAGAGGCTCACGAATTCATCATCGGCGTTCAACACCGCGGTGGCGTCCGCGGCGAGACCCGCGACTGCCTCCCCCTCTGCGCGGGCCACGCCCTCCAGGCTGCCGAAACCTTCGAGGTGCTCCGCGCCCGCGTTGGTGATGAGCCCGACGGTCGGGCGTGCGATCTTCACCAGTTCCGCCACTTCGCCCGCCCGGTTCGCGCCCATCTCGATCACGGCGAAGCGATGCGCGGACTCCAGCCGCAGCAACGTCAGCGGCACGCCGATGTGGTTGTTGAGATTGCCGCGCGTGGCGAGGACGCTTCCGGCCCTGGAGAGGATCGCCGCCGTCATCTCCTTGGCCGTCGTCTTGCCGTTGCTGCCCGCCACCCCGATCACCGGGATGTCGAGCGCCTCGCGCCATGAGTGTCCGGCGCGCGCGAGAGCCGCTTGCGTATCCTCGACGAGGATCTGCGCGATCGCAACCGGCTGCAGCGCATCGACGAGCGCCCCGGCCGCGCCCGCGGCCAGCGCTGTACCGACGAATTCGTTGCCATTGAAGCGTGGGCCGCGCAGGGCGATGAACAGATCGCCCGCCGTGAGCGTCCGGCTGTCGCTCGCGGCGGTTATGAAGGCGCGATCGGCACCCTCGAGCCGTCCATCGCAGGCCCGCGCGAAATTTCGCAGCGTCCGCCCGACTTTCGAATCTCCGCTCACGGCCGCATTGCCTCGAGCGCCGCACGCACCACGCCCTGGTCGCTGAACGCACGGCGCTCCTTGCCGTATATCTGATACTCCTCGTGGCCCTTGCCGGCAATCAACACCACATCCTGCGGGCCCGATCGCTGCAGCGTGGCCTTGATGGCCTGCGCGCGATCGTGCTCGACCCGAGACACGGCGTCGCCGGGGACGCCCCTCAGGATCTGGCGCACGATCTGCTCCGGGGGCTCGCTGCGCGGGTTGTCGTCCGTGATGATCGACTCATCCGCAAGCTCGGCGGCGATCTGGCCCATCATCGGCCGCTTGCCTGGATCGCGATCGCCGCCGCAGCCGAAGACCACCCGCAGCCGTCCGCGGCAGTGCAGGCGTGCGGCACGCAATGCCTTGGCGAGCGCATCGGGCGTGTGGGCGTAGTCGACGATGGCAAGCGGTGCTGCGCCCCGGCCGCCGAAAGCTTCCATGCGCCCAGGGGCGGCCCGGCACGACTCGAGCGCCGCAGCCGCCTCCGCCAGGGGAATGTCCCAGGCGAGCAGCACTGCGAGCACCGTGAGTGCGTTGTCGGCATTGAATGCGCCGATCAGCGGCACTTCGAGCTTCGCCGCGCCCCAGCTGCTGTCCACCTCGATGAGCAGACCCGAGATGTCGGTCTCGATGCGCGCTGCGCGCACCGTGCGTGCATCGGATGTCGGCTCGCGCGCTGCTGCGACGCGCGTGGTGACGACCAGCTGCGCCGGGGAAGCTTGCCTGGCGAGCCATATGCCGAACTCATCATCGACATTGATCACGCGCACGGTAAGGTCCGGCCAGGAGAACAGGCGCGCCTTGGCCTCGCCATACGCTGCCATGGTCCGGTGATAGTCGAGATGATCGCGAGTGAGGTTGGTGAACGCGGCGGTGTGAAAGCGCACGCCGCCAACCCGATCCTGATCGAGCGCATGCGAGGACACCTCCATGCTCACCGCTTGGGCGCCAAGCCCCTTCATCGCGGCCAGCCGGCGATGGACCGTCACCGCATCGGAGGTGGTGTGCTCCGTGGCGTCGAGCGCCTCCGGGAAGCCGGCCCCGAGGGTTCCCATGTAGCCGGCAGGACGGCGGCAACGGCCGAGCGCCTGCGCAAGCAGCCATGCGCAGGTCGTCTTGCCGTTCGTCCCGGTGATGCCGGCAACCTTCAGGGCCCGCGAGGGACGGCCGAAGAAACGGTCCGCGATGGCTCCGGCTTCACGGGACAGATGCGGGACGGGAGCGACGAACACTTGATGAGAGCCGCTGCCCGAGGTACGAGTCAGCCCTCTTAGACCCGCCTGCACGCACTCCAGCGCACCGGGAGCCGGCTCGTAAAGCACCGCGCTCGCACCGCGCGCCAATGCTTCGGCGGTGAACTCCGCCCCATGCCGTCCAAGTCCGCGGCACGCGAGAAACAGCGTGCCCGGGCCGACCGCTCGCGAGTCGAGCGTCACGTCGCTGACCTCGAGCTCCGCGGGCGCAGCGACCAGCCCCGCAGTGAGCGCGGCGAGACCTGCGCGGCCTGTCGGGCTTTTGGTCTGGGTGGGCATCATCGGATGGAAGCCGTCCGCAGGTCTTGGGGCTGCTCCACCTGCTCGTCCGGTGCCACCGCCATCAGGCGCAGCGCCCGGCCGATCACCTTCGCGAAAACCGGCGCGGAGACATCGCCCCCCAGGTGGATCCCGTTCTGCGGGTCGTTGATCATCACGGCCGCCGCGAGCCGCGGCGCACTCGCAGGCGCCACGCCGGCGAATATCGAGACGTAATGATGTTGCTCGTAGGAGCCGTCGTCCGCCTTCCAGGCGGTGCCGGTCTTGCCGGAGACCGTGTAGCCGGGGATTGCGGCCAGCGGCGCCGTGCCTTCCAGCGAGATCACCGAGCGCATCATCGCGATGAGCTCGCGGCAGAGTCTCGGATCCATAACCCTGCTCCCCGCGGGCGGCGTGTCGACCCTCAGGAAGGAAATGGGCCGCGCGATACCGAGCGCACCGATCGTTGCATAGGCGTGGGCGAGCTGCAGTGTCGTGACCGAGATGCCGTAACCGTGCGACATCGTGGCGATGTCGATGGGCCGCCAGGCGCGCAGCGGCGCCAACAATCCGGCCGATTCCCCCGGATAGCCGCTGGTGGCGAGCTGTCCGAAGCCAAAGCCCCGAAGCGTCGTCCAGATGAGTCCGGGAGGCAGAGCCAGGGCGAGGTGCGCCATGCCGACGTTCGAGCTCTTGGCCAGGATCATCGTGATATCGACCGGCCCCAGGTCATGCTCATCCGTGAATACATGTGTGCCGACCTTGATGAAGCCGGGCGAGGTATCGATGACGGACCGATCATCGAATTTGCCGGATATCAGTCCGGCGGCGACGAAGAACGGCTTCATCGATGATCCCGGCTCATACACGTCGGTGACCGCGCGGTTGCGGTATCGCCCCGGCAGCATCTGGTCGCGGTCGTTGGGATTGAACGCGGGCTGATCGACCATGGCGAGCACCTCGCCGGTGGCGATGTCGAGCACCACGATCGCGCCGGAGGCCGCCTTCTGCTCGGCCACCTGCTCCTTCAGTGCGCGATACGCGAGGTACTGGATGCGCAGGTCGATCGAGAGTACGAGGTCGCGCCCCGGGCGGGCAGGGCGGATGCTCTCGATGTCTTGCACGATCCGGCCGTAGCGGTCCTGGATGACCCGCTTCTCACCGTCGATACCGGTCAGCCATTGGTCATAGGCGAGCTCGAGCCCCGCCTGTCCCTGATCGTCGACATTGGTGAAGCCGATGAGCTGGCCGCTGACTTCCCCCGCCGGGTAATAACGGCGGTACTCGCGGGAGAGATAAACGCCGGGAATGTCGAGTGCCTTGACGCGCGCCGCCTCTGCCGGCTGACTCTGGCGCGTGACGTAGAGAAAGTCGCGATCGAGATTGCTCGTGACGCGACGCAGCAACTCCTGCCTGTTGGTGCTGAGCGCTCGCGCGAGCCGCGCAACCTGCCCGGGCGTGCCGGCGATCTGCTTCGGGTTCACCCAGATCGAGTCCACGGGCGTGCTGACGGCGAGCGGCTCGCCGTAACGGTCCGTGATGGTGCCGCGATGCGCCGCGATGTCGACCACGCGCGTGAAGCGCGCGTCGCCCTGCTTCGACAGGAAGCCGTACTCGAACAGCTGCAGCTCGACGGCGCGGCAGAGCAGCGCCGTGCCGGCGAGCCCGAGCAGCCCGACCAGGAAATACGCCCGCCAGCGGAACGAGCGCGGCGCGGAGTGGCGTGCGTTGCGCGTCCTCATGGCTTCATCAAGGCTGCACGATCACGATGTCTTTCGGTGCCGGCATCGCCATGTGTAACTTCTTGCCCGCGACGCTCTCGACAAACGCGTGCGTCGACCAGGCACTCTGCTCGAGCTGCAATTGCCCCCACTGGATGTCCAGGTTGTCGCGCTGCGTGCTCAGCTGCTCGAGCTGGATGAACAGCTGCCGCGCGCGGAACTTGCAGTACACCGCGCTGGCCGCGGACAACAGCACCGCAACCCAGAGCGCCGCGATCGCGAGCCCCAGTGTGGTCGCCGCGGGCTTGCTCATCACGCCACCCTCTGCGCCACTCGCAGCAGTGCGCTTCGCGCCCGGGGATTGCGCGTGATTTCCTCCTGGCGCGGGCGCAGCTTGCGGCCGATCAGCTGCAGGCGCGGCGTCAGCTGCGGCGGCAGGATCGGCAGTCTGGCGGCCTCTGCATCGGGCTGCGACTCCCGCTGCATGAATCGCTTGACTGCGCGGTCCTCGAGGGAATGAAAGCTGATGACCGCCAGGCGGCCGCCGATGCAGAGCGAATCCACGGCGCCCGCAAGCGCCTTCTCGAGCTGTCCGAGCTCGTCGTTGGCGTGAATTCGCAGCGCCTGGAACGTGCGGGTGGCGGGGTGCTTTCCCGGCTCGCGCGTCCTCACGGCGCGCGCCACCAGCTCCGCGAGCTCGCGGGTGCGCTCGATCGGCCGCTCTCGGCGCGCAGCGACGATCGCCTGCGCCACCCGGCGGGCAAAGCGCTCTTCTCCAAGCTCGGCGATCACCTGCCGAATCTCGTCGACGCCCGCGCGAGCGAGCCACGCGCTGATCGGCTCGCCACGTGTCGGGTCCATGCGCATATCGAGCGGACCGTCGGCCCGGAAGCTGAAGCCGCGCGCCGGATCGTCGAGCTGCGGCGAGGAAACACCGAGGTCGAGCAAAATACCCCGGCAAGGGCGGCCGCCCGAGTGGGCCGGCACCAGCGTGCCGATATCGGCAAACGGCGCGTGCACGAGCGCAAGCCGCATTTCCCCGGCAAAGCGCCGGCGCCCGGCTGCGACCGCCTCCGGATCGCGGTCGATCGCGAGCACACGGCCTTCTCGACCCAAGGCCTGGAGTAGGAGTGCCGTATGACCGCCGCGCCCAAACGTCGCATCGACATAGTAACCGTCCGACTCGGGAGTCAACGCCCCGAGCACCTCATCCGCGAGCACCGGGATGTGCTCGTCCACACCCACGGGCTCTTACAACGACAGCGAGTCGAGCTGCGACGACAGGTCCGTCGCAGCCTCCTCGCTCCTCAGCCAGTCATCGCGCTGCTCGCACCAGCGCGGCTCGTTCCACAACTCGAAGCGGTTACCCTGGCCGATCAACATGCCTTGGCGCTCGAGTCCGGCGAACTCGCGCAGCTCCGGCGGCAGTAGAATGCGGCCATGCCCATCGAGCTCGAGATCGCTCGCGTGTCCGACCATCAGGCGCTGCAGCCGGCGCGCCTGCGGATGCAGGGTCGGCAGGCTCATCAGCTTGCTCTCGATCAGCTCCCACTCGGGCAGCGGGTAAATGAGAAGGCAGCGGTCCCGATCCACGGTCACCACGAGTTTTCCCTGGGCGCGCTCGACGATCTGCTCCCGATAACGGGTGGGCATGACCATCCGGCCTTTCTCGTCCAGGGTGATTTTCGTGGCGCCGCGAAACATGAACGTTTCCCAATGCCCTCGGCATCGTGGATGCGGGGCTCGGCGGGCGAGATCTACCCATCTCGTCCCACTTTCTCCCACTCGCTGCCACTATAGGAATCGCGGTCGCGCTATGTCAATTGGAAAAATGAGAAATCTGTCGCATCCACAGGGAGTTATGTAGAACCGGATAGCGCTTCAAACAGTGCTCTGAAGCCATTCGTCTTAGCAATCAGCAGCTTGCCCGAACTACCTTATCCAGTAGGTTATCTTGGCCTCGGCGGTAGTGCCTTCAGGCCGAGAATGCGTGTTGGATCCATTGAATGTGCGGTGCGTCTCCGAACGGGTCGGTGACGACGATGACATCGAATCGAGCCCGCAACCGCGCGAGGTCCCTCCTTTGCTGCAGCAGGCGACTCGCCGCCCGTACCAGCCGCTGTCGCTTGCCGGCGTCAACGCTCGCCGCAGCGCCGCCGTAGGCACTCGAAGAGCGGGTGCGGACCTCGATGATGGCGAGTTCTCCCGCCCCGAGCTGGGCGACGATGTCGAGCTCGCCGAGGCGACAGCGATAGTTCCTCAGGAGGATCCGCACGCCCTGCGCCTCCAGGTACGCCACGGCCGCATTCTCGGCCTGCAGCCCGATAGCCATGCGCTGGGTGCAGGACTTGCCGCGTTGGCCCAAAGCGGTCGAATCCCCTTGGTGAAGCCGGAAAAATACCTTTCGATCTGATCACGAGCCGGGGGCGCTCGGAAGCTCGGTGACCTCGCCGCCGTGAAGCTGCGCCCAGATGAGCTGGCGATGAACGCGTCCGTCCGGATCCAGCGTCAACTCGCCCGTGAGACCGCTCAGATCGAGCGATGACGGAGCTTTGTTCTCACGCAGCGCTTCGGCCAGGCGGTAAGCATCGAATCCGAAGGCAAAGAGGCTGCCGCGCGCCGGACCACCGGCAGGCCAAGCCTGGCTGGCAGCCGAATGGACGGCCTCCGCCAGCGGGCTGCCCAGCATCCACGGCGTATCCGGGAACATCAGCCCGTCGAGATCCTGATTGGCGCGCGAATCGGGCTCGAAAGCATCGGAAGTCGCATAAGTCGGGATGCCGCCGGCGTAATAGAACCGCAGTTGTGGTTGCAGCAGGCGCTCGGTGCTCGCCGGTGCGGGCGAGAAGATGAACTGAATGTCCTCGCGCCGGCGCGGCACGAACTCCAGATGTGTCCCCAGGAGCGATTCCAGCCGGTCCAGGCGGGCGCGGCTCTGGTCGATGCCCAGCACCTGCTTGAGGTCATCGGAGTAGTCCGCTTCCGCAGGATCGATCATGGTGCTGGCGAGCACCGCGCCGCCGCCGCTCTGCAGCTGCTGGGTGAAGGCGCTGAGTACGCGCGCGCCCCAATCTCCCGCGGGCACGATGGCCACACCCAGGTGGTGGCCGTCGCTCAGCACCCGGCGGGCGACCAGCCTCGCCTCCTCGACCGGCGAGAGAGCGAACTGGAAGAAAAGCGGCGGGGCCTGCTGCCCGTCCGGCAAGAAGTTGAGCGCCAGCAGCGGTGGGCGCTGCGCCCGCTCCGCAGCCGCGGCCGCGACACCCTGACGCATCAAGGGGCCCACTATGAAATCGGCGCCCGCCTGAGTCGCAGCGGCAATCTGATCGGCAACGGACTGCTCGCCGCCAGTATCGTAAACACGCACGATCGGGCGCTGCTGTACCGGCGTCTGGTAATAGGCGGTCAGAAAGCCGTCGCGCACACTGGCCGCCAGCGGACCCGCGGAGCCGCTGATGGGCAGCAAGAGCGCGATGTGCGCCTGCGCCGCAAGCGGTTGGGCCTGCTCGCCGAGGAGCTGGCTGCGAACGACCTCGGCGGCGGGATGGCCCGGGTGACCCGACAGCCAGGCGGTCAGGTCTGCCGTCGCCGTGGTCGGATTTTGCGCTGCTTCCGCCGCGAGCGGCGCCAGCTCCAGCCATCCCTGGATGACGGGACTCCGCGCGGCCTGCGGCTGGATCTTGACGCCGCGCTCGGATGCATCGCGCAACTGATCGAGGAGCGCAACCCGGCTCTGCTGCACGGCCGCAGCGTTGAGCAGCCAATGCTCGAGCTCCATCTCGGCCGCGACTCCGGCTGCAGGGTATCCCGCGGCGAAGGCGACCTGCTCCCGTAGGCGCAAATAGCGTCTCGCCAGCCCCGCCTGCTGCGGCACCGCTACCGTCCCGATCTGTTGCCAGGCTTGCGCCGCGTGGCCGCGCAGCAGCGCGACCCTGACCGCGATCAGCGAGCGCTCGAGCGCCTCAGCGGCCGAGAGCGGCGGCGACAGCAGACCCAGCGCCCGCGAGGCGTCGTCCGGGCGCCGCGCCGCGAGATAGGCCTCTGCAGCCTGCAGGGCGAAGTCATTGCGCTGCGCGCCGCCCTGCCCGGCCAGCGCTTCGTACATCTGCGCCGCTTCAGCTGAGTTCCCCTGCCGGGCCAGCGCCGCGGCCTGTGCGGCGGAGGGAGCAGGCCCTCGCGGCGCAGTGACGCAGCCCGCAAGGACCAAGGTGGCCGCGGCGAGCGCAGCCAGGCTGACGATCCGTCGCGCGTGCATGGTTGAGAAGCCTCTGTGCCGGAGCCAAGCTGGGGGCCGCGGGGAGCGTGGCCGGCCAATGAGCGCCGTAGCGAGTGCGTCCCACAGCGAGCAGACTTTGGCGCTCGCTTCCCGTGCATAGTTGACACACTGTAAGGGAAGCGCTCGCGGAAAGTTGCCGCTGCGGGCGGCCCCGTAGGCGATCATTGGCCGGCCAGGCTCCTGGATGCGGCAAAGACGAGGATTATAGTGGGCAAGCCACAAGGCCGGTTGCAAGTCGTAGCGACGCCAATCGGCAACATGGGCGATGTGAGCGCGCGCGCGCGGCAGGCACTCGAGAGTGCCGCGGCGATCGCGGCGGAAGACACGCGCCACACCGGGGCTCTGCTGCAGGCGCTCGGCATCGCGCGGCCGCTGCTCTCGCTGCACGCCCACAACGAGACCCAGCGCCTGCCGGAGATCCTGGCGCGGCTCGCCGCGGGTGAAACGATAGCGCTCGTCAGCGATGCGGGCACTCCGCTGCTCTCCGATCCGGGCTACGAGCTGGTGCGCGCCGCCGCAGAAGCGGGCATCACTGTGGAGGCCATTCCGGGCCCCTCGGCCATTACCACGGCGCTGGCCGTAGCGGGTCTGCCCGTCAGCCGCTTCTGCTTCGAAGGCTTTTTGCCGGCGCGCGAGCGCGAGCGGCGGGCACATCTGTCGCAGCTCGCGAACGAGACCCGAACTCTGGTTTTTTTCGAGGCTCCCCACCGCATCGCCGCGACCTTGGTGGACCTCGCCGCCGAGCTCGGCAGCGACCGCCGCGCGGTCGTCGCGCGCGAGCTGACCAAAGCGTACGAGACCATTTATCGCGGCACACTCGCGGAGCTGGCGCAGAGGGCCGCAAGCGAGGACAACTTCCAGCGGGGGGAGATCACGATCGTGGTGGGGGGTGCCGCTTCCGCGTCCACCGGCGTCGATGCCGCGCTGCTGCGACGCGCTGTCGATCTACTCTCCAAAGAGCTGACGCCCAGCAGAGCAGCCGCCATCGCAGCGCAGCTGACCGGCGCCACGCGGGCCGAGGCCTACGCCCTGATCCAGCGCCGAAGCGTCTCTTGCCCGCCCGAGAGTGATTGAGTAAGCGGCAGCAGCCGCTGCCGGCGTCGCGAGGCTAATCCCCCGTCATGAGGCGCGCTCTTTACTCGGCGCCATCCTGCGCCTCGGCCCTGCGGGGCCGCCTGGCTTCGCCAGGCGTTAAAAATCGCTCGCTGCGATTTTGTGCGTCATAATGGAAAAGGGAGTCGGCCGGGCAATCGCTGCCTCGACATCGGTCGGGGGGGAGGAAAGTCCGGGCTCCGGCGGATCAGGTGCCAGGTAACGCCTGGGGGGCGCGAGCCCACGGAAAGTGCAACAGAGAGTAAACCGCCCAAGCTCTCGTGGCGAAAGCCGCGGGGGACGGCAAGGGTGAAACGGTGCGGTAAGAGCGCACCGCGGCCCTGGTAACAGGGCTGGCATGGCAAACCCCACCTGGAGCAAGGCCAAATAGGGAAGCAGCGGGCTCTGGCGACAGAGCGCGCAGCGCCGATCCGCGTGCGCTTCCGGGTAGGCCGCTAGAGGTTCACGGCGACGTGAATCGCAGAGGAATGATTGCTCTCGACAGAACCCGGCTTACAGGCCGGCTCCCCTCCGAGTGTTAAAGAGGGCCTCGCGTGCAAATGGCTTTGCCGCGGGGCTTCTGAAAGCAGAAAAATCTTCAGGGCGATCCAGCGCTATTTCACCACGCGCAATTGCGGCCGCTTCGGAGGTCCGCTCCCCTCTTCGGCAGGCGCCGGTCCTGCGGGCGGCGGTGTTTCGGGGCCTGCGTCCTGCTCTGCGAACATCATCCCCTCGCCCGTCTCACGCGCATAAACGCCCATCACGGCGTTTACGGGGAAGCGGACGCGGTGCACCACGCCGGCGAAGCGCGCATCGAACTCTACGACGTCGTTGTCGATTTTCAGCCGCTGCGTCGCCGTGTAGCTGAGGTTGAGGACGATCTTTCCCTCTTGCACGTATGCCCGGGGCACCTCGCTGCCGGCGCGCTCGGCGTCCACGATCACGTGCGGCGTGTGGCCGCTATCCGTGATCCATTGATGCATGGCCCGCAACAAGTAGGGGCGCTTGGGAGGAGCTTTGACCATCGCTCACCGCCTCAGGCGCGCATCTCACGCTCCCGGCCCGAGAGCGACTCCCGAAAGGCGGCGCGGGAGAAGATCTGGCTGGCGTATTTCACGATGGGTTGTGCCTTCGGCGGCAGCTCGATCTCATAGTGCGGCAGCCGCCAGAGGATGGGTGCGATGGTCGCATCGACCAGCGAGAACTCGTCGGACATGAAGAAGGGCTTCACCTTGAACAGATCCACGCCCTGCACGATGGTATCGGCCAGGACCTTGCGCAGCTTCGGAAGGGTCTTCTTGTCGTCCTCCACCTCGATCTGCTGCAACAGCGTGTACCAGTCGCGCTCGATGCCGTACAGCGCCAGCCGAAACTGTGCCCTCGTGACGGGATCGACCGGCATCAGCGGTGGGTGCGGGAAACGCTCGTCCAGGTACTCCATGATCACCCGCGAGTCGTAGAGCACCAGGTCCCGGTCCACCAGTGTGGGCACCGTGTGGTACGGGTTGAGGTCCAGCAGATCCTCGGGATACTTGCCGGGCTCCACGTCGACCACATCGATGGCGATGCTCTTCTCGGCTAGCACAATGCGTGTGCGGTGGCTCCACGGATCGCGCGGCGCTGAAAACAGCGTCATGATGGAACGTCTGCTCGACACGATTCCGCTCCCGCAATGCAGCCAGCACCCGAGCTTTCACTTACTCTACCGGGTCCGCGGCGCTCCTACTTGACGTCCTTCCAGAACTCGCGCTTCAGGAGCCACGCCAGCCATGTGAAGACCAGCAGGAACAGGACTACCCAGATTCCCATGGCGTGACGCATCGCAGTCTGCGGGTCGCCGACATAATCCAGGAAGTTCACCAGGTCATGCACGAACTGGTCGAACTGCTGCGGGGTCATGCTGCCGGGGGCGATCTGCTTGAAATGATCGAAGACCTGCCGCCTGATCACCTGGCCGCCAGGGCCCCGGGTCTCGACACTCTTGTAGACAGCGACCTTCAATCCCTCGAGCGGCGAGACGATATCCGGCATGGCGCTTTGCGGGAACGCCATGTTGTTGGCGCCCGTCGCCCGGTCCGAGTCCACGTAGAAGGTCTTGAGGTACTGGTACAGGTAGTCCGTGCCGCGGGCACGCGCCATCAGCGACAGATCGGGCGGCGCCTTGCCGAACCATTTCTCCGCGTCGGAGTCGATCATCGGGGAAAGAATGTAGCCGGCCGGCGTCTCCCCGGGCGGGATCAAGTCCTTGGCGAGCAGTTCCTTTGGAATCTTGAGGTCCGAGCCGAGGCGTGACCAGCGCTCGTACTTCAGCGAGTGGCAGCCGAGGCAATATCCCGCGAAATCGCGCGCCCCTCGCTGCAGCGAGGCGATGTCCGTGACATTGGTATTCGCCGTCCAGCTCTGCCAGTCCGCATCCGAGGGCCCTTCATCAGCGGCAATGGCGCGCGTGGCGCCAGCGGCTCCCGCCGCGAGCGTCACCGCGAGCAGCAGCGCAGGGATCTTTCTCAAAGGAGCGCTAATGGGCATGGTAGACCACTCTCTCCGGCACCGGCCTCACCCGATCGATGCGCGAGTAGAACGGCATCAGCCAGAAGAAGGCGAAGTAGCAGATCGCGAAGATGCGCGCCAGGATGACGTACACGCCCTCCGCGGGCTGCAGGCCCAGGTACCCGAGCCCGACGAAGGAGATCGCGAAGACGGCGAGCATCACACGCGAGATCCAGCCCTTGTAGCGGATGGACTTGACCGGCGAGCGGTCGAGCCACGGCAGCACCAGCAGCGAGATCAGCGCGAGCAGCATGAGCAGCGCGCCCATGCCCTTGTTTGGCACTGCGCGCAGAATGGCGTAGTACGGAGTGAAGTACCACACGGGGTGGATCTCAGCGGGCGTCGAGAGAGGATTGGCCGGCTCGAAATTCGGCTGCTCGAGGAAAAGCCCGTGGACCGTCGGGGCGTAGAACACGATCAGCGCAAAGATGATGAAGAACACGCCCACGCCGACGACGTCCTTGACCGTGTAGTACGGATGGAACGGAATGCCGTCGAGCGGCTTGCCGTTGGCGCCCGTGTGCTCCTTGATCTCGATGCCGTCGGGGTTGTTCGAGCCGGTGCGGCGCAGCGCGACGAGGTGCAGCAGCACCAGCAGCAGCAGGATGATCGGCACGGCCGCGACGTGCAGCGCGAAAAAACGGTTCAGCGTGGCATCGGAGATGCCGTAATCGCCGCGGATCCACTGCACCAGTCCCGGTCCGATGGCGGGGACGGTACCGAAGATGTTGACGATCACCTGGGCGCCCCAGAAGGACATGTTGCCCCAGGGGAGCACGTAGCCCATGAATGCCTCGGCCATGAGCGCGAAGTACACCAGCATGCCGACCAGCCACAGCAGCTCCCGCGGCTGCCGGTAGGAGCCGTACATCATGCTGCGGAACATGTGCAGGTAGATGACGATAAAGAACGCCGACGCGCCGGTGGAATGGATGTAGCGGATCAGCCAGCCCCAGTCGATCTCGCGCATGATGTACTGCACGGAGTCGAACGCGTGCGCGGCGCTCGGCTTGTAGAACATCGCGAGGAAGATGCCGGTGACGAGCTGGATCACCAGCACGAGCATCGCCAGCGAGCCGAAGAAGTACCAGATATTGAAGTTCTTCGGCGCGTAATAGCCCGTCAGCTGGTTGGCGACGAACTCATCGACCGGCAGACGCTTGTTGAGCCACGCCCAGAAGCCCCGTTTCTTGGAAACGGGTGTCGCTCCGGGCGGCAGAGGCTCGCCCGGAGAACGCAGCTCGGTGCCGCGCTCGCTCGTGGCCATCAGGCGCCTCCCCTCGAGAGGACATGCCCGTTGGCGACCATAAAGCATTGGTTCATTCGGCAGGCTCCCCATTTCCCGCGGTAGCGCGGCATTATACACAGCAAGAGGAGGATCGAATGCTGGAGCGACTGAGCCGCGGATTGACGTTCATTGCCGGGTCGGTGGTCGGCGGGCTGGCCCTCGCGTTCGTGATCGTCGCGCTGCGGCCCGACCTCATCCGCGGGAATGGCGGCTCGCAGCCAGCGCCCGCGTCGCTGCCGGCACCCGCGGCGAGCGTTCCCGCGGCCCGCGGCCCGGAACGCCTCACTTATGCATCGGCGGTGCAGCGCGCAGCCCCTGCCGTAGTCAACATATACACGGCCCGCCTGGTCACCGAGCGCATCGATCCCTCGCCGCTCGGGGAGATCTTCGGCAACGTGCTGCCACAGTACAGGCAGCGCGTCGAGCGCAGCCTCGGGTCGGGCGTAATCGTCGATGAGAGCGGGCACATCGTGACGAATTACCACGTGATCGCGAACGCCGGCGCCATCCGCGTGCAGCTCGCGGACGGGCGGATAGCGAACCCGCAAGTGGTGGGCGTGGACCCGGACAGCGATCTGGCGGTGCTCAAGATCGATCTGTCGAATCTCCCGGTCATCACCTTCGGCCGATCTGATCAGCTTCGCGTCGGCGACATCGTGCTCGCCATCGGGGATCCCCTCGGCCTGTCGCAGACGGTGACTCACGGCATCGTCAGCGCCACCGCCCGCGGCCAGCTCGGGATCACGACGTTCGAGGATTTCATCCAGACCGACGCGCCGATCAATTTCGGCAACTCCGGCGGGGCGCTGGTCGATTCCAGCGGGGCGCTCGTCGGCATCAACACTGCCATTGTCGCAAAGAGCCTCGGGGTCGAGGGCATCGGCTTTGCGATTCCCGTCGACATGGTGCGCGGTGTACTGCACGACATCATCGAGCACGGACGCGTCATCCGCGGCTGGATCGGGATAGTGCCTGAAGACATCTCCGATACGCAGGCGCAGCAGCTCGGGCTGGCCCACGGCGGCGTCGTCATCGCCAATCTCTACGTGGGCAGCCCCGGCCAGCAAGCCGGGCTGAAGCCCGGGGATCTGCTGCTCTCCATCGACGGCGTCCCCGTGACCTCCGCACAAGATGCCCGCGCCCGGATCGCCAGCCGCAAGCCGGGCTCGACGCTCACGCTTCACGATCAGCGCGGGAACAGCCAGCTCGACGTGAGAGTGCGGGTGGCCGAGCGGCCGCGCACCGCTGCCGGGTAAATATGGGAGCCCACATGCCGAAAACCGAAGTTCGCCGTTTCTCCACCCGCGCTGAGCTCGACGACGCCCTCGCCGATCGCCTCGATCAGGCGATTCGCGCCACCGCGACCCGGGCGGCAGCGGGCCCTCCCGTCATCATGCTCTCGGGCGGCAACACCCCGCTGCCCGCCTATCGCGAAGTCGCGCGCCGCCGGCCGCCGCGCGGCGACGACCTCACGGTCATTTATTCCGACGACCGTTACGTGCCAGCCGACTCCGAGGCCAGCAACTACCGCGCGACACGCCCGCTCCTCGAGAGCCTGGCGCTGCCTGCGAGTCAGGTCATTCGCGTAAGGACCGAGCTCCCGCTCGAGGACGCCGCCCGCGATTACGAGCGCCGCCTGCGCGCCCTGCTGGACTCGGGAGCGCGCATCAGCCTGGCGCTGTTGGGTCTGGGACCCGACGGCCACACCGCCTCGTTATTCCTCCCCAAGCACCTGGAGCAGTCGCGCGACCGCCTTGCGATCGCAGTCCAGCGTCCCGACGGCATGCAAGGCATCAGCGTGACCCCCGACTTCCTGCGGAATGTGATGGATCCGCTCTTCGCCGTCGCCGGCGGCGGCAAACACGATGCCATTGCCGCCTTCATCCGCCAGGATCCCGATCTCATCGCCCTGCGCGCCGTCGGCGGCTGCCCGCGCGCGGAGCTATGGATGGAGCGGGATTCGGAGCTCAGCTGCGCGGCGAGCAAATGAGTTACACGGTCGAGCGCTCGTTGCTGGGCGATCAACCCACCGTCGTTCTTCGGGACGATGGCGGCCGGCGCGTGCAGATCGCCTGTCACGGAGCCACGCTCATCGGCTTCGAGGTTTCGCGCCAGGGCCATCCCTTCGACATCGCGGCAGGCTACCGCGATGCGGCCGCAATCATCGCGCGCCCCGGCTCGCGCTTCGCGGTCATGGCGCCCTTCGCCGGCCGTATTGCCGACGCGCGCTATCGCTTCGATGGGCATGATCACGATTTGCGGCCCGCGGCAGCCCCCGGACAGCGGGACTGCCGCCACGGTTTCGTACGCGACTGCGATTTTGCGGTGGCGGAGCTCGTTGCCGGCAGCGGCTGCGCCCGGGCGATATTGAGCACGTCGATCAGTGAAGCGCCGGGCTATCCGTTCTCCATCGACCTTTCCGTGAGCTTCACCCTCGACACCGCCGGCCTCACCCTCGAGGCACGGATGCGAAACACCGGCGGGCAGATCGCTCCGTGCTTCTTCGGTTGGCATCCGTACTTCCGCGTCAGCGACGACTCCGTGAACGGGTGGATGCTGCAGATCACTGCGCGAACGCTCATCAGCACCGGCACCGACCTCATCGCGCTGCCAGGCGGCGCCGCTTACGTACCGTTGGACGATGCACCTGCCCTCGATTTCCGGCGCTCACGCCTGATCGGCGGCAGCATTCTCGATCAGGGCTACACGGATCTGATCGCAGCGGCGGACGGTCGTATCCGAACGCTGCTGACGGACCCGAAGAGCGGATTCCACGTGACGGTCTGGCAGCAGCGGGGCGTGATGCATGCATTCACCGGCGATACGCTGCAGCATGGTGCGCGGCGCTCGATCGCGCTGGAGCCGATGGAATGCATGGCCAACGCCTTCAACCGGCCGGAATGGGCTGGCGCATTGCGCCTCGGTCCCGGTGCCGAACGGATCTACCGCTGCGGGATCGAGCCGGCGCAGCAGTAGCCGCCGGCCGTCCGATACTACGGTGCGAATTTTCCCATCGGCACGCCCGAGGCCGCGCACGATCGCGTCCAACCCTGCGGCTCGGCACCTGGATTGTGCCAACCGCAGTCGCCGGTCAGCAACTGCTCCGACTCCTTTGGCCCCCACGTCCCGCAGGTATAGATGTGCGGCATGTCTCCGGTAGCCAACACCGGATCCACTATCGCCCAGGCCGCTTCCACCTCGTCTTGCCGCGCGAAATGCGACGTGTCACCGATGAGCGCCAGGCTGATCAGCCGCTCGTACGCGTCCATCGCGTCCGCCTCGTGCTGCGCAACGAAGAGCTCCACCTCGCGTCCCTGCATGGCCGGCCCCGCTTTCTTTGCGTGCGCGCCCAGCGCGATTGCGACGTCCGGTCCGACGCGGAACCGAACGAAGTTGGGATACTCCGGGCCGAGCTCGCCGAACACACGCGCCGGTGGCTCCTTCAGGTCGACGACCACCTCCGTGGCGGTGACCGGCAGGCACTTGCCGGCACGCAGATAGAACGGCACACCGCTCCAGCGCCAGGAATCGATCTCCAGCCGCATCGCCGCATACGTCTCCACCTTGGAGTCGAGCGCCACACCCTGCTCCTGGCGATACGTGGCGAACTGCCCGCGCACCATGCAGTCCGGTCGCACCGGTCGCACTGCTTTCAAGACTTTCACCTTTTCATCGCGCAGCGACTCGCCCTCGGAGTTCACCGGCGGCTCGAGCGCGAGCAGCGCCAGGATCTGCAGCAGGTGATTCTGCATGACGTCGCGGATGGCGCCCGTCTCCTCGTAGAACTTGCCGCGCCCGGCGACCCCGAGTGTCTCCGCCATCGTGATCTGCACGCTGGCCACGAAGTTGCGATTCCAGATGGGCTCGAGGAAGGAGTTGGCGAAGCGGAAGTAGAGCAGGTTCTGCACGGCCTCCTTGCCGAGGTAGTGATCGATGCGGAAGATGCAGCTCTCCGCGAATTGCTTCTGCAGCACCTGGTTGAGTGCCTGAGCCGAGGCGAGATCGCGCCCGAAGGGCTTCTCGACCACGACGCGGGCGCCGCGGGCGGACCCGGAGCTGCCCAGATGATCGATCACCACCGGGAACATGCTCGGCGGAATGGCGAGGTAGTAGAGCGGGCGCTGCGATTCACCCAGCGCCTGGCGCAGCGCGACGAAGGTCTCGCGCTCCCGGTAGTCGCCGTCGTGGTAGCGCAGCAGCGCCACCAGACGTGAGAGGGCCTCCTCATCCGGTGACGAGACGAACTTCTTGATGCTGTCGCGCACGCGGCCGGCAAGCTGCTCCAGGTTCCATCCCGCGCGCGCCACGCCGATCACCGGCACATGGAGCAATCCGCGGCGGACCAGGTTGTAGAGGGACGGAAATATCTTCCGGTAGCAGAGGTCTCCGGTCGCCCCGAAGAGCACCAGGGTGTCGCTGTCTCGCCGCTCCATCATTACCCCCTCAGGATTTCTTTTGCCCGGGCCGGCGCTCGTCGCCGGAAACCGCGCCTGCGGCTTTTTCCACGTGGCCGCCGAAGCCGAGCCGCATGGCCGAGAGCAGCTTGTCGGCGAATTCCGCACGCCCGCGCGACTCGAAGCGCGAGTAAAGCGCAGCGGATAACACGTGCGCGGGGACACCGATCTCCACTGCCGCCTGTACCGTCCATCGCCCTTCACCGGAGTCCGACACGCGGCCGCCGAATCGGCCAAGGACCGGGTCGGCAGCCAATGCCTCCGCGGTGAGATCGAGGAGGCGGGAGGAAATGATGCTGCCGTGCCGCCAGACTTCCGCCACTGCAGCGGTATCGAGCCGATACTGGAAGAGGCGCGGGTTGGAAAGCGGCGCGGTTTCCGCGTCCGCCTCCTCACGCTTGAGGCCGGCGTCGGCATGTTGGAGGAGGTTCAAGCCCTCGGCGTAGGCCGCCATCACCCCATACTCGATGCCGTTATGCACCATTTTTACGAAGTGTCCGGCGCCGTTCGGCCCGCAGTGCAGATAACCCATCTGCGCCGTGGCCCGGGCCGGGCTCTCACCGCTCGCGGCCTGTGGCCGGCGCCCGCCTGGCGAGAGCGTCGCGAACACCGGCTCCAGCGTGCCGAACACGCCAGGCTCGGCGCCGATCATCAGGCAATAGCCCTGCTCGAGGCCGAGCACGCCGCCGCTGGTCCCCGCATCGACGTAATGCAGGCCTGCCGGGCGCAACTCTTCCGCCCGGCGGATGTCGTCCTGGTAATGGGAGTTGCCGCCATCGATGAGGATGTCGCCCGATGAGAGCAGCGGCCGCAGTTCCGCAATGACGCTGTCGACGAGCGCCGCGGGCACCATGATCCACACCGCGCGCGGCGGAGCGAGGGCGCGCACGAGCTCCGCAAGCGAGTTGGCGCCGATGGCGCCATCCGCGGCCACTGCCTGCACTGCCTCTGGCGACCGATCGTACGCGACGCATTCGTGTCCGCCTCTGATGAGCCGGCGCACCATGTTGGCGCCCATGCGCCCGAGCCCCACCATTCCAATCCGCATAGCCACCTCCAGATGTTTGCCGCGCAGTCTACGCCCCGGCACCGCGCCCTTCAGGATGCCGCGCTTTGCGCCAATCTAATTAGGGACGCGCCTGATCTGGGCGCCGAGCTGCGCCAGCTTCTCCTCGATCGCCTCGTAGCCGCGATCGATGTGATAGATCCGCTCGACGTCGGTGCGGCCCTCGGCAACGAGCCCGGCGAGCACCAGACTCGCAGAAGCCCGCAGATCGGTCGCCATCACCGGCGCGGCCGTGAGGCGCTCGACACCGCGGATGATGGCCGTATTACCTTCAAGGCGGATCTCCGCGCCGAGGCGCCGCATCTCCAGCATATGCATGAAGCGATTCTCGAAGATGGTCTCGATGATGGTGCCGACGCCATCCGCCACGGTGTTGAGCGCGGCGAACTGCGCCTGCATGTCGGTCGGGAATGCAGGATAAGGCGCGGTGCGCACGTCGACGGCGCGGGGCCGGCGGCCGCGCATATCCACCTCCACCCAGGTATCGCCTACCCCTACCTTGGCCCCGGCTTCTTCCAATTTCGACAGCACCGCGTCGAGATGGTCCGGGCGCGTATTCTTGATCCGCACGTTGCCGCGCGTGATGGCCGCGGCAACCAGGTAAGTGCCGCTCTCGATGCGATCGGGCAGGACTTCGTATGAAGTGCCGCGCAGCCTCTCGACGCCTTCCACCACGATCTTGTCGGTTCCGGCGCCCCGGATCTTCGCGCCCATCGAGATCAGGAATTGCGCGAGATCGACCACCTCGGGCTCGCGCGCGGCGTTCTCGATGATGGTCTCGCCCTCGGCAAGCGCCGCGGCCATCATCAAGTTCTCGGTGCCCGTGACGGTCACGGTGTCGAGCACCAGGCGCGCGCCCCGCAGCCGGCCCGCGCGCGCGCGGATGTAGCCGCCGTCGATCGTGATGTCGGCCCCGAGGGCCTGCAGGCCCGCGACGTGGATGTTGACTGGCCGCGCGCCGATCGCGCAGCCGCCCGGCAGCGACACATCGGCCCGCCCGTAGCGGGCCACGAGCGGCCCGAGCACGAGGATGGAGGCCCGCATGGTCTTGACCAGCTCATAAGGCGCGAAGCAGTCACGTACCGTGGTCGGATCCACCTCGATGCGCATCCGCTCATCGACCGTGACCGTCGCACCCATGCCACCCAGGAGCTCGACTGTCGTGGTAACGTCCTTCAGGTGCGGGACATTGCCGACGATCACCGGCCCGTCGGCGAGCAGTGCACCGGCAAGAATGGGCAGGGTGGCGTTCTTGGCGCCGGAGATGCGTACCTCACCCTGCAGAGGTGTTCCCCCTTGTATTTGCAGCTTGTCCACGTCACTCCTGCCCGGCTTCGGCCGGGGTCAGGGCCTCGATCGAGAGTGCGTGGATCTCGCGGCCCATGCGCTCACCGAGAGTCTGGTAGACGAGCTGATGGCGGGCGACGCCGCGCTTGCCGGCGAACTGCTCGGCCACGATACGCGCCTGAAAATGAGTGTCGTCGTCCGACTGTACCCGAACGTCGGCTCCGGGAAGGCCGGCGCGGATGAGCCGCGCAATGTCCTGTGAGGTCATCCGTCGGATATTATCACCCCCCTCATGAGCTCTGCCGCCATCCCTGCCGATCACAGCAGCCTGCTGGCCACCGCGCGACGCGCCCTGGCCATCGAGGCGAGAGCCGTCGAGTCGCTCCTCGCGCGGCTCGATGGCCAGTTCCCGGCCGCTTGCCGGGTATGCCTGGAATGCCCGGGCCGGGTGGTCGTCACCGGCATGGGCAAGTCCGGCCACATCGCGCGCAAGGTCGCTGCGACGCTCGCCAGCACGGGGACTCCATCATTCTTCCTGCACCCCGCCGAAGCCGGTCATGGCGATCTCGGCATGATCACTCGTGGGGACGCGGTGCTCGCCCTCTCGAATTCCGGCGAGACGCCGGAGCTGCTGCTGCTGCTGCCGCACCTGAAGCGTCTGGCGGTACCGCTGATCGTCATGGTCGGAAAAACCGACTCGACACTCGGGCGTGCAGCCACGGTGGCGCTCGATGTCAGCGTGCCGGAGGAGGCCTGCCCGCTCAATCTGGCACCCACCGCGAGCACCACGGCGACGCTTGCGATGGGCGACGCGCTGGCCGTCGCAGTGCTCGAGGCACGCGGCTTCACCAAGCAGGACTTCGCACGCTCGCATCCCGGCGGTAGCCTCGGGCGTCAGCTTTTACTGCACGTGGAGCAGATCATGCGCACCGGCGACGCCTTGCCCCGAGTCGGTGCGAAGATGCGGCTCGGCGAGGGACTGCTCGAGATGTCCAGGAAGGGCCTGGGCATGACCGTCGTCGTGGACGACAGCAACAGGATTCTCGGCGTGTTCACGGACGGCGATCTACGCCGCGCTCTCGATCATCAGACCGACATTCATAGCGCGACCATGGGTGAGGTGATGACCTCGCCATGCAAGAGCATCGGCCCGCAGGACCTCGCTGCCGAGGCCGTGCACCTGATGGAGGTGTATCGCATCACGGCTCTCCCCGTTGCCGATGAGCAGGGGCGCCTGATCGGCGCGCTCAACGTGCACGATCTCTTCCGCGCCGGCGTGATGTGAGCCCCGCCACCGCGAGCCCTTCCGAGCCGGCCGCTCGAGTGCGCCTCCTGGTGCTCGACGTCGATGGCGTGCTGACGGACGGACGTCTCTATTACGGCGTGCGCGGCGAGACGCTGAAAGTCTTCCACGTACGCGACGGACTCGGCCTGAAGCTGCTCGCAGCCGCCGGTATCAAGATAGCGGTCATCTCGGGCCGGCGCTCGAGCATGACGGCCAAACGGTGCCGGGAGCTCGGCGTTCGCCACCTGCTGCAAGGCGTGAACGACAAGCTTGCCGCCTTTGATCGGCTGCGCGCACGGCTGAAAGTCGCGTCGAGCGAGTGCGCCTGCGTGGGCGATGATCTGCCGGACGTGCCACTCATGCGCGCGGTAGGCGTGTCGTTTGCAGTCGCGGACGCCCACCCGGAGGCGCGCAGCGCCGCGCGCGTGATCACCCGGCTTCCTGGCGGAAGCGGAGCGGTGCGGGAGGTATGCGATTATCTTCTGGAGGCGCGCCGGAACGCCGCCGCCGTCGCATGATCTACCGCCTCTTTGCGATCCTTACCATCGTGGCGGTGATCGTCGCATCATTGCTGCTTTCGCAACAGCAAGGTGCAGCTCCTCCGTCAGCCACGGTACGCGAGAATGCGTTCAACGAAGGGTATTCGGCCAGCGATGCGAGTCTCGTGGAGACCGGCGCGGATGGGCGGCCGCTCTACACTCTCGATGCCGCCACCATCCGCCAGCTGCCGAATGAAGGCCAGGTGCTGCTCACGCAGGTACGTATGAGCTTTCACGACGCAGATGGCAACCCGTGGACGGTGACGGCCGATCGCGGCGATCTCGTGCAGGCTACACAGCAGGCGCGGCTTGCGGGCAACGTGCGTGTCTCCGGCATGCTGCCCGCTTCGGGAGCGGCGCAATTCTCCACCACCGCACTGTCGGTGGACATCCGCGCCGATATCGTGAGCACCCGGGAGCCCGTGCAGATGATCTGGTCCGGGCGGCCGCTGAGCTCCGTCGGGCTCATCGCCAATCTGAAGGACCACCGCGTGCAATTGGAATCCAACGTACATGGCACCTTCTCGCAGTAAGCTCCATCTCCTCTACCTCGCGCCCGCGCTCGCGGCGGCGATCCCGCACGTCGCCGTCACGTCTGCCGCCGTGGCGGCGTACGGTGTCCGCCCTGCGGCCCTGCAGCTGTTACCCGTCGACGCGAAAGCGAAGATCAATGTCGACGCGGCTTCGTCCGACGTCGATGGCAAAACAAACACGATAGTATTCAAGAACATCGTGGTTTCGCAGGGCGCCACACGGGTTCGTGCCGATCACGCGCGCGCCACCGGCCTCAATTTCCAGAACAGCCGCTGGACGTTCCAGGGGAACGTGCAGATCGACGCGCCGCCGCGCGGCAGCCTGCACTCCGACCAGGCGACGGTGCAGTTCCGCGACAATCAGATCGCGGACGCCACGATCACCGGCAGTCCAGCGCAATTCGAGCAGCAGCGCGCCGACGATCTCGGCATCGAGAAGGGCCATGCGGATCAGATCGTGTACGACGTGAGCCAGGGCACCGTACTGCTGACCGACGATGCCTGGATCTCGGATGGGCGCAACGAGATGAGCGCTCCCTCCATTGCCTACAGCATCCGCGACCAGAAGGTGCTGGCGACATCCTCGGGCGCGCGCCAGGGTGTGCACATCACCATCACACCGCAGGCCGCGGCGAAGCCGACCGGCGGCCCTGCACAGGCCAAACGCGCCACCGTCCCGCCCAAGGCCTCGGGCACGCCGCGGCAATCGGCTCACCCTGCGGGACCCGGCGCCAGCGCCCCGCCGCCACCGGGCGCACCATGACGGTTCTGCGCGCGAGCGGGCTCGAGAAGAGCTATAAATCCCGGAAAGTCGTCCGCAACCTGAGCATCGAAGTCGCCAATGGCGAGGTGGTCGGCCTTCTGGGTCCGAACGGCGCGGGCAAGACGACGGCGTTTTACATGATCGTCGGGCTCGTGCCCTGCGATGCCGGCCGCATCTACCTGGGCGAGACTGACCTGACACTCCTGCCGATGCATCGGCGCGCGCAGCTCGGGCTAGGGTATCTGCCGCAGGAGGCTTCGGTCTTCCGCAAGCTGTCGGTCGAAGACAACGTGCTCGCCATACTCGAGACGCGGCGCGACCTCGAGCGCGGCGCGCGCGAGCAGCGGCTCGAGGAACTGCTCGAGGAGCTGCGCATAGGACACGTGCGCCGCAGCCTCGGGGTGTCGCTGTCGGGCGGCGAGCGGCGGCGCGTGGAGATCGCACGGGCGCTCGCTGCCGAGCCCCGCTTCATGCTCCTCGATGAGCCCTTTGCCGGGGTGGATCCACTCTCGGTGCTCGACATCCAGCGCATCATCCGCGAGCTGACCAGCCGCGGCATCGGGGTACTGATTACCGACCACAACGTGCGCGAGACCCTGGGGGTCTGCGGCCGCGCGTATATCGTCAATCAGGGCACTGTGATCGCTCAAGGAAGTGCGGAAGAAATCCTTGCCAACCCCCAAGTGCGTGAGGTGTACTTGGGTGAGTCGTTCAAGCTGTAAAGAGCTCGCGGGCAGTTCGGCGTCGTCTGCACCGAAATCCCAATAAATCTGTGCTATATCAGTGACTTACAGTAGGACACCCCCCGCCACGCCCGTGCCGCCATGCTGAAGCCCTCCCTGCAGCTCAAGCTGGGTCAGCAATTGACGATGACCCCGCAGCTGCAGCAGGCGATCCGGCTCCTGCAGCTGCCTGCCCTCGAGCTGCAAGCGCATATCCGCGAGCTGCTCGAGACCAACGTCATGCTCGAGCCGACGGACGAGGGCCATGAGGAGACGCTCGATACCGGCATGCTGGAGCATGCCGAAGCCCCCGAGCCGATCGAGGCCGCCGAAGCGCCTCCCGAGAGTACCGTCGAGGTGCTGGACGAGAGCTGGGGCGAGCACAGCGCCGGCCCGACCGAGGCGCAGTGGAGCGGCGATGACGACGATCGGCAGCAGGAGTTCGCCGACTCCGCGGGCCAGTCGCTGCAGGACTATCTGCTCTGGCAGCTGGAGCTCGCGAAGCTCGAGCCCCGGGAGCTGGCGATCGCGCGCGCCATCGTCGATGCCATCAGTGACGATGGCTACCTGACCGAGCCGCTCGAGGAGATCGCCAGCACTCTGCGTCCGGAGATCCATTGCGAGACCGCCGAGGTCGAGGCCGCGTTGCTCGACGTCCAGGCACTCGATCCGCCGGGCATCGGCGCGCGCTCCGTCGGTGAGTGCATCGAGCTGCAGCTGCGACAGCTCGACCCGGCAATCCCAGGAGTCAATGCCGCGATCGAGATCGCCCGGCACCACCTCGAGCGCATAGCCGGCAGGGAGCTCGCGGTCGTAAAGCGGGAGCTGCGGGCGAGCGATGAGGATCTCGCCTGCGCGCTTGCGCTGGTGCGCTCCTGTCATCCACGACCGGGCGCCACCGTCAGCGCGGGCTCGGCCGAGTACGTGGTCCCCGATGTCTTCGTCCGCAGGACCGAGCACGGCTGGGCGGTGGAGATCAACTCGGCCACGCTGCCGCGGGTGCGCCTCAATCAGAGCTACGCCAGCCTGATCGGGCGCAATGCCAGCCACGCCACCATGCGGGCACAGCTGCAGGAAGCGCGGTGGCTGCTGAAAAGTCTCGAGATCCGGCACGAAACCCTGATCAAGGTTGCCCGCTCGATCGTGGAGCGCCAGACCGCCTTTCTGGAGCAGGGCGAGGAGCACATGCGGCCGATGATCCTCAAAGACATCGCCGAGGCCATCGGCATGCACGAGTCGACCATCTCCCGCGTCACCTCCGGCAAGTACATGCACACACCACGCGGAGTGTTCGAGCTGCGCTACTTCTTCTCGAGCCACGTCGAGGGCGCGGACGGGTCGGGCACCTCCTCGACCGCCATCCGCGCCAAGATCAGGAAGCTCGTCAAGGACGAGAATGCGGAATCGCCGTTGAGCGACGGCCGCATCGCCGAGCTCCTGTCGGCCGAGGGCATTCCGGTCGCGCGCCGCACCGTCGCCAAGTACCGCGAGGCGATGGGCATTCCCCCCTCGAACGAGCGCCGGCGGGCGAGCCTGGGCCAGATGTAGCGCCGATTCCATTGCGATGATGTCAGCCACAACACGTGAGAAGGAGACGCCTATGCAGCTCAACGTCACTGGCCACCACGTCGAGGTGACCCCCGCCCTGCGAGGTTACGTGGAGAAGAAGCTCGAGCGCATCGGACGGCATTTCGAGCAGGTCATCGACGTGCACTGCGTCCTGACGGTGGAGAAGCTGCGGCAGAAGGCCGAGGCCACCCTGCACGTGAGCGGCAACTCGATCCACGCGGATGCGACCGAGGAAAACATGTATGCGGCGATCGATCTGATGGCCGACAAGCTCGACCGCTGCATCAAGAAGCACAAGGAGAAGCTGACGGATCATCACGCCGTCGAGGGCCGGGCGTTACGCGCCTGACGTGCGGTGCGCATCATCGTCCTGAGCGGCCTTTCCGGCTCCGGCAAGAGCGTGGCCCTGCACATGCTCGAGGACCTGGAATTCTATTGCATCGACAACATCCCGGCGGCGCTGCTCAAGCCGTTCATCTCACACGCTGTACGCAGCCCTGAGCCCACGTATGAGCGCGCAGCGGTCGGGCTCGATGCGCGCAACACCGCCGCGGAGATTGCCACCGTCCCGCGGCTGATCGACGAGCTGCGCCGCAGCGGGATCGAATGCGAAGCCATCTTCCTGACCGCAACGGACGAGGAGCTGCTGCGGCGCTTCGCCGAAACTCGGCGCAAGCACCCGATGAGCCGACACAACGTGGACCTGCGCGCCGCGATAGCCATGGAGCGGCAGGTTCTCGAGCCCATCGTCTACGGCGCCGATCTCGTGATCGACACCTCGCGGCTCGGCGTACACGCGCTGCGTGATCTCATCAGGCTGCGGGTCGGCGAGCCGAACGCCGGCCGCCTGTCGCTCGCCTTCGAATCCTTCGGCTTCAAGCACGGCATACCGGGCGATGCCGACTTCGTGTTCGATGCGCGCTCTCTGCCCAACCCTTATTGGGAGCCCGCGCTGCGCGGCCTCACCGGCCGCGACGCCGAGGTCATCCGCTTTCTCGAAGCGCATACCAACGCCGCGGCCCTGGTCGCGGATATCGCACAGTTCATCCGCGCGCGGATTCCGGAGTATGTGGCGAGCAACCGTGGCTATCTGACCGTGGCGGTAGGCTGCACTGGCGGGCAGCATCGCTCCGTCTACATCATCGACAAGCTGGTCGCGCAGTTCGCCGCGGACTTCCCCGCCGTGACTTCCCGTCACACGGGCCTGAAGCTTCAGTAGCTCCTGATTCGGCGCGCCTTGGCGCCGCTACACGGACGGGGTTTGCGCAGCGAGCGCCGTTAAGGCCTGCGCGAAGCGCATTTCAAGTCGCCTGAGCCACTCCGGCGGCAGTCATGAGAGGCGGCAGCCGCTCGCCGCTCATGAAGGCGATCAGCGCCGCCCTCGCCTCCATGGCATCGCGGTAGCCGAGCTCGATCAGCGCCCGGGTATAGCTCGCCTCGAACATCAGATAGCTCGCGAGCTGGTATCCCGAAACGTCGCGCCCGCCGATGACACGCAGCAGTGCGCGCAGGCTGCGCGGCATATCGCCGACGTATCGTGCGGCGATCTCCCGCGGGTCGATGCTTGGAGCGAGCATCAGTGTGTCCACCTGCCGCAGGCCCCGCGCCGCGAATGGCGCTTCGCGCACGAGCTGGTTGATGCGCTCGATCTGCTCGAGGTCGCCGTAAACCTGATCCGTGAACAGCGTATCGATCATGTAGCCGAGCACCTCACCCGGCGTCGGCATCTTGCGGCTGGTTCCGCTGCCGGCGCCGACGCCGTCCGCCCGCCGAGCATGCACGCCGACGACCAGCAGCCGATCGGCGCCCAGGTGGATCGCGGGACTCAGGGGATTCAACTGGCGCATGGCGCCATCGCCGAAGTATTCCCGGCCGATGCACATCGGCGGAAAGAGCAGCGGGATCGCGGCACTCGCCATCAGATGATCGAGCGTCAGCTCGGTGCGCCGGCCGATGCGCTGCGCGCGTGTCCACTCGGCGATCGACCCCCGGCCGTCGAAGAAGGCCACCGATTGGCCCGTGGCGTAGCTCGTGGCGCAGAGCGCGAAACCCTGCAGGTGTCCACGCATGATGCTGCGATGAATGCTGCCGCAATCGACATTCGTCGCGAGCAGCTGCCGCAGCGGGCTGTTGTCGAGCAGCGCCTTGGGAGGCGAGAGCACCAGTCCGCCGGAAATCAGTGCGAGCAGCCAGTGCATGCCGGCGCGCAGCGTGTGCACCGGATTGACCTGGAACACCTGGCCCGTGCGGAAGTTCGCCCAGACGCGCTCGAGTCCAGCCACCGCGCGGCGCCAGCGGTGCGCCTCGGCTGCGAGCACGCAGGCGGCCACCGCGCCCGCGGAGGTGCCGACGATGACCGGAAAGGGATTACGAGCGCGCGGCAGCAGCTCCGTCAGCGCCAGAAGCACACCCACCTGGTAGGCGGAGCGCGCGCCGCCGCCAGTCAGCACCAGCCCGACGGTCGGCCGCGGCGGCATTCTACTCGCGACTTCTACTTCCATCGGCGCACAAAATCGCCCGGAGCGATTTTGGGCCGCTCACTGATTTGCCTTCGCACGTCGCCTCGCCAGCACCGTGAGCTGGGGCATTCGCCCGCTGGAATTCTACGCGACTTGCAGGATCTGCATGGAGTTCGTGCCGCCCTGGACCCCCGACAGCTCCCCCTTGGTGAGGATCACCAGATCCTTGCGCTTGACCAGGTCGAGTTCGAGCAGGCGCGAGAACAGGGCGCCATAGAGCTCCCCGGTCGACGAGGCGCGTGTCACATCAAAGATGACGGGATAGACACCGCGGTAGATCGTGACGCGGCGGCGGGTGGGCTCGTGCCGCGTGAAGGCATAGATCGGGATATCGGATCGGATGCGCGACATCCACAGGGGCGTCGCCCCCGACTCGGTCAGTGCCACGATGGCGCGCACCTTCAGGTGATTGGCCGTATACATGACGGCCATGGCGATCGCCTCCTCGGACCCCCTGAACTGCCCCTCCGTGCGGTGGCGCATGCGGCTGTGGGTGAGCTGGTACTTCTCGGCGCCTTCGATGACCTGCGCCATCGCCTCCACCGCTTTCACGGGGTAACGTCCCGCGGCGGTCTCGGCCGAGAGCATCACGGCATCGGTGCCATCCATGACCGCATTGGCCACGTCGCTGACCTCGGCGCGTGTCGGCACCGGATTCTGGATCATCGACTCCATCATCTGCGTGGCGGTGATCACCACGCGGTTCTTGCCGCGGGTCTGATGGATGATGGTCTTCTGCAGCCCGGTCAGCTCGGCGTAGCCCATCTCCACACCCAGATCCCCACGGGCCACCATGACGACGTCCGCGGCCTCGATGATGCCTGGCAGGTTGGCGACTGCCTCGTGCCGCTCCACCTTGGCCACGATGCGCGCATCGCCGCCCGCCTGGCGGACCAGCGTACGCGCCTGCTCGATATCGGCGGCATCCCGCGCGAAGGAAACGGCGAGGTAGTCGACACGCTCCTCGGCCGCGAAGCGGATGTCTTCGCGATCCTTCTCCGAGATGGCAGGTGCGGAAATGCCGCCGCCCTGACGGTTCAGGCCTTTGCGGTCCGACAGCTCGCCGCCGGCGCGTACACGCGTCTCGATTCTCGTGCCGCTGACCCGCTCGACATCGAGGATGATCTGGCCGTCACCGAGCAGCAGCGTGTCGCCGGAAGCCACGTCCTTGGGGAGGTCCTTGTAGGCGACGCCGACTTCCTGATCCGTACCCGCCTTCGGGTCGAGGGCCGTGTCCAGCGTGAACGCCTCGCCCTCCTGCAGCATCACCCTTTTGTCACGGAAACCCTCGATGCGGATCTTGGGTCCACCCAGGTCGAGTAAAACTCCGATGCATTTGTTGGCTCGCTGGGCGGCCTCGCGCACCATTCCGAGTCGCCGCCGGTGATCCGCGGCCGTCCCATGCGAGGCATTGAGCCGCACGACATCCAGTCCGGCGCGCATCATATCCGTCAAGATGCCGATGTCGTCGGTCGCTGGACCAACGGTCGCCACGATCTTCGTTCGTCTCAGCATATGTCAGCCGCTTGCGCGCTCCTCGAGGGCAGCGACGGCCGGCAGGGTCTTGCCTTCCACGAACTCGAGGAAGGCGCCGCCGCCCGTGGAGATGTAGGAGATTCCATCCTCGACTCCGTACTTCTCGATGGCCGCCAGAGTGTCGCCGCCGCCTGCCAGGGAAAATGCCTTGCTGCGCGCGATCGCCTGAGCGATGGCGCGCGTGCCCTCGCCGAACTGCTCGAACTCGAACACACCGACCGGGCCGTTCCAGATGATGGTGCCAGCCGATTGCACCATCCCGCTCAGCCGGTCCGCGGTGTCCGGCCCGATATCGAGGATCCTCTCGTCGGGGCGAACTTCGTGGATGGGACGCACGTCGGCATGCGCGGTCGCCGCGAGCTCCTTGGCCACCACTACGTCGGTAGGCAGCGGAATCTCGGCCCCCCGCGCGCGCGCTTGCGCCATGAGGCGGCGCGCCACATCGAGCAGCTCCGCCTCGTAGAGGGACTTGCCCACCTGCACACCGGTGGCCGCCAGGAATGTGTTGGCGATGCCGCCACCGACGATCAGCTTGTCGACCTTGGCCAGGAGCGATTCGAGCACCGTGAGCTTGGTCGAGACCTTCGATCCGGCGACGATGGCGAGCAGCGGCCGCGCCGGCTTCTCGAGCGCGCGCTCGAGAGCTTCGAGCTCGCCGACCAGCAGCGGCCCCGCGCAGGCTGTCCTCGCGAAGCGCACGACGCCGTGGGTGCTGGCCTCCGCCCGGTGCGCGGTGCCGAAGGCGTCCATGACGAACACATCACACAGAGCGGCCATTCTGCGGGCGAGCGCCGCATCGTCCTTCTTCTCACCCTTGTTGAAGCGCACGTTCTCGCAGAGCACGGCCGTACCGGCCTCGCAATCGACGCCATCGAGCCAGTCGCGCCGCAGCGGCACGGCCTTGCCGAGCAGCTCCGAGAGGCGCACCGCCACCGGCTTCAGCGACAAGGTCTCATCGAGCTTGCCCTCCTCCGGGCGGCCGAGATGCGAGAGGATGAAGACCTTGGCGCCCTTCTCGAGCGCATGACGGATCGTCGGCAGCGCCGCGCGGATGCGCGCATCGCTGGTCACGACCCCGTCCTGTACCGGGACATTGAGGTCCTCACGGATCAAGACCCGCTTGCCGCGCAGGTCCATATCCGTCATGCGCAGAACCCTCATGACGCCTTGGCCCAGGCGAGCGTCGTGTCGATCATGCGATTGGAGAAGCCCCACTCATTGTCATACCAGGAGCAGGCCTTCACCAGCGTGCCGCCGATCACTTTGGTGAGGGTGGCGTCGAACACCGACGAATGCGCATCGTGGTTGAAGTCTATCGATACCAGCGGTGCCTCGTTGTACGCCAGAACGCCCCGCAATGCGCCGCCCGCGGCACTGCGCAGCGCCTGGTTGACTTCCTCAACCGTGGTCTCGCGCTTGGCCGTGAACGTGAGGTCGACGAGGGAAACGTTGATGGTGGGCACCCGCACGGCGAAGCCGTCGAGCCGACCCTTCAACTCCGGGAGCACCAGGCCTACCGCGGCCGCGGCGCCGGTCTTGGTCGGGATCTGCGACATCGTCGCCGAGCGCGCTCGCCGCAGATCCTTGTGATAGACGTCCGTGAGCACCTGGTCATTGGTGTACGAATGAATCGTAGTCATGATGCCGGCGGAGATGCCGATGGCATCGTGCAATACCTTCGCGACGGGTGCCAGGCAGTTGGTGGTGCACGAGGCGTTGGAGATGACCGTGTGCCGGCTCGAAAGGATCTGATGATTGACGCCATAGACTATGGTCGCGTCAACGTCCTCGCCGCCAGGCGCGGAAATCACCACCTTCTTCGCGCCGCCGGCCAGGTGCGCCCCGGCCTTGGCCTTGCTGGTGAACAGACCCGTGCACTCGAGCACGTAATCGACTCCCAGCGCCCCCCACGGAAGCTTGGCCGGATCTCGCTCCGCGAGCACGCGGATGCGCTCGCCATTGACGACCATTGAGTCCCCGTCAACCTTGACTTCTCCGGGAAACCGGCCGTGTACCGTGTCGTATTGCGTCAGATGCGCATTGGTCTTCGCGTCGCCCAGGTCGTTCAGAGCGACGATCTGCACCTCGCCGGTGCGCCCGCCTTCGTAGATTGCGCGCAGGACGTTGCGGCCAATGCGGCCGTACCCGTTTATTCCGACCTTGATGGGCATATTTCCCCTCGTTGCGTTGCGATTGACTCAGCCTGCGGACTTTAGCAGCTCGCCGGCCTCGCGCGCGATGTGCTCCGCGGTGAAGCCGAACTGCGCGAGCAGCTCGGCGCCTTTGCCGGAGGCGCCGAAACGATCGATGCCGATCACCCGGCCCTCAGTGCCGACGTAGCGCCACCACGATAGCGTGGCGCCCGCCTCCACCGCGAGGCGTCGGCGAACCGAGCGCGGGAGCACCCCCTCCCGGTAAGCGTCATCCTGGGCGTCGAAGATGTCCGTGCAAGGCATGGACACCAGCCTGACCCGCCTGCCGCCGGCATTGAGCGCGCTCACCGCCTGCGCGGCGACGGCGACCTCTGATCCGGTCGCGATGACCAGGCACTCCGCCGTGCCTGAACAGTCGATCAGGACATACCCCCCGCGACGGACGTTCGCCTGCTGCTCGGCCGTTCGCGCCTGCTGCGGCAACGCCTGGCGGCTGAACACGAGCGCACTGGGCCCGGGGCGCTCGACAGCCGCAGTCCATGCGACCGCGGTCTCGAAGGCGTCGCAAGGGCGCCAGAGGCTCATGTTCGGCATGGCCCGCAGGCTCGCCAGGTGCTCGATCGGCTGGTGCGTGGGACCATCCTCGCCGAGGCCGATCGAATCGTGAGTATAGACCAGCACCACGTGCGTATTCATGAGCGCAGCGAGGCGCACCCCGTTGCGCGCGTAGTCGGAGAACACGAGGAAGGTGCCGCCGTACGGCAGCAGTCCGCCGTGCAGGGCGATGCCGTTCATGATCGCGGTCATGCCGAACTCGCGCACACCGTAATGAGCGTAATTGCCGCTGCCATCCTTCGGGTCGAGGTCGCGTGCGGCCTTGAACCTGGTGTTATTGGAACCGGTCAGGTCCGCGGAGCCGCCGAATATCTCCGGCAGGCGCGGGGCGATCACGTTGAGCGTAGCCTCGGAGGACTGGCGGGTCGCCTGCGGCGACTGCTGCGCCAGCCCGGCGGCGAGCACCCGGGATACCGTTTCGCGCCAGTCTGCGGGCAGCTCGCCGCTCAAACGGCGCGCCAGCTCGCGCGCCAGATCGGGGTGCTCGCGGCGATAGCGCGCGAGCAGCTCCCGCCAGGCGGATTCCGCAGCCGCGCCGCGGTCGCGATGGTCCCATGCCGAGCGCAGCTCACCGGGTATGACGAAAGGCTCGTAGGGCCAGCCGATTGCCTTGCGAGTGGCCGCGATCTCATCCGCGCCCAGAGCCTCGCCATGCGCTTGGGCCGTGCCTTGCCTGTGCGGTGCGCCCCAACCGATGATGGTGCGGCAGCAGATCATGGACGGCCGC
>DASYGA010000175.1:0-11553 GCA_036000265.1 Steroidobacteraceae bacterium | reverse complement strand
TACCGCAGCGCCCGGAAGCTCATCCCCAGCAGCTTCGCCGCCGCCGTCTTGTTGTAGCGCGTCTTCTCGAGCGCCTTGATGATGGCGTCGCGCTCGATCTCCTCGAGGTGCTCTCCGAGGGCGGCATTGCCCGCCGCGGGGGCTGCGGACAGGGGTACTGTTGCCGAGGGCCGTGATGTTGTGCGCAGCTTGACGTGCTCGGCAGTAATCACGCCGCTCACGCAAAGAGTCAGTGCTCGCTCGAGCACGTTCTCGAGCTCGCGCACGTTGCCGGGAAACGGATAGGACTTCAGGAGCTCCAGGGCGTCCTCCGCCAGGCGCGGTGGCTGCATGCCGGAGCGGCGCCCGAGCCTCTCCAGGATCGTCTGCGCGATCTCGGGGATATCCTCGGGGCGCTCGCGCAGCGCCGGTACGCGCAGCTCGATGACGTTGATGCGATAGAACAGGTCCTCGCGGAAGAGGCCCTGGGCGACGAGCTCGGCGAGGTTCTTGTGGGTAGCGGACAAGATGCGGACATCGACGATCTCTTCGCGCGACTCGCCGACCGGACGCACGGTCTTCTCCTGCACCACTCGCAACAGCTTCACCTGCATGTGCAGGGGTAGATCGGCGACTTCGTCGAGGAAGAGGGTGCCGCCTTCGGCGGTCTGCACCAGGCCCTTCTTGTCGGCGACGGCGCCCGTGAAGCTGCCGCGCTTGTGGCCGAAGAGCTCGCTTTCCATCAGCTCCGTCGGGATCGCGCCGCAGTTGACGGCGATGAAGGAGCCCTCGCGGCGGGCGCCCGACTCATGGATCATCCGGGCGACCAGCTCCTTGCCGGTGCCGGACTCGCCGAAGATGTGTACCGGCGCCTGGCTGCGGGACACGCGCGAGATCATCTCACGCACCTGCTCCATCACCTGCGAACGGCCGATGAGCCGTGCGCCGCTGGGATCGGCGCCACCGTCTGGAGAGCTGCCGCTGCCGAGGCGGATGGCGCTGCCGACGAGCTTGCGCAGAACCCCGAGATCGAGCGGCTTGGAGACGAAATCGAAGGCGCCGAGCTTCAACGCACGCACGGCGGACTCCACATTACCGTGGGCGGTGATCACCGCGACCGGCAGATTCGCGCGGTTCTCCTGGATCCAGGCCACGAGGTCCAGGCCATCCCCGTCGGGAAGGCGCATGTCGGTGAGACAGAGGTCGAACGCCTCGCTCTTGAGGAGCTTGCGGGCGGTGGTGACGTCCGGGGCCGTGCGGGTACGCAGGTTCATCCGGCTCAAGGTAAGGCTGACGAGCTCGAGCAGGTCTGGCTCGTCGTCGACGATCAGCACGGTCGGTTTCGCCGGCTCGGCGCGGGCGCCTGTCAAAGATGCATTCAATGCTCGACCTCCCAGCGTCGAGGATCTGCGAATACCAGCCTAAAAACGCTGCCGCCGCCGTGACGCGGCTCATAGAGCAGCGTGGCGCCATTGGTCTGGGCCAGCTCCCGGGCCAGAAAGAGGCCCAATCCCGTTCCCCGGCCGCCGGTGAAGAAGGGCTCGAAGATGCGGTCCACGTGCTCCCGCGCCACCCCGGGACCGCGATCGGCGACCTCGAGGTAGGGGCGCCCATTGGAGGCCAGGCGGCCGCAGCGCATCTCGATGGCGTCGCCCGCGCCCTGCGCCTGCCGGTCCGGATAGGCGTAGCGCATCGCATTCTCGCAGAGATTCCACGCGATCTGCCGCAGCTGGCTCGGATCGAAGCGCACCTCGATCTCCACCGCGGGGCCGCTCACCTTCAGCCGCTCCCGCGGCCACTGCATGGTCTCGACGAACTCCTCCGTGAACTCCTCGCTCCAGGTCTGCAGGGGCAGGTGCTCCAGCCGCGCCTCTTCCCGCCGCGAGAGCCTGAGCACACTGTCGATGATGCCGCTCACCCGCTCGGCGTTGTTGCGGATGATCTCGGTCAGGCGCCGCTCCTGCGCCTCCAGATGCGGCGATTCGGCGAGCAGCTGGCCGGCGTGGCTCATGGCGCCGACCGGATTGCGGATCTCGTGCGCGATGCTGGCGCTCAGGCGCCCGAGTGCCGCGAGCTTCGACTGCTGCACCTTTTCCGTGATCAGGCTCGTGTCCTCCAGGAAGACGAGCACCGGCGCGGGACTCGAGGTGCCGAGGGGCGCAAAGTGCCCCCGGATGACCTGGGCGCCGTCCGCGCCGACGAAAGTCTGCTCCGTCGCAGGGAAAATGCCGGTATCGCCGGTGCTCTGCCGCCAGCGCTCGAGCAGATACAGCAGGCGCGGCGAGACTTCGCCGAGGAGGGCATCCGGAACAGCCTTGTCGTCACCGAGCATGCGCGCGGCCGACTCATTGATCAGGCGGATGCGGTCCTGGTGGTCGACCACCAGGATGCTCTCGCGCAGATGCTGCACGATGTACTGCGAGAGCTGCGCGAGGTTTGCGAGGTCGACCTCCTGGCGGCGCAGCGTCGCCTCGCTCTCGCGGATGCGGTTGGCGAGCGGCCAGGCGAGCACCGCGATCGCGAACAACACCACGCCCAGCACGCCCGCCGTGGTGTATTCGGCAAAATGGATCGGCGCGGCGAGGCCGACGAAGAACTGCTGCACCAGGACGGCGAGCGCGGCCATGGCGGCGATGAGCAGCGCGTCGCGGTGCTTGGCCAGGGTGGCCATGGCGAGCACCGGCAGCACGAGCAGGATGCCGAAGCCGCTCGAGACCCCGCCGCTGGCGTAAAGGATGAGGCCGATCGCCGCGGAGTCGACGCTGGCATTGACCATCGCCACCAGCCGCAGCGTCGACCAGCGCAGCCGCCGCGCGATGATGAGCAGCACCGCCGCCGTGAAATAGAGCACGCAGGCGACAAGGAAGAGCTCGGGGCGCGGCACCATCGAGAGCGGCGGGCCGGAAAGCCACAGCGCGCTCAGCAGCACGAGCGGCACCAGCACCCGGTAGAGGTTCAGGAGCCCGACCACCCGCCAGGCGATATCGGCGGGGGCGGCTGATGAGGTCGCGGCGTTGGCCGGCATGGGCGATGGGCGGGGGAGCGCTCGAGGGGGGAGGCGGGCGACTCTACCACCTTCGCTCGGCAGAGGTCTGGTACTGGTCGATACGCTGCGAATTCGAGTTTTTTGACCATCAAAGGCCGCCTCAGACCTACGGCGAGCGCCACGTCATTCTAGAATGACCTTTACTTTTTAAAGGCTGAACTTAAAAATAGCCTGTCTTTTTTAAAGGTAAACCTCTTGAAGCGCCTCGTCCAAGATCAGCTTCGTCGCTGGAAGGTGGCGGATCGCCGCAAGCCGCTGATCATCCGGGGCGGGCGGCAGGTGGGTAAGACCTGGTCGGTCGAGGAGTTCGGTCGCAGCGAGTTCCAGGCGACGGTCAAGATCGATCTCGAGAAGCGGGTCGATCTCCATCCCCTCTTTCAGGGAAATCTGGACAGCAAGACGCTTCTTTCGCGACTGGAGGTGGCCGTCGGCCGCCGCATCGCACCGGGGGAGACGCTCCTGTTCCTGGATGAGATCCAGGCCTGTCCGCGGGCGCTCACCGCGCTGCGCTACCTTTACGAGGGGATACCTCAATTGCACGTCGTTGCCGCGGGCTCGCTCCTCGAGTTCGCGCTCGGCGAGATTTCGTTTCCGGTTGGCCGGGTGCAGTTTCTCAACATGTACCCGCTCACGTTTGCCGAGTTCGTGCTCGCAGGCGGCAATGTGCCACTCTGGGAGACTCTGCGCGGACCACCGGCGGCCCTGGACGAAGTCAGTCACCGGCTCCTTCTCGAGCAGCTCAGGACGTATTTCTTCGTCGGCGGTATGCCGGAGGCAGTGAGCACGTACCTTGGCGTCAGCTCGATGCTGGCGGCATTCGAGGTGCAATCGGAAATCCTCGACGCTTATCGACAAGATTTCTCCAAATACGCGCCCAGAGCGGACCGGGACTGTTTGAATCAGGTGCTTGCGAGCTGTGCTGCAGCCGTCGGCGAGCAGATCAAGTACTCGCGTCTGGCCCAAGGGTTCTCCAACCCAACCATTCACAAGGCATTCGATCTCCTCTGCATGGCGGAGGTGCTGCACAAGATTCCGGCGACCAAGACGCCTGCATTGCCGTTCGGGAGTAACGTGAACAGCAAACGTTTCAAAGCCTCGATGATCGATATCGGGCTGATGCAGCGGCTGACTCACCTTCCAGTCAACGTCGAGCTGCGCCAGGAAGACCTGCTCGCCATCCACCGCGGGAAGCTTGCGGAGCAATTCGTCGCCCAAGAGTTGCTCGTCGCCCACAACCGGGAGCTGTACTACTGGGCGCGAGAGGGCCGCACGAGCTCCGCGGAAATCGACTATTTGATTCAAAGAGACGGGCGGGTCTGCCCGGTGGAGGTCAAATCAGGGGCGGGCGGGACATTGCGCAGCATGCACCTGCTCCTCGCGGCTCATCCGGAGCTTCCGGAAGGAATCGTGCTCTATGGCGGGCCATACGGCTGGCGGCAGGAATCGCGACTGCGGTTCGTACCACTCTATTTCGCCGGCGCAGTCTGCTCGCCAGCGTCGCCGGAGCTCTGAGCGGAGCGCAGTCCCGGCAGGAGCCGCTTGTCGAGCTGCCGCAGCGCGTCCCAGCCGAAAGCGGGAGAAATGAAGGTCGTATCAGCAAAAACGCCGCGGATTTGCGGGATTAACCATCAAGAATGCGGAGCAGCGACCTTACTCGAGGACGGCATCTGCAAAGCCAGTATCAAATGGTCTTTACAAAAGATCATTTGGTCCTATACTGAGCACGGCGTTGGAGATCGTATATGACGCACGCTCAAGTCTTCGATGAGATCCTTGGGCCCCTCCCACCGGCGGGCGGGGAGGACGGCTTGCTCGGCAAGCTGCACCAGCTTGTGCGCAGGGGGTTACCCGCGCGAGTGATCGACAGACTCGAGAAGCTTCTGGGCCTCTCACCCCCGCAGAGCTCGCGGCTGCTCGCGATCAGCGAGACTTCGCGCAAGCGCTACAAGCATAACCCCGCCAAACGGCTGGACGAGGCGGCCTCCGATCGCATCGTGCGCCTCATGACCACGGTCGTGGAGGCCGAAGAAATCTTCGGCGACCGGAGCAAGGCCATCGCCTGGCTCAAGACACCGAGCCTCGCGCTCAATGGACTGCAGCCGCTCGATCTCATGACGAGCGATCCCGGCGCGCAGCTGGTCCGCGACGAGCTCAACCGGATCCGTTATGGGCACTGGGCGTGATCGAGGCGTTCAGGATCGCCAGAGCGGAGTTCGCCCGCGAGCTCTGGAGTGGAGTGGGTGGACTTCATGTGGACGGCCGCTGGCACTCCACGGGCCGCAGGGTCATCTACACGGCTCAGTCGCTCTCGCTCGCGCAGCTGGAGCTGCTGGTCCACATCACGGACAGGCGGCAAATGCCTCCGCTCGTCTACGCCAGCGTGCTCATTCCCGACGAGGTGCGGGTCGGGTCCGTCGCGCCGGATGAGCTACCTGCCGCATGGCGGCAATTCTCGCCTTACTCGGCGACGACCCAGCTCATCGGCACTCGTTGGCTGGCGGAAGCGAAGAGCGCAGTGCTGAAGGTGCCCTCAGCAATCAGCGAGCAGGAGTGGAATTATCTGCTCAATCCCGTGCATCCGGATTTCGAGCAACTGCGGCTCGCTGCTCCCGTACCGTTTGCAATGGGCCCGCGGGTTCCCGGAGTTCCCTAGGACGACTCGCGCGGACCTGAGTCTCAGGGGACAGGCTTCGCCAGGATTTCCTCGAGCGCGTAGAGCGTCTTCTGCGGAAAGCGCTCTGGAGGGTAGTATTTCGTGATCACGGCGAGCGCGCGGTCGTACGAGTCGATGTCGAGATGGCGGAGGAGATAGCGCACGTCCGCTTCGTCGTGGAATTCCGCGCCGATTCTCATGGCCAGGCACTTCATCGCCAGCAGATACTCGGGCTGAGCGATCATGACTCGCAGGTGATCGAGCTCGAGGAAAGGAGCGAAGTCCCCGTGCTCGCTCAAGTAGCCCTTCACCGCGTCATTGAGCCAGCCCGGATCGAGATTCGCGCGTATCGCGACGCGCGCCGCTGCCTCACGCACCGCTGCCGCTGGCCGGAAGAGCGCAGCCACATCCTGCGTCGAAGCGCGCGCGCCGTATGCGAGGCACATGACTGCGCCGCCGACGAGGAAGATCTCGGCCTGCGTGCCGGTCTGTCGCAAATCCTCGTTGAGCATCTGCAGCAGTCGTTGGATATCTGCCCTCCCCAGGGGTTGCATGGCGTCAAACTCGATCGCCGATCGTCGCGTCGATGAATATGTTGCGGCGCCGGAAGGGCGGAGGCGAATGGGTCAGCAGATGCAGTCGCAAACTCTTCAACGTGGATCCGAAGGCGGGCTCCCGAAGCGGCTCGATCAGCCGCACCCAGCGGGGGACGCGGACTGAGCGCCGCGCGCAAGCCTGCTCGACCATGGCGGCGATGTAGTTGGACAGGAAAGGCGTCAAAGCGATCGTGGGCGGTGTCGCGATCGCATCGCGAAGCTCGGCGGCCGTCCAGATCGTGAGCAGGGCGTTGAGCTCCGCAAGCCCGTAACTGGGCGGTGCCGGCCCGGCGCAATCCTCGATGCATGCTTGCAGCCGGATTGCCGGGGTGGGTACAGCGCGGCCCAGCACATAAGCGGACATGTCCAATCCAGCGTGTTCCGCGGCGCGGCGGATCGCCGCCTTCTCCGCGGGCGACACCCGGATCTGAAGCTGTTCGGTCCGAGGATTTCGGCTCATGGAGGCAGACTACGTCGCAGCACAGAGTACGTCAATACCATGTATTGACAATGCGGCCCACGCAAAGCACGGCGAACACCAGCCCGCTGCGCGCTGGCGGCGGCCAGCCTTTTTCGCCACAATGCGAAGTTCACGTCACCTCGGGTCGAGGCTAAGGTCATCTAATGAATTTGCACGAATATCAGGCTAAAGAGATATTCAGAAACTACGGCATTCCGGTGCCGGCAGGCCGCGTGGCCGCCAGCGCGGATGAGGCTGTCAGCGCCGCCCAGGCGCTCGGCGGAGCGGTCTGGGTCGTCAAGGCTCAGGTTCATGCCGGGGGCCGCGGCAAGGCCGGCGGCGTCAAGCTGGCGCGCGAGCACCAGGCGGTGCGCAGCGCTGCGGCCGCCATGCTCGGCACGCGCCTCACGACCAAGCAGACCGGCCCCGAGGGCCTGCCCGTGGAGCGGGTCTACGTGGAGTCGGGCTCGGAGATCGAGCGGGAGATCTATGTCTCCCTGACGCTCAACCGCGAGAAGGGCCGTATCGCCCTCATCGCCTCCGCCGCCGGCGGCATGGACATCGAGGAGGTCGCGGAGAAGACTCCCGAGCAGATCCTCTCGGTGACGGTGCATCCGTCGGCGGGCCTGCAGCCTTACCAGGCGCGGCAGATCGCGTTCGGCCTCGGCCTTGCGGGCGAGCAGATCAAGGAGTTTCAAGCGATCGCCGCGGCGCTGTACAAGCTCTACATGGAAAAGGACGCCAGCCTCCTCGAGGTCAATCCCCTCATCGTGACGAAGGCCGGCAAGCTCGTGGCGCTCGATGCCAAGATCAACATCGATGCCAACGCGGTATTCCGGCATCCGGATCTCGCGAAGCTTCGCGACGCTTCGCAGGAAGATCCGATGGAGCGCCGCGCCAGCGAGCACGAGCTCAACTACGTCTCCCTGGATGGTGACATCGCGTGCATGGTCAACGGCGCCGGGCTCGCAATGGCCACCATGGACCTCATCAAGCTGCACGGCGGTCAGCCAGCCAACTTCCTCGATGTCGGCGGCGGCGCGACCAGTGAGCGGGTGACCGCTGCGTTCCAGCTCATCCTCTCGAATCCGAAGGTTCGGGCGGTGCTGGTCAACATCTTCGGCGGCATCGTCCGCTGCGACCTCATCGCTGATGGTGTGATCAACGCCGTCAAGAACGTGGGTGTGAAGGTGCCTGTCGTCGTCAGGCTCGAAGGCACTAACGCCGACAAGGCGCGTGCGACCCTGGCCGGCAGCGGTCTCACCATCACTCCCGCCACAGATCTGACAGACGCCGCGCGCAAAGTCGTCGCGCTTGCGGCAGGCAAGTAAGGGTTTCGCTCATGAGCATTCTGGTCAACAAGCACACCAAGGTCATCTGCCAGGGCTTCACCGGGAAGCAGGGCACATTCCATTCGGAGCAGGCGATCGCCTACGGCACGCAGCTCGTCGGCGGCGTGACTCCAGGGCGCGGCGGCCAGAAGCACCTCGGCCTGCCTGTATTCGATACCGTCAAGGATGCGATGCAGGAAACAGCCGCCACCGCCAGCATGATCTACGTGCCGGCGGCCGGCGCGGCCGATTCGATTCTGGAGGCAGCCGATGCCGGCATCGAGCTCGTGGTCTGCATCACCGAGGGCGTGCCGGTCAATGACATGGTGCGCGTGAAGTCGGTGCTGGCGGGCTCTGCGACGCGCCTGGTCGGCCCCAACTGTCCGGGCGTCATCACGCCGGAGGAATGCAAGATCGGCATCATGCCGGGCTTCATTCACAAGAAAGGCGCGGTCGGCATCGTCTCGCGCTCCGGCACGTTGACCTACGAAGCGGTCTTCCAGACCACCAATATCGGCCTCGGCCAGAGCACCTGCGTCGGTATCGGCGGCGATCCGGTGCGCGGGCTCAACTTCGTCGATGTTCTGGAGCTCTTCGAGCGCGACCCGCGCACCGAAGGCATCATCCTGGTGGGTGAGATCGGCGGCAGCGACGAGGAGGCGGCGGCGCAGTTCATCCGCCGGTTCGTCACCAAGCCGGTGGTGGCCTATATCGCGGGCGTCACCGCGCCTGCGGGCAAGCGGATGGGACACGCGGGCGCCATCGTCGCCGGTGGCAAGGGCACGGCCGCCGACAAGTACGCTGCATTCGAGGCCGCGGGCGTGCGCACCGTCAAGTCGCCCGCGGAGCTGGGCACAGCGATGAACGAGCTGCTGCGCCGCCGCCGCGCAAGTGCCGCCAAGGCCCGAGCAGTGCACCCGGTGGCGAGTCCCCGGCCAGTTATGAGCCCGATGCCAAAGCCGCTGGCGAGGCGGACCACGAAATCTGGCGCGAAGTCTGCCGCGAAGCCGCTGAAGCGGGCCGCGAAGCCGGTACCCGCGCCGGCATCGCTGCGCGGCAAGCTGAGCCGCAAGCCCGCCAAGCGCTCGACTGGCACCCGGACCTCAGCCGCCCCTAGCGGCAAGTCGGTGGGTGGAACTACTGGCCGCCGCGCCACCGCCGCCGGCAAGAGGAAGTCCGCCGGCGCGCGCAAGAGCAAGGGTCGCTAGGGGAAGCGGCCGCCGCGAGCAGCTCATGAGCGAGTCGCTCCGCATCGCGCTCGCGCAGCTCGACCTGCTGGTCGGCGACGTGCAGGGAAATGCGGCGCGCGTGATCGAAACCGCCCGCGCCGCTCACCGGGAGCACCAAGCCGATCTGGTGGCCTTCCCGGAGCTCACGCTTTCCGGCTATCCGCCGGAGGACCTGCTTTTCCATCGCGGTTTCCGGCGTCAGATCGAGTCGGGACTGGAGGAGGTCTGCCGGCAGATATCGGGACCCGCGGTGATGGTCGGTTACCCGGAATACACCCGCTCGACCATCTACAACTCGGCGGCGCTCATCACCCGGGGCGAGATCGCTGCCATCCACCGCAAGGCGGAGCTGCCCAACTACAAGGTGTTCGACGAGAAGCGCTATTTCCACGCCGGCGCGCAACCGACCGTGGCGGAGTGCAAGGGCTTCCGGGTGGGCCTGCTCGTCTGCGAGGACATCTGGGAGCCGGAGCCGGCACAGCTCGCACGCTCGGATCGTGCGGAGCTGCTCCTCGTCATCAACGCATCGCCGTATGAGCGCAACAAGCAGCGGGAACGCGAAGCGGTGGTCCGAGTGCGCGCAACAGATGTCGGCTTGCCCATCGCCTATGTCAACATGGTGGGCGGTCAGGATGAGCTGGTGTTCGACGGCAACTCTTTCGTGATGGACGCGGAAGGTAACATCGTGATGCGCGCGCCGGCCTTCCAGGAAGGCACCTATTTGATCGAGTTCCAGCGCCACGGCCGCAGCACGGTGGTGCCGGTCGCGGGCGACGTGGTCCCGGAGTTGAGCGATGAGGCAACGGTCTACAGCGCATTGGTGCTGGGTGTCCGCGACTACGTCAACAAGCACGGCTTTCCGGGCGTGGTCATGGGGCTTTCCGGAGGCGTCGATTCCGCATTGACGCTGGCGATTGCCGTCGATGCACTCGGTGCGGACCGGGTGCATGCCGTCATGATGCCCTCCCGCTACACCTCTTCCATGAGCCTGCAGGATGCAGCGGAACAGGCGCGCCTGCTCGGCGTCAAATACAGCGAGCTGTCGATCGAAGGCATGTTCGAGGCGACGCTCGATACGCTGAAAGACGAATTTGCGGGGCGTGCGCCGGACGCGACGGAGGAGAACATCCAGTCACGCTGCCGCATGCTCCTCCTCATGGGCATCTCCAACAAGACGGGCCGGATGCTGCTCACGACGGGCAACAAGAGCGAGATGGCGGTGGGCTACGCCACGCTCTATGGCGACATGGCGGGCGGCTTCGCGCCAATCAAGGATTGCAGCAAGATGCTGGTCTACCGCCTGACCGCGTACCGCAACTCCCTCGGGCGGGTGATTCCGCAGCGGGTGATCGACCGTCCGCCGTCGGCGGAGCTGCGCCACGAGCAGAAAGATTCCGACTCCCTGCCGCCGTACGAGATCCTGGATGCCATCCTCGAGGCCTTCATCGAGGAGGACCTGTCGGTCGATGAGCTCGAGGCGCGCGGCTTCGACCGCGCCACGGTGGGCAGGGTGCTCGACCTGGTGAAGCGCAACGAGTACAAGCGCCGCCAGGCGCCCCCGGGAGTCAGGGTCAGCCGCCGGGCCTTCGGGCGCGACTGGCGCTATCCGATCACCAACGGTTACCGCCGATAACAGGTGAGCTGCCGCACGAGCGGTGGCAGTGGCTTTACCAGAAGTGCCACCAGTGGTGCTGGACCGCCGCGGCGACCTGCGTCACCTGGCCCGTGAAATTGGCGGCGTAGACCTTGCGCGCCTCGTCGGCGAGGGCCTTCATGCCGAGGCGGTCGTAGGACACGATCATGATGGCGAGCGCGTCCCGCGTGGCAGGCGCGCCCTCGTAGTTATCGATGACGAGCTTTGCCCGGCGCACGGCGCCCACGTAGGCCTCACGCTTCAGGTAGTACCTGGCGATATCGACGTCATACGAAGCCAGCCGGTCGCGCAAATAGACCATCCGCTGGCGGGCGTCGTAGGCGTAGGCGCTCTTCGGGTACTCCTGGACCACCGTGCGGAAGGCGGCGAACGATTTGTTCGCGGTGGTGGGCGGGCGCTTCGACAGGTCGACGTGGAACAGCCTGTCTACGGCGTTCGGCTGCTTCTCGAAGTTCACCAGCCCCTTCATGTAATAGGCATAGTCCACCCGCGGGTGCGTCGGGTTCTGGCGGATGAAGGTGTCACAGGCGTCGATGGCGGAATCGGTCTCGCCCGCGCGGTAATATGCGTAAATCATATCGAGCTGCGCCTGGCGCGCCTGCTCG
>DASYGA010000157.1:0-23961 GCA_036000265.1 Steroidobacteraceae bacterium | reverse complement strand
GTCCTCACGCTTTTCCTCTTCAACTGGCGCACAGCCGCCATCAGCCTTGCCGCCATTCCCCTCTCACTGCTCTCGGCCATCATCGTTCTCGCACGGCTGGGAGGCTCGCTCAACACGATAAGCTTGGCCGGCCTGGCGATTGCCGTCGGCGTGGTGGTTGACGATGCCGTAATCGATGTGGAGAACATCATCCGACGTCTCCGCGAGAATCGGCAACGATCGGATCCGCTGCCGGCCGGCCGCGTCATCGTGGAGGCTTCGTACGAAGTGCGAGGCGCCGTCGTCTATGCCACCTTCGCGGTGCTGCTGGTATTCGTGCCTATTCTGCTGCTGCCGGGCGTGTCCGGTGCGCTTTTCGGACCCCTCGGCATCAGCTACAGCCTCGCCACTCTCGCCTCTCTGGGCGTCGCGCTGACCGTGGTCCCGGCGCTGGCGATGGCGCTTCTCTCCGGGCGGACTCAGCAGGACGAGCCGCCATTACTCGTGCGCTGGCTACGCAAACATTATGAGTCGCTCCTCGATCGAACCTCACGGCGCCCACGCGCCGTCATCGCGCTGGCCGCGGCCTTTACCGTGATCGGGTGCGCCACCCTGCCCCTGTTCGAGTCGAGTTTCCTGCCCGATCTCAAGGAGGGTCACTTCATCGTCCACATGTCGGCTGTACCCGGCACCTCCCTCGACCAATCCCTTGTCATTGGCCGGCGCGTGGCAGATGCGCTCCTCAGGATTCCCTCGGTCCGCTCCGTCGCGCAGCGGGCAGGCCGCGCCGAGCTCTACTACGATGTCTACGGGACGCAGTACAGCGAGCTCGAGGTCGATCTCAAAGCTGGCCTCACAGGCGAGGAGCAAGACGAGGCGGAAGCCGACATCCGCAAGGCGCTTTCCGGCTTCGTGGGCGTCAACTTTTCGATCTTTACGGCTCTGGGTGAACGGATCGAGGAAACAGTCTCGGGTTATACCGCCGCGATGGCGGTCAATATCTTCGGCAACGACCTCGATGCGCTCGATCGGACGGCGCGGGCAGTAGCGAGAGTGCTGAATGGAGTGCATGGTGTCACGGAAGTCACGGTGCAGTCGCCGCCCGGCCTACCGCAGCTCACCATTCGACTGCGCAAAGCAGCTCTCGTGCGCTGGGGCTTCGACCCGGCGGACGTGCTCGATGTGATCCGGACCGCCTACGCAGGTGACACGGTAGGTCAGGCATACCAGGGCAATCAGGTCTACAACGTGATCACGATTCTGGATGCCGAGGACCGCCGGAGCGTGAGCGAGGTCGGCAAGCTTCCGCTGCGTGCGCCCGACGGTACGCTGGTGCCGCTCGACCAGCTGGCCGACATCTACGAGAGTGCGGGTCGCTATCAGATCCAGCACCAAGGCGGTCGGCGGCTGGCGAGTGTCACCTTCAATGTTGCCGGCGCGTCGACCTCCGCCGTCGCGCGCACCGTCCGCAGCCGGATCATTTCCCAGGTCAAATTGCCCCCGGGTACATACGTTCAATTCGCGGGCAGCGCCGAGGAGCAAGCGCGCGCGCAGAGCAACCTTATCCTGAATTCAATCATGGCAGGGGTGGGCATCGTGATCCTCCTCTCCATCGTGACACGCAACTGGCGCAATCTCCTGCTCGTTCTCGCCAATCTACCCTTCGCCCTCGTCGGCGGAGTCCTCGCGGTGTTCGGCACCGGAGGGTTGCTCTCGCTCGGCTCCATGGTCGGATTCGTCACGGTGTTCGGAATCACCGTCCGCAACTCCATCCTCATCATCGCCCATTACGAGCATTTGGTGGCGGTCGAGGGCATGCCCTGGGGGCCCGCGACGGCCATTCGGGGCGCAGCCGATCGCCTGACGCCGATCCTCATCACCTCGCTCGTGACCGGGCTCGGTCTGCTGCCGCTCGCGATCGGCAGCGGCGAGCCTGGACGGGAGATCGAGGGGCCGATGGCGATCGTCATCCTGGGAGGCCTCCTCACCTCGATGGTGCTGAATCTTCTGGTATTGCCGACACTGGCCGTACGCTTTGGGCGGTTCGAGGCCGCGCCCGATGAGCTCGGCGAGCGCGGGTCGGCTCACTCATGAGGCGGCGGCCGAAGCAACCGCCATTCCCAACGGCCTTCCGTACGCTTGGGGAGTAAACTGCGGACATGCTGGGCAAGACAGTGGTCATCACTGGCGCAACCTCGGGAATCGGTTCAGTAGCCGGCAGGCGTCTCGCCCAGTTGGGCGCGCGCATCGTCTTCGTCGCGCGCGACCGGCAGCGCGCGCAGGAAACACTGCGCGAGCTGCGCGCCGCGGGCGCCGGGCAGGCGCATACCGCTTTCTACGCCGATCTATCACGCCTGTCTGAGATGAAGCGAGTGGCCGCCGAGATTGCCGCCGCGGAGCCGAAGATCGACGTGCTCATGAACAACGCCGGCCTCATCGCGTCACGCAATCAGAGAACCGAGGACGGCCTCGAGCTGATGCTCGCCACCAACCACCTGTCGTATTTCGTGCTGACCAACCTCCTGCTCGAGCGGCTGCGGGCGGCTGGCGGCGCCCGCGTCGTTTCGACCGCTTCCGAGGCTCATCGGCGGGGACGACTGGATTTCGCTCGGATGCAGGAGCTGAAGGGCGCCGCGGGCTACGGCACGACCAAACTGTGCAACATTCTCTTCACGCGGGAGCTGGCCCGCCGCATAGCCGGCAGCGGCGTGACGGCCAACTGCCTGCACCCGGGCTTCGTCGCGACCCGCTTCGGTGACAGTGCGGGAGGTGCCCTGCACACCGGCCTCGCGATTGCGAAGCGGCTCTTCGCCCTCTCGCCGGAAGACGGCGCCAAAACCATGGTTTACCTCGCCACCTCGGCGGAGGTGGCCGGCCGCAGCGGCGGCTACTACGATCGCTGCGCGCCGTCCGAGCCCTCGCGCGCGGCGCGCAACGATGCGGACGCAAAGCGGCTGTGGGAGCTGTCGGCGGAAATCACCGGCATCGGCGCCGAGGCAGCGTGTTGAGGATGGCACCCGGACTCTGACTCCGGTATCTTCGCGGCAGGCAGCGACGCCTGGAGGGAGGTCACGTGAACAGAACGACGAAGATTCTGCTCGTCATCGGCGGCGCCATTGTGTTGTCCTATCCCGGCATTGCCTGGCTGGCCGGCATGTCGATCGAGAGTCGGATACAACACACCGAGCAGCAGGCGCTTGCCCAGGTACCCTATCTCACCCTGGTCAGGCGTGAATACCATCGCGGCGTGTATCGGTCCACCGAGGTCGCGACCTATGGATTGCGCGCGCCGCAGGCCGTGAAGGCCGCCGCCAGCAGTCGCCTCCCCGCTTCGGCCACGATCACGATCACGAGCCAGATCGAGCACGGGCCGTTCCCCGGACTGCGTACAGCGGCCCTCGCGATCGTCGATTCGACGCTGGTAACCCCGGCGGCATTGCAGACGGCGCTCGGCTCCAAGCCCCTCCTGCAGGCGCATACCATCATCGGGATCTTCGGCGGAGCGAACTCCCGCCTGACCAGCCCCGTGCTGAGCGTGCGGCTACCCGACGGCTCGACACTGTCATGGGGAGGGCTGACCGGCACTGTCGCGGCCACGCGCGGTCAGGCCCGCTGGTCCGCAGAGCTGAGCGCGCCACGGCTCGCCTCCGCCGGTGCACGGGGCGACATCGAGCTTGCCGGCCTCGAATACTCCGGTTCCCACCACAAGGCGTTCGACGATCTTTACCTCGGAACGGGCACGTTCACCCTGGAGCGGCTGGAAGGCAGCAGCCCGCGCTCCGGTAATTACTCCCTGCAACGCCTGTCGATCGGCAGCAGCTCGAAAGTCGACGGCGAGTTCTTCGGCCTGCGGATCGATGCCGCCCTGGATGGTGCCAGCATCGCGGCGGTGCAGCTGAAAAATGTCATGTATTCGCAAAGCCTCGAGCACGTGCACGGCCCCTCGTTCGCCGCGATGATGCGCGCGATCCGCGCGGCGCAACGTCAGGCCGGCGGCAATCCGGCGCAGCTTCAGGCGGGGATCCAGGACGCCGTACGCCACTATGGCGCCGACCTGCTGTTGCGCGACCCGGTACTCGACATCCGTCAGGCCAGCTTCGCCATGCCGGAAGGCAGCTTCCTCCTGTCGGCGAAGATCAGCGCGCCAGGGCTGTCGCGCGCCGACCTGCAGTGGCCGGCCGCCATCATGGCGCTCAGGAGCCACGCCGAGGTCACAGCGAGCCTTCGGATCGACAACGGGCTGGTGCAGAAGCTGGTGGCGATGGGCGGCTCCAGTCCGAAGCTCGGCGCCCAGCTCACCTCACTGGAGCAACGGGGCTACCTGACAGCCGGATCGGGAGCCGTGACGACGCATCTCGACTACTCCGGCGGCAGGCTGACCCTCAACGGCCTGCCCTTCCCGCCGGCGGCGCCGGTCAACTGATTGCCGCTCAGATGCCGGCGGCTGGCGCGTCCTGAAGCATGCGCGCCGCCGATCGGTTGAGGTTCCGGCGCACGAAGCGGATGTGATCCCGCAGCTGAAAAAGCTGCTCCGCGTGCGAGCCGGGAATCTTGCGCAGGATGACCGAGCGCTCGATCTCATCGAGGCGCTCGAACAGCGCCGCGCGCCGCTGCGGCGTGAGAGCGCCCAGCGACTCGCGCTCCAGGGCCATGAGCTCGCCGTAGCGGCGGTGGATCCGGCTGTCCACGCGCCAGGTGTAGAGGTGCGGTAGATAGCGCAGCCCCGGGATCAGGATGACGAGGATGGGCACGAGCACGACTGCGATGCGGCTCACCAGGCTCGCCAGCCAGAATGGCAGGTAGCGGTAGGCGAGGCTCTTGTTGCCCGACTTGTAGTAGCGGTCCGCTTCCGTGTCCAGCGGGAACGTGTAGGTGAAGGCGCTCGGGAACTCGTGCGCGGACTGCAGCAGGCCGGGACGGCCGTGCACCTCCTGGGCGGCTGCGATCAGCAGATCGCACAGGGCCGGGTGCAGATCCGAGTGCGCGATCAGCTCCACACCGGGCGCGAGCAGCGTGAGCGGCTTCGCCGGCAGGTTGGCGCCGAGATCGAAGGCTCCGTGCGGAATCTCGAGCTCGTGCAGATAGGGAAAGCGCTTGGTGTAGGCTTCCGCCTGGGGAAAGCCGAACATCAGCACACCGCGGGTGTGCAACAGGGCGCGAATGGTCGCCAGCGGCGCGGAATCGCCCGTGAGGAAGATCGCATCGACGCGGCGGGCGAGGAGCGCGTGCCGGGCAGCTTCGCCGTCGAGATCGAGGAGTTGCGTCGGACCGTGCAGATCGATGCCGTTGCCATCGAGCAGGGCAAGCGCGAGCAGGCGCGTGCCGCTGCCCTCCTTGCCTATCGCGATGCGCTTGCCCTTGAGCTGTGACAGCCGGGAGATTGGCCGTCGGCCGCGGTAGAACACGATGAGCGGCTGATAGAACATACTGCCGAGCGAGACCAGATCCCCCGTGTTGCCGCCGTGCCGGGCTGCCGCCGCCTCGGTAATGCCGGCCTGCACGAGCGCGACGTCGAAGCGCGAGTGAGGCTCGCTCAGCCGATCGAGGTTCTGCAGAGAGCCTGCGGACGGAATGATGTTCAGGTGGATGCCACTTCGGGCGAGGATCGCGCGATAGCGTTCGGCGTCCGTCTCGAAGGAGCTGCCCTTTGGCCCGCCGCTCATGGTCAGCGTATGCGGCGGCGCCGGCCGCACGAAGTGTAGTGCCAGCCAGATGGCAACAGCGCTCGCGAGCAGAATCGGCCCGAGGGTGTGGGCGAGATCCCACCAGGAGATGGTGGTGATCTTCAGCGGTAGACGGAGCTTCGCGCCGCGGCGCCCGCGAGTACCGCCTGATTCGGGATTCGATTCCATGGCGGGACGCGAGTCTAGCACCGCCTGTCGTACCGGGTGGCCATTCAGCCCCGGCCGTACACGGGCAGCAGCGCGCCGGTGACGGCGGCGGCCTGCTCGGAAGCGAGAAACACGATCACCGAGGCGATGGCTTCCGGCTTTACCCAGCGCGAGAAATCGGCCGTCGGCATGTCGGCTCGGTTGCGCGCTGTATCGATGATTCCCGGCAGTACCGCGTTGACGGTGATTCCCCGATCCTTCAGCTCCTCTGCCAGACTTTCAGTGAGCTTGTGGACCCCCGCTTTGGATGCGGCGTAGGCGCCCATGCCGACGCCTGCCGGCCGGGCCGCCGCCCCCGATCCCACATTGATGATGCGGCCGCCAGGCCTCGCGAGGAGTTGCGGCAGTGCGGCCTTGGTGCTCACGACTGCGGTCTTGAGATTGACGGCGAACATCGCATCCCAGCCTTCGATATCGCCCTGCTCCACGGTCTGCCAGCGAAAGCCGCCGGCGATGTTGACCAGGACGTCGATGGAGCCCAGCGTCGCCCGAACGGTCTCCATCGCGGTGCCGGCGCTGGCCGCCTGCGTCAGGTCGACCCCGCCCAGCACGCAGTGCGGCGCGGAGAACTCCGCCCCGACCTGCGCCGGCGGCTGTCCGCGGCCGAGGAGAGCGAGCACCGCGCCCTGCTCGCGGAAGCCGCGCGCGACCGCCACGCCGAGACTACCGAACGCGCCTGTAACTACGACTGAGCGTGTGCGAGGAGAGCTCGAGGCCATGGCGTGTCACTCCGGCGAAAGGATACCTGCCGCCCGATGATATTCCTGGTATCGGCAATGCGCATTCACGGCCGGGCGACGAAGCCGTGTGAGAACGCCTCGCGCAAATGATCGATGACGCACTGGACGGCACGGGGCGTTCGCGGCGACCAGGGCCGGATCGCCTGCAGCCGCTCGCCGAAGAAGCCCGCCGGCCGCCACTGCGGCAATACGGGCACGAGCGCTCGCGACTGCGCGCCGCTCCATGCCGTGAAATCCGGCAACATGCCCACGCCCATCCCGGCCGCCGCCGCCTCGCGCAGCACCTCGCTGTTGTTGGCCCGCAGCGGCCCCCCCACCGGCACGCTCACCCGTTCCGCCACCCGTGCGCGCCCGTCGAGCCGCTCGAAGGACCAACTGGGCGCACCCCCATCGCGCAGATAGAGCAGACAATCGTGGCTCGCCAGCTCACTCGGGTGTGCCGGCACTCCACGCCGCGCGAGGTACTTCGGGCTTGCGAGCAGCAGCGCGCGAGTCTCACAAAGCACGGTCGCCACGTGTGAGTCGGGGACGCGGCTCGCGTGCCGCACGGCCACATCGAACCCCTCCTGCGTCAGGTTGACGAACCGGTCGCTCAGATCGAGCTCCAGGCGAAGCTCCGGAAAGCGTTCCAGCAGCGCGGGAATCACCGGCGCAATGTGCTGACGTCCCAACGCCACCGGCGCCGTCATCCGCACCAGCCCTCGGGGTGCGCCGGCGAGATCCTTCACTCCGGAGATGCCGCGCTCGATGTGCACGAACGAGGCTCGCGTCTCCTCGACCAGCTGCTGTCCGGCCGCCGTGAGCGTGACGGATCGGGTGGTGCGACGCACCAGCGACATACCGATCAGCCTCTCCAGATCCTTCAGGCGGATGCTGACGGATGACTTGGCAACGCCAAGGCGGCGCGCAGTCTGCGTGAGGCTGCGGGTCTCGGCGATCACGGTCAGCATGTGAAGGTCCGGCAGCGCCGCCTCGAAATCACGGATGCTCATCGATTGCCGTGCCGAGATTGTTCAATATATTGAACATTGTAATCGTTCGGCGGTGGTTCTCAACCGCGGCCGCCGATCCTAGACTGGTACTCAGGCTCCTTCACATCCCGTGGGTCCCATGGCAACCGCTCACCTTTCCCTCGCCGCCGCCGACAGCTCTCTTCTGGTGGGTCACTGGATCGCTGGCCAGGCGGTACCGGCCGACCCCGGCCGCGCCCAGGATGTCTTCAACCCCGCCACGGGCAAGGTTTCGCGCCGCGTGGGGCTGGCGGACGCGACCGTCGTGGACCGGGCCGTCTCGAGCGCGGCAGCGGCCTGGCCGGCCTGGGCGGACACGCCCCCCATCCGCCGGGCCCGGGTACTCGGCCGGTTCCTGGCGCTGCTCAACCAGCATCGCGATGAGATCGCCAGTCTCATCACCGCGGAGCACGGCAAGATCTTTTCCGACGCGCAGGGCGAGGTGATGCGTGGCATAGACGTGGTGGAATTCGCCTGCGGGATTCCGCAGCTCCTCAAGGGGGATTTCACCGACCAGGTGTCGACCGGCCTCGACAACTGGACGCTGCGTCAGCCCCTCGGGGTGGTGGCGGGCGTCACTCCCTTCAACTTTCCCTGCATGGTCCCCTGTTGGATGTTTCCCATCGCCATCGCCGCGGGAAACACCTTCGTGCTCAAGCCCAGCGAGCGCGATCCGTCCGCCTCGCTCGTGATGGCGGAGCTTTTCAGGCAGGCGGGGCTTCCCGACGGCGTATTCAATGTCGTGCAGGGCGACAAAGCGGCCGTCGATGCCTTGCTCGAGCATCCGCAGGTCAGGGCCCTCAGCTTCGTCGGCTCGACACCCATCGCACGGCGGCTCTACGCGCGTGGCGCGGAGCTGGGCAAGCGCGTGCAGGCGCTCGGCGGCGCCAAGAATCACATGGTCGTCATGCCGGACGCCGATCTCGAGCAGGCCGTCGATGGACTGATCGGCGCCGCCTACGGTTCGGCCGGCGAGCGCTGCATGGCGATCAGCGTCGCCGTGCTGGTGGGCAGTGTCGCCGACCAGGTCGTACCGCGGCTGGCGCAGCGGGCGCAGGCGCTGCGCGTCGGCAACGGCATGGATGCAGGTGTGGAAATGGGCCCCGTGGTGACCCGCCAGGCGCTCGAGCGCATCTGCGGCTATGTCGACATCGGCGTGCGCGAAGGGGCGCAGCTGGTGACGGACGGCCGCAGGATCGAGGTACCTGGATGCGAGAGCGGCTTCTTCCTCGGCGGCACCCTCTTCGATCATGTCAGGCCCGACATGACCATATACAAGGAGGAGATCTTCGGACCGGTGCTGAGCTGCGTGCGGGTCAAGGACCTCGACGAGGCCCTGTGCCTGGTCAACGCTCACGAGCTCGCCAACGGGGTCGCCTGCTATACGCGAACCGGCGGCGTCGCGCGTGAGTTCTCGAGGCGTATCGAATCGGGCATGGTCGGCATCAACGTGCCGATCCCTGTGCCAATGGCCTGGCATGGATTCGGCGGATGGAAGAGCAGCCTCTTCGGCGACATGCACGCCTACGGCGAGGAGGGTGTCCGATTCTATACGCGCCAGAAATCGGTCATGCAGCGCTGGCCAGTCAACGCGCGCGAGGGCGCCGAGTTCGCGATGCCGACTGCGCGCTGACCGGCGGCGTCAGGCGGGCTTGCGCTTGATGAGGGCGGATCGCAAGCACTGACAGACGACCTCCTCCCTCTGGTTGATGGCCTGATGCTGGAACGTAACGATCCCTGCGTTAGGACGTGAGCGGCTCTCCCTCACGCTCACCACTTCGGTATTTGCGCGCAGCGTATCGCCGATGAACACCGGTTTTGGCATCACCACCTTGTCATAGCCGAGATTGGCGACGAGCGTACCCACTGTCGTATCACCGACGCTGAGTCCGATCATCAGCGCAAAAGTGAACGTGCCGTTGACGAGTATCCGGCCGAACTCGCTCGCCTTCGCCGCCTCGAGATCGATGTGCAGGGGCTGAGCGTTGTGCGTCATGGTCGAGAACAGGAGATTGTCGGTCTCCGTCACCGTTCGCCGGATCTCATGCGAGATTCGGTCGCCCACCCGCCATTCTTCGAACCAGCGGCCCGCCATTCAATCCTCCTTTTTCACCGACTGCGGATGCCGTGCGTGGGGCGAGCTTGCGGCGAGCCTGAGCAGGGCCTGTGCACGCGCCAGGTGTGGGCGGTCGAGCATTGCGCCCTTGTGACCCACGGCCCCGGCCGCCGGATGGGCGCCGAACAGATCGACGATCTCCCGCGCTTCCCGCAGCTCCTCGGCGCTGGGCGTAAAGGCCTCGTTGATCACCTCCGCCTGCGCCGGATGGATGGCGAGCATGCCGCGAAAGCCGCAGCGGCGCGCCTGTTGCGCGCGCCGGCCGAGGCTGGCCTGGTCGCGGAAATCCCCATGGATCGTCTCGACGGCGGCAACACCGGCCGAAGCGGCTCCCAGAAGGCAAAAGCTGCGCGCCATCTCATACGTGAAGGCATAACTGCCATCCGCGTTTCGGTTGTCGATCGCACCCACGGCGTCCGCCAGATCCTCCGCCCCCCATGTCAGCGCCACCAATCGAGGCGCGCCGGCGTAGGTCCCGGTAGTGAACATGCTTTCCGCCGTCTCCGTCACGAGCGCGATCACCTTCGTCGCACCCCGCTCGATGCCGGCCGCCACCTCCAGAGCGGACAGATAATGATCCAGACAATCGACATCCATACGTCCACGCGCTTTGGGCAGCATGATGCCGCCGGGACGGCTGCGCATCACGGCCGCGAGATCCGTCAGCGCATGCGGCCCCTGCAATGGATTGATGCGAACCCAAAGCCGTGAACGGTCCGGCGGCTGTGCCGCGAGAAACGCAGATATCCGCTCCCGAGCCTTGGGCTTCTGCGCCTCGGCCACGGCGTCCTCGAGGTCGAAGATCACGATGTCCGCGGGACCGCCTGTGGCTTTCTCCATCTTCCGCTCGCTGTCGCCGGGAGCGAACAGCCAGGAGCGGGCATTGACGCAGTCGATAATGGCGGCCATTTGCAGGGATTTTATCAGGGTCTCCGTCCGGTGTGCCCAAGGGCCCTATTCGAGACTCTCATCCCGCGCTTCGAGCTCCTGCAGCACTTTCAGAGCCGCTTCGATGCGCTCTTCCGGCACCAGCAACCGAACACCGCCGGCGCCGCCATCCATGCTGATGCCCAACCCCACGACCACCGCCGGAATATCGGCTCCCTCCAGAGCGATCCTGGCCAGATCCGCTTCGAACGGCATCGAATACCGCCTGATCGCTTTCATCGAGGGTGTCTCCCGGCGTGGCAGCAATGGAGCGTGGTCGCCAGCAACTTCTCTCTGGAACCTCGCGGAGTATACAGCGTGCGGCTGGTCGAATAGAGTTTCGACTGGGCAGCCGCCCCGGGGTGCATTCTCGAGGCATGATCAGCAGGGGGATTGTCATGTTACTGCGCAAACTTCTGCTCGCCGTGTGCGCGTGCGCGATGGCAGCCGCCGCCGCGGCCGATCAGCCCGCCGCGCCCGCCACCACTTACCTGCTGAAAGCCGATCGCGTGTTCGACGCGCGCGGCGAGCGCACGCACTCGGGCTGGGCAGTACTGGTCCAGGGCGACAGGATCGCCGCGGTCGGCCCGGCGCAGCAGATCAGGGCGCCGGTTGGTGTGCAGGTGATCGACATGCCCGGAACCACGCTGCTGCCGGGGCTGATCGACGCGCATTCGCACATCTTCCTGCACCCCTACAACGAGACGCTGTGGAACGATCAGGTGCTGAAGGAGCCGCTGGCCTACCGCACGATCGAAGCGGTCAACCATGTACGTGCCACGCTGATGGCCGGCTTCACCGCATTACGCGACCTCGGCACCGAGGGCGCGGGCTATTCCGACGTGGACGTCCAGCGCGCGATAAACGAGGGCCTGATCCCCGGCCCGCGCCTGTTCGTCGCCACCCGCGCCACGGTCGCCAAAGATTGCTACGGCCCCGGCCCGATGGGCTTCCGCGACGACATCTCGCTGCCGCAGGGCGGAATTCCGGTTGCGGGCGTGCCGCAGATGATCGCGGCGGTGCGCGATCAGGCGGGGCACGGCGCCGACTGGATCAAGATTTACGCCGACTATCACTGCGGCAAGAGCCACGGCTCGGTTCCGACCTTCACGCAGGCAGAGCTGAACGCCGGCGTCGAGGCGGCTCATTCGCTCGGGCTTCCGGTGTCGGTACACTCGACCACACCCGAAGGCATGCGCCGTTCCATAGTCGCTGGAGTGGACACCATCGAGCACGGGTTCTACGGCACACGCCAGGTATTCGCCATGATGGCCAGGCGTCACATCGCATACCTGCCGACCCTGGAGGCGGTCGTTGCGTATGCCGGGTATTTTCAGCACTGGAAGCCCGGCGACCCGCCCACTGAGGAGATGCGCGCCTCGCAAAACGCATTCAAGCTTGCAATGCAAGCCGGCGTCACGATCGGCTGCGGCAGCGACGTCGGGGTGTTCAAGCACGGCACCAATTACAAGGAGCTCGAATGGATGGTGCGGGACGGCATGTCGCCCGCACGCGCCTTGCTCGCCGCTACCGCGGTGGACGCCAGGATCCTGCGCCAGCAGGATCATTTCGGTCAGCTACGCGGCGGCATGGACGCCGACATCATCGCCGTGCAGGGGGATCCCACACACGACATCAGTGCGATAGAGCACGTCCGGTTCGTCATGAAGGGCGGGGTCATCTACCGCCATCACTGATGGTCTCTGAGCCAACAGATCTCGCGTCGTGATCCGCCCAGCGCGCCCGTCCCGAAGCCCTCGGGCATGCATGCTAAGTGGCAGGCGATCCGGCCGGCCAGCGGGCGCTGTGGCGCCAGGCCTGGAGCTGCACTTTGATGGACAGCGGGGTATCCGCCGCCGAGTCCCCAAGCCATACCTCATAAGTACCCCGCGCGCGGCGCCAGCTCTGGTCGGCCTCATCGAACCTCGCGAGCAGCCGCGGGTCCACAACGATCGACCGGGTTGCCGAGGCACCGGGCGCGAGGCTCATCTTCGCCCAGCCTGCCAGCCGCCTCGGCGCCTCCCAGCCGCCGGCCTGCGGTCCCACGTACACCTGGGGCACGGCGGCGCCCGTGCGGCTGCCTGTATTTCGCACTTCAAACGATACGACCAGGCGGCCGTTGTCGACGCGCGCCCGCAGACCGCTGTAGTCGAATCGGGTATACGACAGGCCATACCCGAAAGGAAAGAGCGGCTTCAGTCCACGGCTCTCATACCACTTGTACCCTGCTGCGGCGCCCGCGCGGTACTCCACTTTGAACGGCTGCCCCGGCGCCAGTCCGGCTCCCGGGAGCTGTACGTGCGGCAGCTGATCGAGCGAGGCCGGGAACGTCACCGGCAGGTGACCCGACGGATCGACCGCACCGACCAACACCTGCGCAATGGCCTCGCCGCCGCCGCTGCCCGGATACCATGCCTCCAGTACGCCGGCCACCTGCGACAGCCACGGCATGAGGACCGGCCCGCCGGTCTCCAGCACCACGACCGTGCGCGGATTGGCGGCGGCGACTGCTGCGATCAACTTGTCCCGGCCATCGGGCAATGTCAGGGAGACATCCAAACCCTCCGCCGCCCACTGGGTGACGAACACGATCACCCGGTCGGCCCACGTGGCCTGCCGCACCGCCTCATCGATGTCGCTGCCGGATCGATAGCGGACTCGGGCCACCGGGATCTGCCCCATGAGCGCTGCCAGGGGGGATGAAGGCAGATACACGACGGGTCCAGGAAAACCCGATGGCCCGAGACCAGGCACTGCATTACCGCCCACCGGGAACACGGTGGAGGATCCGCCACCGGATATGGCGCCACGATCCGCGTGGCCCCCGATGACCAGCAATCGCTTGGTGGTGCGCGCAAGCGGCAGCACCGAGCCGGTGTCCTTGAGCAGCACGATGCCCTGCGCCTCGTCGGCTGCGGCAACCTCGCGGTCGGCGGCGAAGTCGATCGCCGCTCCCGGGTCGCCGACGGGATGGTCCACGACGCCAACGGCGAACATCGAGCGCAGGATGCGCCGCGCCATATCATCCAGGCGCGTCGCCGGCACTCTTCCCGCCGCGACCGCCGCCCGCAGCGCGGCGCCGAAGTACGGCTGACGATCGAAGATCCAGCCCGACTCCTGGTCGAGCCCCGCGAGCGCGGCATTGCGGGTGCTGTGGACCGCGCCCCAGTCGGACATCACATAGCCGGCGAAGCCCCAGTCGCCTTTAAGCACGCGATCGAGCAGCCACGGATCCTCACACGCATACACGCCGTTGACCCGGTTGTAAGAGCACATCACCGAGCCCGGCTGCCCTTGCTCGATCGCCAGCTCGAAAGCCAGAAGATCGGACTCGCGCGCCTGCGCGCGATCGATGTCGGAGCTCGAGATGGTGCGGCCGGTCTCCTGGTCGTTGAGCGCGAAGTGCTTGAGGGCAGCGATCACGTGCTGCGACTGGATGCCGCGGATCTCCGCTCCGGCGATCGTGCCGGCCAGCAACGGATCCTCGCCCGCGTACTCGAAATCCCGTCCGCCGCGCGGCTCGCGCACGAGATCCGCGCCAGGACCCAGCAGGACGTTGAATCCGGAGGCGCGCGCCTCGGCCGCAATCATCGCTCCGCCGCGACGCGCCAACTGCGGATTCCAGGTTGCCGCGGTGGCCAGCCCGGATGGCAGCGCGGTTCGCTCCCGATAGGCATCGGCGGACTCCCTTTGAGTCGCAACGCCGAGGCCTGCGTCCGTCTGCCACTGCGGCGGAATTCCGAGCCGGGCGAGACCCGGGACATAGCCGGCCGACCCCATGCGCGCGCCCGGCGGCGGACGATACGATGCGTCGGACTTCAGGGAACCGAAGTAAGAGAATACCAGCCCCAGCTTCTCTTCTTCCGTCATGGCTTGCACGGCGAGGCGCGCACGGTCATCCGGCGACCGCGCCGCATCGAGCCGCGGGCGGCTTGAAGCTGCCGTTGCGGCGGTCGCGGCGGGCAAGCCTGATATCGAGGCGGCCAGACCGATCAGGGCGGCGATGAGTCCTCTGTAGATGAGCATCACGTTTCCAGTCAAGCCGTGGTGGGCAAACGTAGTCCGGCGATATCCGCCGTGGCCGCGAGAAGCCGCGAGTTCTTGCGGCGTGCCATCAGCGGAAGCTGCTTCAAGGAAGCAACCATGAGATGAATGAGCGTCAGGTAGCCCCGCCGGAACAGCTCCACGACCAATGCGTCGGGCAGCTTCGTGAGGACGTCCTGATTGATTGTGTAGAGGCCGGCGCACTGATGGGTCGTGCCGTCATCGAGCTCCACCTCGATGTCGATCGGCTCGATGAGCTTCAGCTCGAGCAGCCGCGCAATGAACACCTTCGTGGTCTCGATGCCGGGCTTCAGGTCCTGGAAGGCCCACATGATGCCCTGCAGATAGCGGCTCGGCCGCCCGCTTTCATCGAAGAGCGGCTGGCCGGCCTCGACGCCGACGCGCGGATGGTCGAGGTCGATGGCGATCTCCGGCCCATGGACGTAAAACGGCATGCGCTGCAGCGCTAGCGGCCGATACGTCTCGCGCTCCTGCCACTCGTCGAGGAATAAGTTTTCCCCCTCGTCGAAGCCGAGCATTGCCCCACAGTAGAACTGCCCCGTGTCGGCATTCTTGGCGAAGAGAATGGGATAGCGGACTATGAGCTGCGGGAACTCGTTGACGATCACCTGCGCGAAGTGCTGGTTGTCGCCGTAGGCTGCCGAGGCCCGGCCGTCGACCTTGAGCGACCGATGCGCCACTTTGCTCAGCGGAATGATCTGTGTCATGGAGTGCTCGTCCAACTTCAAACGGGCTGCAGTCCGTACTGGTGAATCTTCGTCAGGAGCTCGCGGTTCTTAGGCAGCCGCGCGCGCATCTCGACGGTGAGCTGCTCGCTTTCCCGGATCAGCCTCGAGGCGAGCAGCTCGCTTGCCGCGGTCTCCTCGGGCGTGACACGGGTCTGGAATCCCATGCCGTAGAGTACGTACTGGTAGCTCGCCGCGGGGAAGACTTCTTCCAGGCGATCGAACTCGTCGAAAAACCATGGCGAGCGGTATTCCCACAGAGTCAACAGCTCCTTGAGCCGATCCGGCACGGTGGCGGGATCGACACTGTCGCGCCAGAACGCAGTGTCCGTGCGCCGCGTCAGCACGTAGTGGAGCTTCAGGAAATCGATGATCCGCTCGAAGCGGTACATCGTGGCCTCGTTGAAGCGTTTGGCGATGAGGTCCATCACCTCACGGCAGGCCGGCATCTGCTCGGCCAGGAGCTTCGCCGAGAGCTCCACCAGCATGATGGCCGAGGATTCCAGCGGCTCGAGGAACCCGCTGGCGAGCCCTACCGCGACGCAGTTCCTCTTCCAGAAGGTCTCGCGATGGCCGGCGCGGATCGGGATCTTGCGGACCGGCAGGTCTTGATGCTCGGGACCGATATACCGCAGCAGCGTCGCGCGCGCCTCCTCCTCGCCCTGGTGGCGGCTGGAATAGACATACCCGACGCCGCGCCGGGTGGGCAGGCAGATGTCCCAGGTCCACCCGGCCTCGTGTGCCGTCGAGGTGGTCTGGGAGGCCATCGGCGCATCCGGGGTATCGAACGGCACCTGTACGGCAAGCGCGGTATCGCAGAAGAGAACATCCCCGCACTCCTTGAATCCGACACCGAGCGTCTTGCCGATGAGCAGCCCCGAGAAGCCGCTGCAGTCGATGAATAGATCGCCCAGGATCTCCCCCGCCTGGCGGGTGATCACGCCCTCGATGTCGCCGGACTCGCGTTGATTGACCTGCACGATGTCGGCGAGGACGTGGCGCACGCCCAGCTTCTCCGTGCAGTGCCTGGCGAGGAAAGGAGCGAGCTTCCCCGCATCCAGGTGGTAGGCATAATTGGCGAGCCCCCGGTACTCCGCCTGGGTGATCGTTTTCGGGGCAAGCCCCTCGTCGCACAGCCGTCCCTGCGGCGACACGAAATCGCAGAAGCTGCGGCCGCGGCCGTCCCGCATCCAGTGCGGCACGAGATTCGCCTGGGAGAAGCCCTGCGGAACCATCAAGGGATGATAGTAGGCGTCATCTCCCGCCCCCGTCGTCCAGCCGACGAACTTCCCGCCCTGCTTGAAGGCCGCATCACAGTGCCTGATGAGATCCGTTTCCGAGACGCCCATCTTCTCCAGGGACGAGCGCATCGTCGGCCACGTGCCCTCCCCCACGCCGACGATCCGGATATCCGGCGATTCGACCAGCGTCACGGAGAAGCCGCCCGCCTTCATCCGGGGTTGAAGGCGAGCGGCGATGATCCCTGCGGTCAGCCAACCGGCGGTTCCCCCGCCGACGATGACGACCGCTCGTACGGGTTGCATGGGCTGCTAGAAGTTCAGGCGTGCTCCCATGGTAAACGTGCGTCCATAGTCGATGATGTCCAAAACCTGGCTCGGGAAACGCCCGCGGGTGACGTACTGCCCGTCGTTGAGGTTCAGGGCCTCGAAGAACACGTTGACGTTCTTGTTGATGTCGTAGCTGGTGGTGAAGTCCACCGTCTTCGACGCCTCGAGGAAGGTCGGCTCCGTGCCCGTGGCCGAGTTGTTCTGCGTCTGGCCGAAGAACAGGAACTCCTCGGCCTGCCAGTTGAAGCTCACCCGGGCCTGGAATCCATGGGCCTCATAGAAGCCGATGACGTTCACCGAGTCCCCGATGCCGGGCAGTGCGAACTGATTGGTGTAGATGTGCGGATTGTACGGCTTGTTCGTGCCGATGATGTTCGCGTTGACCGTGTAGCCGAAGTTGAGCGGCAGCATCTGCTGCCACGTGATCTCGACGCCATGCACGTTCGCGCTCTGCCCGTTCACGTACGAGGTCTCGGAAAACTGCGCGAGGCCGCCGGTCGTCGGGTCAGTCACTCCATTGATCGTCACCGTAGCCGTATTGAGCTGCGCAAACTGGCTGACACGCTTGAAATACCCCTCGACCGCCACGTAGTCGTTCGGTCCGTAGTACCACTCCCCGCCCAGCGTGAAGTTGTCCGAGATCAGCGGCAGCAGCTTCGGATTGCCGGTGCTGGCCGTGAGAGCGTTCACGCGTCCGCCCACACCGACGGTCGGACCGAGATCGCCCAGCGGCGGCTTGGTGAGCGTGCGGGATGCATCGAAACGCACCTTCACGTCGGGCCGGACCATCAGGTTCAGATCCAGGGAGGGCAGCAGGTAGTGGTAGTCGTTCGACGCGCTGACCGGCACGTACGCGTTGTTGTTCGCGAAGTTGAAGAGGAACGCAGTATGGTCGGCCGCCTGCACCGTCAGGGACTGAAGCTCCTGCCCCAGGCCGCCCGTCTCCACGCTGGTTTTGTCGTAACGCAATCCCAGACGCGCATTGAGCGGCATGTCGCCCAATTGGAAGTCGTGCGCGATCGTGGCGTACGGCGAGTACGTTTTCTCCTGCATGCGGAATACCGAGCCCACGCTCAGCGCGATCGGAATGGCTCCTCCGGTATAGGGCGGATAGCCCTGAGAGATGGTATTCGGGTTGGAGGTGCCGGCCGGCAGGCTCGCCAGGTAATTGTAGACGGCGAACGGGTCGAAGTACGGAATAGCCGATACGCCGCCGTTGCCGCTCCATCCAGGGATGAAGTTGGAGGTGCTGATGCCGTTCGTGAACAGGGACGGCGGCAGCGCCACGCCGCCCGTATTGCCGGACAGCGGGCCGTAGCCGGAGAACAGCTGCCAGGCATTGTTCTGGAAGCTATTGTTGGTACGGGTATCGAGCGTGTTCTCGACGAACTGCAGGCCGAAGTTCACCTTGGTCGAGCCGCCCTGCCAGGTGGCGTCGATCTTCGCCTGATTGACATGGTCGGTGTTGATCGGCTGTTCCAGCGGCAGCACATGCGATCCGATGACGAACGGATTGAGACCGAGGAAGTTGGCCGTATCGCTGCTCGGGCCGGGTGCCGTGAGGTAAGGCAGAGCATTTCCTCCGGGGACGGCTATGCCGCCCGTATAGCCGTTCGTCCCCCCCGGACCCGAAGGACCATAGCCCACGTCCGCATCCACCTGGCCATACTGGCCGCCCGGATTCAGGTACGAGGACGACTGATCGGCGTCGAGCTCCGCCGTCCATGAGTCGTTGACGTCCCACAATACGTTGAGACCGTAGTCCTTGTTCTTGACGTAGCTGCCGTCCCAGTCCGCCTGCAGATCCGTGGGCGCCGGGCCGTACTCGAAATTGGTGACCGTGCCGTTGGCATCGGTCTGCACGTCGTAGAACTGGTTGCTGCTGAACCAATTGCTGAAGTGCGCGCGGTCGCCAAGTATCCGATCGTCGGAATAGTTGCCGTCGAGAGTGACCAGCACCGCATCGGCCGGATGCCACTGAAAGACCGCCCGCCCGTTCTTGCTGCGGTCGTCGGTGCGGTTCACGAACAGCGAGTAGTTCTGGATGAACCAGGCAGGTTTCGTGCTGAGCGGCGCGGCGGCGTTGCCCACGCTGGCCCCGGGCGCAATCGGGCTGCCGGTTGTCTTGTCGATGCAAGCGGGCCCGCCGACGTACTGGCAGGTGTTGAGGTAAGTTCCTTCCCACCCCTGGGTGTCGAGCTGGTGCGAGAGGACCTTCTTGTCGCTGTACTCCGCCTCGAGCAGGACACCGAAGCGGTTGTCGTCGAAGGTATCGCTGATCAGGGCGCCGAGATCGGGCGTGAACTGGCCGTCGCGCTCGGAATCGGTGCCCGAGGCGATCGCATGCGCCGTGAACCCCGGGTGATCGAAAGGCTTCGGCAACTTGATGTTGACCGTGCCGCCGACGGCTCCGGCAGAAAGGCTGAAGTCCGGGCTCTTGTGAACGTCGATCTCGCCGACGAAGTCCGCCCCGAGGGAAGCGAAGTTGAACTGCCGGCTGCCCGGACTGACGGTCGCCTGCGGGCGGCCGTCGACCAGGGTCTCGACGAAGTCCCCGCCCAGGCCATCGATGGTGATCCCCGAGGCGTTTCCGGTCGAGAGTACCTGGGTATCGTTGAAGCCCGACGCCTGGCGATCGACCGTCACGCCCGGGATGTGCTCCATCGCATCGCCCAAGCTGCTCGATGGGAAGTGGCCGATGCTCTCCGCGGAGACCGCGTCCACCACGCCAAGAGACATCTTTTTGATCTGCAAGGATCTTTGCAGTGAGCCGCGGATGCCCGTGACTACGATCTCCTGCAGCTGGTCGGCACCCGTCGTGGGCTTCGGCACGGCGTTCTGATCCTGCGCCGGCGAGGCCGCTTGGGCATGCACCACACCGGTCACGCCGAAGGCGATCGACCCGAGTGCGAGCCCCGAAAGACCGATGGCGGATCGGGATCGGGCCACCAGGCCAGCCTCACTCGATCTCGCGCTCTTCTTGGACCTGTTCTTGGATGCATTACGCAACGTCTTGCGGCTCATCGAACGCCTCCCCTTTGCAAGGAATTCACGGACCGTGCCTTCTGATTCTGGATCACGCGGTGTCCCCCTCAGGACTGGTTGTCACTGTCGCTTGCGCGCAACGCTTGCAAGCGGTTTCTGAAACCGGTTGCATCCGAGTCTGCCCGCCTGGTGGCGAGAAGTCAAGAAATGGGCGTTGACCGGCACGGAAGCGTTTCCATAGTAAAGTGGAAACGATTCCATCCGGTTTACTATCGCGCACGACCCTCGCGCTGTCAATTTTAGCCCTGTGTTGCGCACGCGACGGCGGCGATCCTTCCGAGATTCTGGTAGGGTGATTCGATGGCGACGATAAAGGATGTGGCAAAGCGTGCGGGAGTCGGGCTCGGCACCGCATCGCGGGTCATTGCCGGCAACGGGCCGGTCTCCGAAGCGGCGATCCGGCGGGTCCGCAAGGCCGTGGAAGAGCTTAAATTCCGTCCGTCGCACGCGGCCCGCGTGCTGCAGAAGGGACAATCGCAGACCATCGGAGTGTTCGTGCCCCTCATCCAGGGCTCGTTCTACACACCGATCGTGCACGCCATCTACACCGCCGTGCGTGCCTCCGGGCGACAGATGGTCGTGGAGTTCGGGCAGACACCCGAGAGCGAGCGGGAGGATGCGCTCGCCGGAGTGGAATTCCTCGCCGAGCGCGGCTGCGATGGATTGATCATGATGGGCACCGCGCTCAGGCCTGCGGACATTGCCCGGATCGCGGAGCTGCAGCCGCGCTTCGTTCTGCTCAATCGCAGCATCCCGGGGCTGCAGGAGCGTTGCTTCAACCCGGACCACCGCGCCGCCGGGGCAGCGGCGGCCCGCGCGCTGTACGAAGCAGGCCACCGGCGCCTCGCCGTCATCGAAGGGCGCAAGACCGCCCATGACAATACGCTCAGGATGCGCGGCTTCGAGGAAGCGCTGCGCAAGTGCGGGATCGATCCCGGGCAGATCCCGCGCGTGCGCGGGGACTTCTCGCCGGACAGCGGCCGGGCAGGTGCCCGGGAGCTACTGGAGGGTGGAACACGCTTCACCGCCCTCTTCTGCGCCAATGACGAGATGGCGATCGGCGCCATCTCCTACCTGCGGGAGGTCGGCGTGGACGTGCCGGGTCAGTGCTCCGTCATCGGCTATGACGGCATCGACCTCTCGGCTCTGACGGTACCGGCGCTGACGACGGTGCTGATTCCCTGGCGTGAGGTGGCGACCAACGCGCTGCACCATCTACTCAATCTCTGTTACGGCAGCGAGCTGCCGGTCACGCGGGACATTCCCGCGCAGGTGCTGTGGCGGAAATCCGTCGCGCACATCTGACCAGCTCGCGGTACCAGAGGCCACTGCGCTTCGGCCGGCGCTCCTGTGTTGCGTAATCGACGTGGACGATGCCGAATCGCCTCGCGTAGCCCTGAGACCACTCGAAGTTATCGAGCAGCGACCACACGAAGTAGCCGCGCAGGTCCACTCCCTGCTCGATCGCCGCGGCTACGGCCTCCAGGTGCGACTCCAGGTAGGCCCGCCGCGGCTCATCGTTCACTTCGCCGTCCACGAGCCGATCCTCGTAGGCCGCGCCATTCTCCGCAATGTAGAGCGGTGGCAGACGGTACTCGCGATGCAGCCGCAGCAGAAGCTGCGTGAGATCCCGAGGCGCGACCTCCCACCCCATGTCGGTCACCGGCGCGCCTTTGCGCGCCGGGATCCAGCGCCGGCTGGCGCTCGAGATCATCGGGTTGTAGAAATTTACGCCCAGAAAATCGAGCGGCGCGGCAATGAGGCGCGCATCGCCCGAGCGTGTATGCGGCGCATCCGGGCCCAAATACTCGAGCACGTCCTCGGGATAGTGCCCGAGCAAGAGCGCATCGAGGTACCACCTGACGAGCAGACCGTCGTCGCGTCTTGCCTGCAGCACATCCTGCGGCGCATCGCTTTCGGGGTACACGGGCGAGAGATTGAGCACAATTCCAACTGCTGCATCCGCCCGTGCGGCGCGCACCGCCTCGGCTGCGAGACCGTGGCTGACCAGGCAATGGTGCGCGGCCTGCATCGCCGTGGCGCGGCTCTTGATGCCGGGTGCGAACACTCCGGTCTCGTAACCGAGAGTGGCGGTCACCCAGGGCTCGTTATGAGTCGTGAATGACTTGACACGATCTCCCAGGCGTGCGGCCACGGCGCCGGCGTAATCGGCAAACGCATCCGCGATGCCCCGATCGGCCCACCCGCCCGACTCGTGCTGCAGCCGCGACGGCAGGTCCCAGTGATAGAGCGTCGCAAACGGCTGGATGCCGCGAGACAGCAGTCCGTCGACGAGGCGATCGTAGAATGCGAGGCCCGGCTCATTGTTCGCGGCGCCACCGTCCGGCCGGATGCGCGGCCAGGAGATCGAGAAGCGATAGGCCGCAATCCCGAGCCGCTGCATCAGATCCAGATCCGATTGCAGCCGATTGTAATGATCGCAGGCGCTCTCGCCGCTCGACCCGTCGGCGATGGTCCCCGGCATGCGGCAGAAGTCGTCCCAGATGGATGGGCCCCGCCCATCGGCCGTGGTGGCACCTTCGATCTGGTACGCGCTGGTAGCGACTCCCCAGGCGAAGTCATGAGGAAAGCGCCGCGCCAAGGCCTCGGCTCGTGAATCAGACATGCGCAAGGATCACCTCGCGGCCCGAGCCGCATTTTTTCGTTCTCGATCGGAGTCAGAGCCGGCGCGTCGACTCGCGCAGCACGATTTCGACAGCAGGGGACTCGACGCGCGGCCGCCGTCCGGCGATCAGCGCGAGTATCCCTTCCACAGAGCGCTCACCCAGCACCGCGACGGATTGCCTGGCGCTGGTGAGCGGCGGCAGTGTGTAAGACGATGACCGCAAGTCATCGAATCCGACGACGGAGACGTCGCTCGGAACCGAGAGTCCCTTGCGGAAGAGACCCAGATACGCACCGTGCGCGGTCTGGTCGTTGACGCAGAAAATGGCGGTGAACTCGCGCCCCGACTCGATCAGTTGCATCGTGGCGCGCAGGCCGCCCTCCTCGTGCCAGTCGCCCGTCACGATGAGGCCGTGATCGAACGGAATCCTCGCCTCATGCAGGGCATCCTTGTAACCCGCGAGACGTTGCAGCGCATCCGGGTGGTTCTCCGAGCCGGTAATGAAGGCGATGCGGCGGTGTCCGAAACCAATGAGATGCCGCACGGCGAGCAGAGCACCGTGCCGATCGTCGATCAGCAAGCTGCACACCCCCGGTGCTTTCAGACTCCGGCCGGTCACGACGATGGGTACGCGCCTGGCAAAATCCTTCACGGCCGCATCGCTGAGACGCCCCGAGAACATGATGATTCCGTCGACCCCGCGATCGATGAACTGGCGCATGCAGCGCTCTTCATCCACCTCGTTCCAATTGCCGCTCATGAACAGCGCCGCGTAGCCCGCCTGCAGCAGCCGCAACTCGACGCCACGCAGCCCCTCCGCATAGAACGGGCTGTCAATGGACTGGCTCAATACGCCTATGGTCAGCGTGCGTCCGAGCGCGAGTCCACGGGCCGCCGCATCCGGACGGAAGTCATGCTTGGCGATGGCGGTTTCAACAGCGGCCTTCAAGTCGTCGCTGACTTTGACGGTGCCGTTGATGATGCGCGAGACGGTGCTGGCCGAAACACCCGCTTCGCGCGCGATCACTCTGAGCGTCACGGCGCGGCGGGGACGCGGCCCCCGTTTTCCCGGCTTCTGCCGATGCGCACTCATCCAGCCGGCCCCGGCGCGCTTGTCTGGCCATCGCCCGCCGTCGATTCGTCTTCCGGCGATGGTTGTCGGGCGCGCCACAGCCGCTTGCCGAGGAACGATCGCTCGATCTCCTCCAGCGTCTTGCCGCGAGTCTCGGAGCCGAGGAGCAGGACGAATATCAAGGCGGCCACGGCAAG
>DASYGA010000150.1:0-31432 GCA_036000265.1 Steroidobacteraceae bacterium | reverse complement strand
CACGGATCGCTGCGTCCGGCCTGCAGCGTCTCCATGTAGTACTCGACACTGACGATGGCGTCGGCCAACCGATCGAGGAAACCCGCGGGCAGCGCCGGGGCGCCCGGCTGCATGACACGCTTCAGCTGATTGGTGATGGCCTCGATCACCTCCACCGCGCGCGTCTTGCCGAGGATCAGCAGCGCCGCCTTCAGCCCGCGGATGAGCTCCTGCCAGCTGTCCAGCCCGGCGGTGTCCAGCGAGCCGCCAACGCTCTGCGTGACCGCCTCCTTGATGCGCGCCAGGTTGAGGATGCACTCGCGCAGCACGGCGGACTGCACCTGTTGGAATTCGTGATCCTCGCTCTGCGCGGGCGATCCGTCTCCCGTCCGCGGCATGATCATTCCGACCAGACCGTCATCCAGCCGGTCCTCAACGCCGATCAGCGCGGCGGCGATCTCCACCAGCGTCGCTTCATCGCCGCGCAGGCTCCCGGCCGCGATCTTCTCCAGCTTCTCGGTCTGCGCCTGCACCGTCCCGCGCAGCTCGCCGAGACCGAGCACTCCGAGCGTATCGCCGATCTTGCGCAGCAGCTCGACCTGCGGGCCGAGCTCCTGCGGCTGGCCGGCGCCGCGGCGCACGAAGATATCCAGGACATCCTTGACCTTGGAGAGGTCCTCGCGGATGGCCGCCGCGACGGTCTGCATGAGCTTGACGCTGGGAGCGGAGAGGCTCTCGCGCTCCTGCTCGATGCTCTCATCGACCGGCAGCAACTCCGCCAGGCGGAAGGAGGCGCGCACGGCGGAGACGCGCGTGCCGTTGCACTCCGCCCGACCGACGTAATAGAGCAGGTTGTTGAGCAGCTCCACGGGGGGCGTCTGGGAGTAGCGCGCCTCGCCGAGCTCGTAGAGGCGGCGGATCTCGCGGTCCGCCAGCCCGAGCAGCCGCTTGATGGACTGGCCGCCCTCGAGGCCGTTCTCGCGCAGCGCCTCGATGATCGCGCCCACCACCCACCAGAGCTGAAAGACCGGCTGCCGCGTCGCAGTCTGCTCGAGCTTCTGCGCCACGGCCGCCAGGGCATCGAGGTTCTGGCCCAGGCGCTCGCCGCGGATCCAGCCTATCAGGCCGGTCTGAAAGCGGGAGCGCAGCCTGCGACACCACTGCTCGATGTTGAGCGGCGGCTCGTCCGCCGAGGTGGCGACGGGCTGTGCCTGCTTGTCCGACTTGAGATTGAGGAGAAGGAGGGTTCCTTCGGAGAGAAGCGGGCTGCCGCGCACCGCCCGCAGGTCATTGAGCAGCGGCAGCAGTACGAGCGCGAGGTCGCGCCCGCCGGCAAGCACCCTCTCGAGATAGCCGGGCAACTGCACCATTGCCCGCAGCAGCGCGTCCAGGCTTTCCGCCTGCCCCTTGCGCTCGGTGGCGGTCGCGAGAAGATATCCTGCGACCTGCTCCATCTCCTCGGCGAGCAGCGCCGCGCCGTAGATCTCGAGCACCCGCAGCACGCCGTGCACCTGGTGCAGCTCCTGCGTGCAGCGCTCGAGGAGCGATACATTGTCCGGCTGCTCGACATAGGTCTCGAGCGCCGTACGCGCCTCGGCCAGCGTGGCGGTGAGCTCGCGGCCGACGAGGTCCAGCGTCTGGGAAGCGACTTCCGGCATCAGGGGTCTCGGAAACTTTTCAACTCAAGTGCCGCCCAGGGCGGAGATCTGACGGACATTGCCGCTGCCGGCGGCGGTGGTGGGATTCGCGCCGACCGGGGCGCCCGCTCCGCCGCCGCCCTTGCCTTCCGCTGCCGGCCGCCGGAACGCGCCGGAGGCACCCGGCGCCTCGGAGGCCGCGGTGCCGGGCAGGCGGAAGCCTGCCGCCGCGCGCCGCAATCCCGCCGACAACTCGGCGAGCTTGGCGATGGCCGCCGAAGTGGCGTTGGTCGAATCGGCCGTCTGGACGCTGATCTCTTTCAGCACCTGCATGTTGCGGGCGATATTCTGCGCACCGCTGGTCTGCTGGCGCGAGCTGGCGGAGATGTTCTGCACCAGGCTGGCGATCTGGTTCGACACCTGCTCGATCTCCTCGAGCGCCGCGCCGGCGTTCTCCGCGAGCAGCGCGCCGCCGACCACATCGGTGGTGCTGCGCTCCATGGAGACCACTGCCTCGTTGGTGTCGGTCTGGATGGTGCGCACCAGCACCTCGATCTGCTTGGTCGCATTGGCCGCGCGCTCGGCGAGCCGCTGCACTTCGTCGGCCACCACCGCAAAGCCGCGGCCGGCCTCACCGGCCATGGAGGCCTGGATCGAGGCATTCAGCGCCAGGATGTTGGTCTGCTCGGCGATGTCGTTGATCAGCTCGACGATGTTGCCGATCTCCTGGGAGCTCTCGCCGAGGCGCTTGATGCGCTTGGAGGTCTCCTGGATGGTCTCGCGGATGGTGTTCATGCCATCGATGGTGCGGCGGACCGCATCGCCGCCCTTGTGCGCGACCTCCACCGAGTGGCGCGCGACATCCGACGCGCGCTCCGCGTTGCCGGAGACCTCGGCCACGGAGCCTGCCATGCCCGCTGCCGATTCCGTGGCGGAGGAGATCTGCTTCGACTGCGCACCGCTCGCCTTCGCGAGGTGCTGCGAGAGCGCCTGCGTCTGCCGCGTGGCGCTGTCGAGCTGGATGGCCGACTGGTTGATGGTGGTCACCAGGCCCCGCAGGGCATCGACGGCGTAGTTGATGGAGTCGGCGATCGCGCCCGTGATGTCCTCGGTGACGGTCGCCTGCACGGTGAGGTCCCCATCCGCCAGGCTCGAGAGCTCATCGAGCAGGCGCAGGATCGCCTGCTGATTGCGGTCGTTCTCCTGCCGCTGGGTATCGGCCGCGAGGCGCTGGTCCGCCACGGTCCGGTGCAGCCGCGCGGCCATGAGCGCCCCGCCGGCAAGCAGCAGTGCGGCGAGTCCGCCGATGACCGCCGGAGCCACTGCTGCGGCCCCTTGCGGCAAGGCCGCCGCCGCCGCCGGATGCGTGGCGAGGAAGTAGTAGGTGATCGCTGCGAGCGCGGTCAGGACGGCTCCAGCGGCAAGCAGCCGGGTCAGGGCGGAGCCCGGGCGTGAGGGGTTGGCGGGGCGTGCGGCGCTCATGCCGCGGCTTCCGCGAACGCCGGGCTCTCCAGCACCGAGCGCAGATTCAGCACCGGCCACTGCTCGCCCGCGCGCCGGAACGCGCCCGCAAGATAGCGCTCGCAGCGGGCGACGGTGGGCGGCGCGTCACCGCTGAACTCTCCTTCCGCGAAGCGCCGGAAGCCCAGCACCTCATCCACCAGCAAGCCGGCGGGGATGTCGCGGTGATTGACCACCATCACGCGCGTGTTGCGCGTGACTGGAGTCGTGCCGCTGCCGAGGAACTGGCGCAGATCGATGATCGGAAGCAGCTGGCCGCGCACGTTAGCGAGCCCTTTGATCCAAGGCTTGGCGCCCGGCACGCGCGTCATGCCAGCCGGAACTCCGAACACCTCGCGCGTTTCCTCACGCGCGACCAGATAGAGATCGCCCGCCATCCGCAGCGCCACGCCCACCCACTCGCGCCCCGCGGCGCCTTCCTGCGCGACCTGTGCGGACACCGCGCGGCCGCGCCGCTCCAGCTCCGCCAGCAGCTCGAACGGCCGATCCCTCAGAGACCTCAGCGCGACTTCCTCAGTCATGTCGTCGCCATGCGGTCAGGGCGCCAGGGTCGCCTGGGCCTTGGCGACGAGCTGGTCGGGCGAGACCGGCTTGATCATGTAGTCCACTGCTCCCTGGCGCAGACCCCAGATGCGGTCCGTCTCCTGTCCCTTGGAGGTCACCATGATGATCGGAATCGTGCGCGTCTTCGGATCGTTGGCGAGCGCGCGCGTCGCCTGATAGCCATTCATTCCCGGCATGACGATGTCCATGAAGATGAGGTCCGGGCTCATTTCCCGCGCCAGCCGGACGCCCTCGGCGCCGTCGGCGGCCGCTGCGGTGCGGTAGCCGTGCTTCTCGAGCGCCTTCTGCATCACGTGCACTTCGGTCGGCGAGTCATCCACGATGAGAATCAGGGGCATGGCCGTCACCTCCCGATGTGCGTCTCGATCGCGCTCAGGAGCTCGTCCTTGGTGAAGGGCTTGGTGAGGTAGTGCTCCGAGCCTACGATGCGGCCCCGCGCGCGATCGAACAGGCCGTCCTTGGACGACAGCATGATCACGGGAATCGAGCGAAACACCTTGTTGTGCTTGATGAGCGAGCACGTCTGATAACCATCGAGGCGCGGCATCATGATGTCGACGAAGACGATGTCGGGCTGGTGATCGGCGATCTTCGCGAGCGCATCGAAGCCGTCGATTGCCGTGAAGACCTCGCACCCTTCCTTGGCGAGGAGGGTCTCGGCCGTGCGGCGGATCGTCTTGCTGTCGTCGATCACCAGGACCTTCAGGCCCTGCAGTTTCGTGTTGCTGCCGGTCACGGTCAGGCAACTCCTTCAACTTGACTGGAGGCTCGGACTTGCCGCCCCGAAGCGGCCCACAGGCCATGGCGACGGGCTTCTGGCGCGCCGGAGACTACACGCAATGCCAGTCGCTTTGCCATCGACCCCTTCGCCTCCCAAACGAGGCGCTGGCGTTTTAACATATCGGCCACCCCCCCGCCATGCCGTGCAGTTCACGTTTTTCGATTGCCGCGCGGATTCGCACGTCGCCAGAGGCCTGAGCCGCTGGCATTATGTTCCCTATGCCGTCTCCGAGACCCGCTCCCGCAAGCGCACCGAGTGCTCTGAGTCCCGCTGCCGCCAGCGGCGAGGACTCGAGGAAGCCCCCGCGAAACCCGCGGCGCCTCGGGGTCGTCATGGACCCCATCGCCGCCATCCACTACGCCAAGGACTCCACGCTCGCCATGCTGCTTGCGGCCCAGGCTCGCGGTTGGGCGCTCTTCTACATGGAGCAGCGCGACCTCTCGCTGCGCGACGGCATCGCCCGCGCGCGGCTACGGCCGCTCACCGTCAAAGCCGATCCGCAGCGCTGGTTCGAGCTCGGCGAGGCGCGCGTCGAGCCGCTGGGCGGCCTCGACTGCATCCTGATGCGCAAGGATCCCCCATTCGACACGGAATATATCTACAGCACCTACGTTCTGGAGAGAGCCGAAGAGCAGGGCGCGCTCGTCGTCAATCGCCCGCAGGGATTGCGCGACATCAATGAGAAGGTCTATACGGCCTGGTTCCCGCAATGCTGCGCGCCGACGCTCATCACCCGGGACATGGCGGACATGGAAGCCTTCCTGCGCGAGCACGGCAAGATCGTCTGCAAGCCGTTGGACGGCATGGGCGGACGCTCGATCTTCGTGCTGGAGCAAGGCGACAAGAACATGAGCGTTGTGTTCGAGACGCTCACCGACTACGGCCGGCGCTTCGCCATCGTTCAGCGCTACCTGCCGCAGATCGTTGCCTCCGGCGACTCGCGCGTGCTCCTCATCGATGGCGAGCCGGTCCCCTACGCGCTGGCGCGCATCCCGCAGCCGCACGACAACCGCGGCAATCTCGCCGCCGGCGCGCGCGGAGTGGGTCGCCCCCTCGAGGAGCGCGACCGCTGGCTTGCGGGTCAGATCGGACCGGCGCTGGCGGCCAAGGGAATGCTTTTCGTGGGACTCGATGTGATCGGCGGCTTCGTGACCGAGATCAATGTCACCAGCCCGACCGGCATCCGTGAGCTCGAGAAGCAGTTTCACACCGACATCGCCGGCCAGCTCATGAGCGCGATCGAGCGGCGCATCGCTCGCTCGCCGTAGTCTTGCCCCTCTGAGTTCCGCCTCCGTGCCGACGATGGGCCCCATGAAACCCTGCGTGTAACGATGGGTACCCGAAAATCGCTCATGCTGCGGGAAGGCAGGGCTCCGGTCTGGGACCGCCTGGTCGCGATGCTTTTCTTCGTGGCGCTGCTGCACGGCGTCATCATCCTGGGGCTGACGTTCAAGTCCCCGATTGCGGGCAACGATAGCGCCCCCGGCCTGCAGGTGCTGCTGGTGTCAGATGAAGTGCCAGAGGCAGATCGCAACGATCATGCGACCTACCTCGCGCAGCGGACACAGCTCGGCTCCGGCAATACCCGCGAGGATGTCGCGCCGCGCAATCCCGCTCAGGCTCCGCTCCTTCCGGCGCAGCAAGGTACCCCGCAAGGGAACGCCTTGTCGGCTGATGCCCAGGCGGCAGGCTCCCGCGACCGGCGCATCCTCAGCACCTCCGGCTGGAGCACGGTCGTTCAGTACATGAGCGACGAAGGCAGCGCGGGAACTGCGGCGCAGCAGCCCATCCTGCTCGATCAGCAGCCATCGGCGCAGCCAGGGCCGAATGACGAGTCGGGACCGGTGCGCCTGCGCGGGCCAAAACGTGATGAGCTCTGGGTCACCCCGGATACCCGCGCGGCCATCGTCGCGCCGTACCTCGTGGCCTGGCGGGCCAAGGTGGAGCGCATCGGCACCCTGAATTTCCCCGCGGCCGCACGTCACGCCGGCAACAATGCGAGCCCGGTGATCGAGGTGGGTATCGATGCGAGCGGGCGGCTCGAGACCGCGGCCATCCGCCGCTCGAGCGGCGATCCGGAGCTCGATCAGGCGGCACTCACCATCCTGCGGCTCGCCAGCCCCTTCGACCCCTTTCCGCCGCAGCTCGCGCATCGTTACCGGGTGCTGCGCTTCGTTTACGAGTGGCAGTTCGTCGGCGGCCGGGTCGCCGCCGGATCAGTGAGCACGGCACCCTGAGCGGCGTTCCTTGAGCCGGCGAGGTTCCATCCCCATACTTCGGCTTTATGAGCGAGCACAGCAGCGAGAGCGCGGCGGGGAGCAGCGGGTTGCCTGCAGGGCCGGCGGCAGGCGGCAGCCTATGGAAGGGAGGCGGCCTGACCAATCATCTGCTGATCGCCATGCCTTCCCTCCTCGACCCGAACTTCGCGCAGACCGTGGCACTGGTCTGTGAGCATACCGATCGCGGCGCGCTCGGCATCGTACTCAACAAGCCGCTGCCCATGCGTCTCTCCGACGTGCTCTTGCAGATGAAGCTCGAGCCTTCGACGGAGGATATCGCCGCCAAGGCCGTCCTGCGCGGCGGTCCCGTGCACGCCGACCGCGGCTTCGTGCTGCATCGGCCGGGCGGACAATGGGACCACACGCACAAGGTATCGGAGGCGATTCAAGTCACCACCTCACGCGACGTGCTGGCCGCAATCGCGCGGGGCGAAGGTCCGACCGATGCCTTCATCGCCCTCGGCTATGCAGGCTGGGAGTCTGGACAGCTGGAGCGCGAAATACGCGAGAACGCGTGGACTTCGATGCCGGTGGACGCGCGGGTGGTCTTCGAGCTGCCGTACGAGGAGCGCTGGATCGGCGCCTGGCGGCTTCTCGGCATCGATGTAGACCGGCTCAGCCCGGTCGCCGGGCATGCCTGAGAAGCCTGTCGAGGCCGTCCTGGCTTTCGACTTCGGGCTCAGACGCATTGGCATCGCCGCCGGGGACACGCTGACCGGGACAGCCGCACCCCGCCCCGCCGCATTCGTCACCCACGCCGGCCCCGATTGGGCGGCAATCGCGCGCGAAGTCGAGGCCCTCAAGCCGCGGCGGCTCGTCGTCGGAGCACCGTATAATGTGGACGGTACACCGGGAGCGCTCGCCCCGGCCGCGCGCCGGTTCGCCAGCGAGCTCGAGCGCCGCTTCAGGCTTCCCGTCAGCATGGTCGATGAGCGCTGGTCCTCACTGGAAGCCAGCGCCGCGCTCAAAGCGCGGCGCGCCGGTGGCGGGCGGCGGCGGATCCGGCGCGAGGATGTCGACAGCGCGGCGGCAGCCGTCATTCTAGAGCGCTGGCTGTCGGGCGAGAGCGGAGAGAGTTTGAAATGACAACTGACACCATGCGCCGTGCGCCGGGAGCGGGCGTCGTGATCCCACAACAGCGGGCCGACGGGACGCTGCGGCACCTGATCACCCTCGAGGGCCTGTCCCGCGACATGATCGAGCGGCTGCTCGAGCGGGCCCAGGGCTTCGTCAGGCCGCTCGGCACACACCCGCCGGCCAGCCGCTCCCTCGCCGGCCGCACGGTCGCCAATCTCTTCACCGAGCCATCCACCCGTACCCGGGTCTCTTTCGAGCTCGCCGCGAAGCGGCTGGGGGCTGTCGTCGTCAATCTCGAGGTCCAGCTCTCCTCCCGTGTGAAGGGCGAGAGCATGCTCGACACGGTATATACGCTGCAGGCGCTGCACGTCGACGCCATGGTCATCCGTGATGCAGAAACCGGCGTGCCCGCACTCGTTGCGGAAAACGTTGCTCCCCACGTCAGCGTACTTTCCGCTGGCGAAGCGCATGTATCCCATCCAACACAAGGCTTGCTGGACGCACTGACAGTGCGGCAACACAAGAAGCGCCTCGAGGGTCTAAGCATCGCCATCGTGGGCGACATCCGGCACTCGCGCGTCGCGCGCTCCGATTACCACGTCTTTCGCGCTCTGGGCTGCTCGGACCTGCGGATCGTGGCGCCGCCCCCCTTGATGCCCGTAGCCGAGGAATTCGCCGGCTGCTCCCGCCACACGTCTCTAGAAACGGGCTTGAAGGACGCTGACGTCGTGATGATGCTGCGCATCCAGAAAGAGCGTATGGGTCAGGCCGACCTCCCCGACGGGGATCGCTACTTCACTCAATACGGTCTCACACCGGAGCGCCTCTCCGGCGCCCGGCGCGACGCAATCGTCATGCACCCGCAGCCCATGAACCGCGGCATTGAGATCTCCTCCGATGTGGCAGACGGCCCGCAATCCGTCATCCGCGATCAGGTCCGCAACGGTGTCGCCGTCCGCATGGCCGTACTCGAGGAAGTGCTGACTTCTGGTGCGGGCGTGGCATGACAGCTCGCGAGAGCCGCGGTACGCTGCACCTGGAAGACGCGCGCGTCATCAGACAGACAGCGTACGACGGCGATCAGTTCGTACTGCGCCTCGCCGCCGCCGCGTGCGCGGCCCGCGCGCAGCCCGGCAGCTTCGTGCATCTGACCTGCGACTCGGCGATACCCATGCGGCGTCCGCTCTCCATCATGCGCGCCGACCCCGCCCAGGGCTGGATCGAAGTGCTCTACAAGGTACTCGGCCCTGGCCTGCACGCCCTGGCCGCCCGCAAGCCAGGGGACACCCTCAGCCTCATCGGCCCCATCGGCAAGCCGTTCACCGTCCACCCGGAGCGCCCGCGGCCCTTGCTCATCGGCGGCGGCGTCGGCATCCCCCCAATGGTCTTCATCGCCGACCGCTTGCGCGATGCCCTCGCCTCCTCCGGCACTGCGACTGGCGGAAGCGCCTCCCGGAGCGGCGGCTACAAGCCCCTGGTCCTCATGGGCTCCGAGATCCCCTTCCCCTTCCGCACCCGCCCCTCGACCATAGTCGTGGCCGGCATCCCCACAGGCAGCATAGCCTGCATGCCGTTGCTCGACGAATGGGGCATTGCGAGCCGCCTGGCCAGCCGTGCCGGCCTCCCCGGCTGCTACGAAGGCTTCGTCACCGAGCTGGCCGACGAGTGGCTGAAAACCCTCGCCCCGGCCCAGCTGGCCGAAGTAGAGATCTTCGCCTGCGGCCCCACCCCTATGTTGGCCGCCAGCGCCGCAGTGGCACGCCGCCACGGCGTGCCTTGTCAGGCGTCTCTCGAGGAATTCATGGCCTGCGCCGTCGGCGGCTGCGCCGGTTGCACCGTCCTGGTACGCACTCCCGAAGGCCCGGCGATGAAACGCGTGTGTGTAGACGGCCCGGTATTCGACGCGCTGACCGTGTTCTAGCTCGAGCCGGCTCCGATCACATCGACATGCTGCTGCCGCTCGACATGCTGCTGCCGCGCAGCGGGCCCCCGCAGGGCCGCCGTGTTGCCAGGATGCTGGCCGCCTTCCGGGAATTGTTTCCCAGGAAACTATATCTAGCCTTCCAGGAAACGTCAGGAAGCTCTATTTTGGTTTCCTGGGAAACATTTCCGTGATCGCCCTGATCCAGGCACCCGGTCCGGCGCCAGCGTCCGGGCCCGGCGATGGCTGGCTATCCGAAATTGATCTTCGCCTCGAGGTTGGCGCGCGAATCCGCGTTGGCGAGCGCCTCCGCCATCTCCACCCTGCCGTCCTTGTAAAGGCCATGCAGGGCCACATCGAAGCTCTGGATCCCGCGCTCGCTGCTCGCCGAGATCGCCTCCTTGATCCCGATCACATCGCCCTTCTTCACCAGCTCCGAGATATGCGGCGTATTGAGCATCACCTCCATCGCCGCGACCCGCCGATTGTCCTTCCCCATCACCAGCCGCTGCGCCATGATCGCCCGCAGATACTGTGAGAGATCCAGGAAGATCTGCGTGTGCTGCTCCCGCGGGAACAGGTTGATGATGCGGTCCAGCGTCTCCGCGCAATTGTTGGCATGCAGCGTCGCCATGACCAGGTGCCCCGTGCCCGCGAGGTTGATCGCCGCCTCCATGCTCTCCCGGTCGCGCACCTCGCCGATGAGGATCACATCGGGCGCCGCCCGCATCGCCCCGCGCAGCGCCCGCGCGTAGGACTTCGTATCGAGGCCCACCTCCCGCTGGTTGATGATCGAGCGCTTGTTGGTGTGCAGGAACTCGATCGGATCCTCGATGGTGATGACGTGCTCCGAGGCGGTCTCGTTGCGCAGATTGATCATCGCCGCGAGCGTCGTCGACTTGCCCGACCCCGTGCTGCCCACCACCAGGATCAGCCCCCGCTTGAGCAGCGCCAGATCCCCGATCACCTCCGGCAGCCCGAGGGAGTCGAGCCGCGGCATGTCGGCGGTGATGTAGCGCAGTACCACGGCCGGATAGCCGCGCTGCATGAAGACATTTACGCGGAAGCGCCCGAGGCCCGGCTCGGAGATGGCGAAGTCGATCTCGAAGTCGCCCGCGAACCGCTCGCGCTGCTCCGGGGTCATGAGCGCGAACGCGGTCTGCCGTACCGTCTCCGGCGAGAGCACCTGCTTGTTCACCGGGAAGATCTGCCCCTCGATCTTGATCTTGATGGGCGCGTTGCAGGTGAAGAAGAGGTCCGAGGCCTTCTTCTCCACCATCAGCTTGAACAGCGGCTTGGTGTTGAGCTGCGGTTGCGGGCTCGCCGCCGCCGGGAAGCTTCCCGTGGACCCGGCCGCCGGGTAGGTTCCCGTGGCTGCGATGGCGCTTTGCGGCCCGGTCGCGCCCACCCTCGGGTCCGGGGCATCTTTCAGGGTCATATGGGTCGGCCGTCTTCCTCTTCGACGATCTTCAGCGCGCCGCCATCATCGATGGCCTTGTTCTCGCGCTTGCTCTCGAGCTTGATCCGCAGGCGCAGCTCGTTCTTCGAATCGGCGTTGCGCAGCGCATCCTCGTAGGAGATGAAGCCCGTCTCGTAGAGCTCGTAGAGCGACTGGTCGAAAGTCTTCATCCCGAGCCGCGTGGAGCGCGCCATCACGTCCTTGATCTTCGCCACCTCGCCTTTGAAGATCAGGTCCTGGATCAGAGGCGAGTTCAGCATGATCTCCATGGAGGCGATGCGCCCGGAGCCGCCTTCGCGGGGCACCAGGCGCTGCGAGATGAACGCGCGGATATTGAGCGAGAGGTCCATCAAGAGCTGGGTCCGCCGCTCGTCCGGGAAGAAGTTGACGATGCGGTCGAGCGCCTGGTTGGCGTTGTTGGCGTGCAGCGTCGCCAGCACCAGGTGCCCGGTCTCGGAGAATTGAATCCCGTACTCCATCGTCTCCCGGTCGCGGATCTCGCCGATCAGGATGACATCCGGCGCCTGGCGCAGGGTGTTCTTCAGCGCGGCGTGCCACGACTCGGTATCGACGCCGATCTCCCGGTGGGTGATGACGCAGCCCTTATGCTGGTGCACGTACTCGAGCGGATCCTCGATGGTGACTATGTGGCCGCGCGTCTTCTCGTTGCGGTAACCAACCATCGCCGCGAGCGTCGTCGACTTGCCGGACCCGGTGCCGCCGACGACCACCACCAGACCGCGCTTGGAGAGCACGACCTCCTTCAGGACGGGCGGCAGATCGAGCTCCTCGAAGCTCGGGATCTTGGCATTGATCATGCGCACTACGCAGCCCGTGGCCCCCTGCTGCACGAAGGCGCTGACCCGGAAGCGCCCGATCCCCGGCGGCGCGATCGCAAAGTTGCACTCCTTGGTCGCGTCGAACTCCCGCGACTGCCGGTCGTTCATGATCGCGCGCACCAGCGTCGCCGCCTGCTCCACTGTCAGCGCGCGCTCGCTCTGCGGACGGATGTCGCCGTCGATCTTGATCGCCGGCGGGAATCCCGCCGTGACGAAAAGATCGGAGGCCTTCTTCTCCACCATCCGGCGCAGAAGGTCCTGCATCAGCTTGATCGCCTGGTCACGATCCACGGCAATTCTCCGGCGGGAACGGCAGGTAGCGCATCACAAGGCGTCCTTGTTTTGAGCCTTGTATCGCGCCTCCTCCTTGCTCACCACGCCCTTGCTCACGAGCTCCGTCAGGCACTGATCGAGCGTCTGCATGCCCGAGGCCTGGCCGGTCTGGATGGCGGAGTACATCTGCGCGATCTTGCCCTCGCGGATCAGGTTGCGGATCGCCGGCGTGCCGATCATGATCTCGTGCGCGGCAACCCGCCCGCCGCCATTGCGCTTCATGAGCGTCTGTGAGATCACCGCCCGCAGCGATTCCGAGAGCATGGAGCGCACCATGTCCTTCTCCGCTGCCGGGAACACGTCGACGATGCGGTCGATCGTCTTGGCGGCGGAGCTCGTATGCAGGGTCCCGAAGACCAGGTGACCGGTCTCGGCTGCCGTCAGCGCAAGCCGGATGGTCTCGAGGTCACGCATCTCGCCGACCAGGATGATGTCCGGATCCTCGCGCAGCGCCGAGCGCAACGCTTCGCTGAAGCCCAGCGTGTCACGATGCACCTCGCGCTGGTTCACCAGGCAGCGCTTGGACTCGTGCACGAACTCAATCGGGTCCTCGATGGTGATGATGTGATCGGGCCGGTTGTCGTTGCAGTGGTTGACCATGCCGGCGAGCGTGGTCGACTTGCCCGAGCCAGTTGGCCCGGTGACGAGCACCAGACCCCGCGGCAGCATGCACAGGTCGCGGAAGATCTTCGGCGCCCCGAGGTCATCCAGGGAGATGATGTCCGAGGGGATATTGCGGAACACCGCGCCGGCGCCGCGGTTCTGATTGAAGGCGTTGACGCGAAAGCGCGCGAGCTTGGGGATCTCGAAGGAGAAATCGGTTTCGAAGAACTCCTCGTAGGCCTTGCGCTGCTTGTCGTTCATGATGTCGTACACCATGCTGTGCACTTCCTTGTGGGACAGCGGCGGCATGTTGATCCGTTTCATGTCGCCGTCGACGCGGATCATGGGCGGCACGCCGGAGGACAGGTGCAGGTCCGACGCCTTGTTCTTGACGGCGAACGCCAGCAGTTGCGCGATATCGACGGCCATGGGGATTTCCTAATGCGGCGAGGGCGAGCGCCACAGGAAATCATGCCTGAGCGCGTGGGGCAGTATAGCGGAGGGGTTTGGGCGTCCATATGTTAAGGTCCTCGCAGAATTTGCCGGATCGCATTGGCGCGCTGCGTGCCCGGGTAGCCGCGGCCGCCGTAAGCGCCGGCCGGAATGTCGACTCGGTCACACTCCTCGCCGTTTCCAAGGGTCAGCCCGCTGATCTGATCCGCGCGGCGGCGCAGCAGGGATTGACCCACATCGGGGAAAGCTACCTCGCCGAGGCCCTCGGCAAGCTCGACGCGCTGCACGACCTGCCCCTTGCCTGGCACTTCATCGGACGCCTGCAAGCCAACAAGACGCGCCACGTGGCGGAGCGCTTCGCCTGGGTGCACGCGGTGGATCGATTGAAGATCGCCGAGCGGCTTTCGGCGCAGCGTCCCTATCACGCGCCGGCGCTGAACGTCTGCATCCAGGTGAACCTCGCAAACGAGGCAAGCAAGGGGGGGGTGCCGGCGGCAGAGGTGCCGGACCTTGCGGCCGCCTGCGCGCGGCTGCCGCGGCTGGCGCTGCGGGGGCTGATGTGCATCCCGCCCGAGGAGGCCGACCCGGGGCGCCAGCGTGCGTGGTTCGCCGGACTCAGGGCGCTCAGGGATTCCCTGAACTCCGATGGCCTCGGCCTCGATACGCTCTCGATGGGAATGAGCGGGGACTTCGAGGCCGCAATCCTGGAAGGCGCAACCATCGTGCGGATCGGCACCGCCCTCTTTGGCCCGCGCCCGGCGATGGCTGCACCCGGTACAATCCCCTGATGAGCCATATCGAGCTGACAGTCCTGGGCGCCGGCAACATGGGGCGCGCGCTCATTGGGGGCCTGCTGCGCCACGGCATGCGCCCGGAGCAGATCACCGTCGGCGAAAGCCGGGAAGCGGCGCGCGCGGCGCTCGCCCAGGAGCTCGGCATCGCGGCGACAGCGGACAATGCCGCTGCCATCGCCAAGGCAGACCTCGTAGTGCTGGCCGTGAAGCCGCAGCACGCCGGCTCCGTGCTCGCAGCGCTTGCGCCGCAACTGCAGCCAAGACGCCCGATCGTTCTCTCGGTTGCCGCGGGCGTCAGGATCCAGGCGCTGCAGAGCTGGTGCGGCGCCGGCGTGCCCGTGATTCGCGCCATGCCCAACAGGCCGGCGTTCGTCGGCGCAGGAGTCACAGGGCTATACGCCCCGGCGGAAATCGGCGCGTCTCAGCGCGCGACCGCGGCACAGATCATGCAGTCCGTCGGCGAGGTCGTCTGGGTGGCAACGGAAGAAGCGCTCGATGTGGTAACGGCGCTTTCGGGCAGTGGTCCGGCGTACTTCTTTCTGCTCGCGGAAGCGATGATGCAGGCCGGCGTCGAACTCGGACTTCCGGTGGATACGGCGCGACGTCTGTCGATCGCGACGTTGCATGGGGCGGGACTTCTCGCGCAAGGAAGCGACGGTGATCTTGCACGCCTGCGCACGGAAGTCACATCGAAGGGCGGCACCACCGAAGCGGCCTTGCGGACGCTGCAAGCTGCCGATTTCAATGAGCTCATCTGCCGCGCGGTCGCGGCTGCGGCGCGCCGCAGCCGCGAGCTCGCCGAGCAATTCGGCGGCACCCGCAGCCAACCGCACACGGATACCCCATGAGCGCCCTGATCTTCATCATCGAGACCCTGCTGTCGCTCGCGCTTTTCGTGGTGCTGGCGCGCCTGCTGCTGCAGCTCACGCGCGCCGACTTCCGCAATCCCATCTGTCAGGCGGTCGTCCGCATCACCAATCCGCTGATCCTGCCGCTGCGGCGCATCCTGCCGCCGGTCGGCAAGGTCGACACCGCTTCGGTGGTGGCCGTGATCCTGATCGCCGTGGTGGAAGTGGCGATAGTCTTCGCCATTCGCGGCATCACCTTCGTGAGTCCCATTTACTGGGCGCAGTCCGCGGCGCTCGAGATCGCCCACACCCTGCTGTGGACCTACTTCTATGCCATCATCCTCTATGCCCTGCTCAGCATGGTGGCCCCGGGCGGCTATTCGCCGCTGCAATCGGTGCTCGCCACCGTGTGCGAGCCGGTGTTGCGGCCTTTTCGCCGGGTGATTCCGCCGATCGCGGGCATCGATCTGTCGCCGCTCTGGGCCTGCATTCTCATCCAGGCGATCATCATTCTGATCGGCTGAGCCACGCGCCGCGCGTTGGAAACCAAGCCCTTAGCGACGACACCGCAACGGGAGTCGCAGCTTCGGCGGTGCCCGCGTCACACCTGAAACCCTTGAAAAAAAGGCCTTTCAGCGCACCCTCGAGCGAGAAAAAGCTGTTGCTCGGGCGCGCGCATGTGCTATTTTTCGCGCCGATTCATAGGCGCGACTGCAGTACAGCGCGCTCACAACCATTAAATCTCGAGGAGTAGCGCAATATGGCGAAAAAGGGTGGCGCTCCGACCAAGTCGGAAGTCCTGACTCAAATCTCCAAAGACACCGGGCTGTCGCGCAAGCAGATCGGCGGCGTCTTCGACTCGCTCAGTGGCGTGATCAAGAAGAGCCTGAAGAGCAACGGTCTCTTCACCATGCCCGGGCTGCTGAAGATGAAGGTCGTAAAGAAGCCCGCGACCAAGGCCCGCGAGGGAGTCAATCCCTTCACCGGCGAGAAGATGATGTTCAAGGCAAAGCCGGCCAGCAAGAAGGTCCGCGTGATGCCGCTGAAGAGCCTCAAGGCGATGGTGAACGGCTAAGAGCTGTCGGCAGATTCAAAAGCCCGGAGGCGCCGCATCGCCGGCCTTCCGGGCTTTATTTTTGGTCTTTCAGAAAGTCGAGGACCGTCGCACGCAGCTCGTGCAGCCGCCCATGGAAGAAGTGCCCGGCCCCGGGCAGCAGGCGCACGGCGGCCGCCGTGGATTGCCGCTTTGCCCATTCGAGCACCGCGGCCGGCTCGATCACATCGTCGGCATCGCCTTGGACGATGAGCCACGGGCATGCCGGTGAGGCAACGCCCTCCATTGCGACACGGGTGATTCCCGGTGCAACCGTGACGAGCACTTCCGGTGCCGCCTGCGCGGCCGCGCACACCGCAACGGCACCTCCGAACGAAAATCCCGCGAGCCACAGCGCGGCCCCCGGCCAGCGCTGGCGTCCGTAGGCGATGACGGCGAGCGCGTCCGCAGTCTCTCCGCGGCCATCGTCGTAGCTGCCCGTGCTGGCGCCGACGCCGCGGAAGTTGAAGCGGATCGCCGGCACGCCCATTTCCAGGAAGGCCCGCGCGAGCGTGTAGACAACCTTGTTGTCGAGCGTGCCGCCGTACAGCGGATGCGGGTGGCAGACCACACCGAATCGGCTCCGCGCCGAGCCGTCGGCCGCCTGGCTTTCGGCCGGTATCTCCACGAGCGAGTCGAGCTCCCCGGCGGGACCGGCGATCCTGACGCGCTCCATGCGCATCTCACGAGCCGGAATGCGCGACGGTGAGCTCCACGAGCAGCCTGTTGAGGCGCTGCACGAACTCGGCCGGGTTGCCGAGCTGGCCTCCTTCCGCGAGCTCAGCCTGCTCGTAAAGGAGCAGCGAGAGCTCCTTGAAGCGCTCGCCATCGGCGAGGCCATCGAGATGCTTCACCAGCGGGTGGCCGACATTGAGCTCGAGCAACGGCTTCGATTCAGGGGCCTTCTGGCCCGCCGCCGTGAGAATGCGCCGCATGCCCGCTCCGAGATCGTGCTCGCCCAGCACCAGGCATGCCGGTGACTCGGTGAGCCGCTCGCTGACCCGCACTTCGAGGACCCGATCGCCGATCGCATCCTTCACCCGTCTGAGCAGGCCCTTGCTCTCCTTCAGCTCCTCGTCGCGGCGCTTGCGGTCGGCTTCGCTCTCGAGCGTGCCGAGCTCCAGATCGCCGCGCGCAGCATCCTTGAAGCGCTTGCCTTCGAACGCGTCCACCCCGCCCATCAATTGGCCCATGACCCACTCGTCGATGCGCTCCGCAAGCAGCAGCACCTCCAGCCCTCGTTGGGTCAGCCGCTCGATATACGGGCTGGCGCGCGCAGCCGCGACGCTCTCGGCAATGATGTAGTAGATCTTGTCCTGTCCGGGCTGCATCCGCTGCGCATATTCCGCGAGGCTCACGGCGGGCTCGTCGCCAGACTGGTGAGTGCTCGCGAACCTGAGCAGCTGCAGCAGCGCGGGGCGGTTGGATGCATCCTGCGCAACGCCTTCCTTCAGCACCGCGCCGAACTCCTTCCAGAAGGCCGCGTATTTCTCCGGCTCGTCCTTGGCGAGCTTCGCCAGCAGGTCGAGGACGCGCTTGGTGAGGCTGCCGCGGATCGCCTCGACCTCGGGCTCCTGCTGCAGCAGCTCGCGCGAGACGTTGAGAGGCAGATCGCTCGAATCGACCACGCCCTTGACGAAGCGCAGGTAGAGCGGCAGGAACTGCTCCGCATCATCCATGATGAAGACGCGCCGCACATAGAGCTTCAGCCCGTGGGCCGCGTCGCGCTGCCACAGATCGAACGGCGCGCGGCCCGGAATGTAGAGCAGGCTCGTGTACTCGCGCTTGCCCTCCACACGATTGTGGCTCCAGGCGAGCGGATCGGTGAAGTCATGCGCCAGATGCTGATAGAACTGGCGGTATTCCTCGTCGGTGATCTCCGTCCGGGGCCGCGTCCATAGTGCCTTCGCCTGATTGACGGACTCGTACTCGAGCGACGCCTCGCCTTCCTTGCGCATCCGCACCGGGAAGGCAATGTGGTCCGAGTAGCGGCGGATCAAGGCCCGCAGGCGGAAAGGATCGGCGAACTCCTTCGCGTCCGGCTTCAAGTACAGCTTTACCATGGTGCCGCGTTGCGGGCGAGTCACGGTCTCGACGCTGAACTCCCCGTCAGCGCTTGACTCCCAGCGCACGCCGCTCTCCTCCGGGAGCCCTGCCTTGCGCGACAGCACCTCGACACGGTCGGCGACGATGAACGCCGAGTAGAAGCCGACGCCGAATTGCCCGATGAGTTGCGAGTCCTTCTGCTGATCGCCGGAGAGGCCCCGGAAGAATTCCGCGGTGCCGGAGCGAGCGATGGTGCCAAGATTGGACACCGCCTCCTCGCGCGTCATGCCGATGCCGTTATCCGTAATGCTGACCGTGCCGCCGGCCTGATCGGCGTCCACGCGGATTTCCAGCTCGGGGTCGCTCGCGAGCAGCCCGGGCTCGCCAATGGCGGCGAAGCGCAGCCGGTCGTTGGCATCCGAGGCGTTCGAGACGAGCTCGCGCAGGAAGATCTCCCTATGGCTGTACAGGGAGTGGATCATGAGCTTCAGCAGCTCGCGGACCTCGGCCTGAAACCCATGGGTCTGCCGGTCGGCCGGTGAAGCCGCGACGTTCTCGGAAATCGACATGCTCGGCGCTCCTATCCTGGCCTTTTAGTCTTGAAAGTGCCGCAGCCGGCACTTCTTGGGCGGCGACGCCCGTTTTTCAAGGGTCCAGGAACGGGACGGATCAGCCCGGGAGGCGGAGCAGGCGGCGGTACAGATCGAAGCAGGTGACACTGCCGGCGAGCAGCGCCGCATTGACGCGCAGCTGCGGCGCGAGCAGCCACACACCGAGCGCGGAGCCCCAGGCGAGGAGCGGAGTCGACAGGGCTGCGGCCTCGACGAGCGCGGTAGTCGCGACGTGACGACAGGCGCCCGCGGCATCGTCCAAGTCATCCCAAAAGTGCAGGAAAAATTCCATGTCGAAGCAACTCTACTCGCCGCGACGTGCTGTTGTCGTGCGGAATATCACACTCAGGCCGGCTTGCGGGAGCGCAATCTGGTGCGTAGGCTAAAGCCCGGCACGTTCAGCGCTCGTTCAGAGATATAGGACCGCCATGAATCGCATTGTCGTCCTCAACCCGAAAGGGGGCTCGGGCAAGACGACCATTGCGACCAATCTCGCGAGCTACTTCGCTTGGCAGCAGCAAAAGCCAGTCCTGATGGATTTCGATCCGCAAGGCTCCTCGCTGCGTTGGGTGCGCAAGCGCCCGCCGGAACTGCCGCCGATCCGTTCCGTGAACGCCTTCGAGATAGACCCGCGGACGACGCGAACGTTCCAGCTGCGCGTACCGGATTTCTCGACGCACGTGATCGTCGACACGCCGGCGGCCGTCGAGGCGCACGAGCTGCCGGATCTGACGCGCGACGCCCGCAAGATCATCGTCCCGGTGCTGCCTTCCGACATCGACATCCACGCCTGCTCGCGCTGCATCCGCGACCTGCTGCTGGTCGCGAAGATTCGCCGCGACAATGACCGCATCGGGGTGGTGGCCAACCGCATCCGCCGCAACACGGCCACCTATCAGTCGCTCATCCGGTTCCTGCAGACGCTGGGGATTCCCATCGTGGCGACGCTGCGCGACTCGCAGAACTATCTGCGCGCCGCGGAGCAGGGAATCGGAGTGCACGAGATGAAGAGCTACCTCGTGCGGGAAGACATCGAGGAATGGCGGCCGTTGATAGCGTGGGTGGAGCCTCCCGCCGCGGCGCTCCCGGCCGACACGGCCGCGGTTCCCGCCTAGCGGCCCGCGGGCTTGATCGCGGCCGGATTGCGGCCGTTCGCCTCCGCCTGCTTCTCCTCGTCATCGAAAGACTCGCGCATGCGGTCGGCCCAGTTTTTATAGCTCGACCAGGTGTTGAGATTGCGCGTGATGGCCGAGTGCCGCGCGCGCGCGCGCTGCATACGGTCGAGCCAGTTGGGAAAGGGCTCGGCCTGATCCGTAGGCGCCGGCCCGCTGGAGGGCGGCTCCTTCTGCTGGCTCGGCATGTTGCCTCGCCTGTCGGTTGAGCTCATGGGAAGCACCTCAAGCTTTTCCGCAGCCTACGGCTTTTGCCGGCGGCACGCCGGAACTGGTTCACAAGCATGTCGCCCATTGCCTACAGTCTTGGCGCTGGGCGCGTTATGTCATGAACTAGGCGACGAGGCGGTAGACAGGTCGATAGGCGGTGCCGGGCAGCTTCATGCGCCGCTGCGCCACGAACGCGGCGAGCAGCTCATCGAGAAGCTGCATGATGCCGCGATCGCCCGCGAGCTCGTAGGGCCCGCAGCGCTCGATCGCCTTGATGCCGTGCTCCTTGACGTTGCCGGTGACGATGCCGGAGAAGGCGCGGCGCAGGTTGGCCGCAAGCTCGTGCACGGGTTGTCCGCGATCGAGGGCGAGCGCGCGCATCGACTCGTGCGTCACCTCGAACGGCCGCTGGAACTCCGGCTGGATGGAGAGCAGCCAGTTGAAATTGTAGGAATCGCTGCGCTGGCGGCGGAATTCGCGCACCACCTCGACGCCGTGCAGCATGCGGCGGCCCACCTCGGCCGGATCGTCGACGATGATGCTGAGGCGCTGCGCCGCCGCTTCGCCGAGCGTGCCTGCGACGAAGCGGCCGATATGCTCGAAATATGCGGCGCTCTCGCGCGGGCCGGTCAGGATGAGGGGCAGCGGCTGATCCTGATTGGCGGGATCGAGAAGGATGCCCATGAGGTAGAGGATCTCCTCGGCAGTGCCGGCGCCGCCCGGGAACACCACGATGCCGTGGGCGAAGCGCACGAAGGCCTCCAGGCGCTTCTCGATATCCGGCATGATGACCAGCTGGTTGACGATGGGGTTCGGCGGCTCGGCCGCTATGATGCCGGGCTCGGTGATGCCGATATAGCGGCCATGCTCGATACGCTGCTTGGCGTGCCCGATGGTCGCGCCCTTCATCGGACCCTTCATGGCGCCCGGTCCGCAGCCCGTGCAAACATCCAGTCCGCGAAGTCCCAGCTCGTAGCCGACGCGCTTGCTGTACTTGTACTCCTCATTGACGATCGAGTGCCCGCCCCAGCACACCACCAGGTTGGGTCGTGCCTTGTAATCGAGCACGCGCGAGTTGCGCAGTACATGAAACACCGCATTGGTGACGTCAGCGGAGCGCGTGAGATCGAAGCGCCCCCCCGCCATGATTTCATTGGCGATGAATACCACATCGCGCAGCACCGCGAAGAGGTGCTCCTTGATCCCGCGGATCATCTGGCCGTCGACGAAGGCGGAGCCCGGCGCGTTGTGCACCTCCAGCTTGATACCCCAGGCCTGGCGGACGATGCGGATCTGGAAATCGCGATAGCGGTCGAAGATCTCCTTGGCATTGTCGGTATCGGCGCCGCTGTTGAGGACGGCGAGCGCGCATTTGCGGAACAGCGCGTACAACCCTCCCTGCCCGGAATCGAGGAGCTTCTCGATCTCCGCCTGCGACAGGTTCTCGAGACTGCCGCGCGGACCGACCCGGGCGTCGATGAACTCCGGTACGACGATTGTGCTGTCCATGCTACGGCAGGATATCGATCGGCATGCCGTCGTGGGTCAGCAGCCAGATCTCCACCATATCCGCGTCGGAGACCGCGATGCAGCCGTCGGTCCAGTCATTGTGCCGGTAGTACCAGGGCGAGTTCTTGAGGCGGTTCGGCAGTCCGTGGATCATGATCGAGCCGCCGGGCTGCCAGTGATGCTGGCGCGCGCGCACGAGATCCCCGGAATTCGGATAGGAGATCTGGATGGACAGGAAATAGTCGCTGCGCGGGTTGCGGCGCGCCAGGTGGTACCAGCCCTCCGGTGTGCGGAAGTCGCCATCGCGCTCCTTCGGTCCGTTCGGCTCGAGACCGAGGGCGACCTTGTACGAGCGCACGATCCTGTCGCCATCCATCAGGTAGAGGCGCCGCCGCGACTTCCTCACGACCAGATGGTCGATGTGCGGCAGCCCGGGCGCGGCGAGCAGCGCCACGCGCGGCGGCTGCGAAGTCTCCCGCAGTACGCCGGCCGGCGAGCTGGACGTGTCCGGCGCGGCCGCACTCGTCGGGGCGGCGGTGACCGTGGGGGTGTTGGCGCGGGCCGCGCTCAGCCCGCAGCCGAGCACGATGGCGGCGAAGATCGCTCTCGAGAGTGGCATTGCCGAATTATAGAGTGTTCCGGGCGGTTGCAAGCTTGGCAGTCTCAGTCGCCGCTCGCGGACACATCCTCGATGCGCGGCACGACCAGTTGCGTGCCCGGATGAAGATCGGCGAAATCGGTATCCGGGTTGTACTCGCGCAGCAGCCACAGCGGCAGCTGCGAGAAGCGCTGCGTCAGGGTCCACAGTGAGTCGCCGCGCTGCGCGACGTACTGCTCGGTGCCCGCGATGCGATGTGCGGCGAAGTAGCTCGCCTCCAGCCCCTGATGATACTCGCGGCGCCGAGCCTCGAACTCACCGGGCGGCACCCGCCGGAAATCGAGGCGAATGCGGCGTCCGACGATCACGGGCCGCCCGAACCTCATGTGATTGATCCGCCGCAGGTCGGACGCTCTGACGCCAAGCCAGTCGGCGTAGTGTCCCAGCGTCTCCGCAGCGGCGACTTCGATGGTGCCGTTCCGTGCAACTGCATAATCCGTAGGGTCGGCGCTCTGGCTGGAGCCGTCCGCAGGGCCGAGAGACGGGCTGATATCGTCCGCCTGCGCCGCGGAAACCGGCTGCTCGCCTTCGTCTGTTCCGGAAGCGGATTCGCCAGCGGCGGCTTGCGAGGCCATGAGCGTGGAGTCCGGCGCGCCTCCCGGCGCAGGCACCGCTCCGCCTATGTCGTTGAAGTCGAGCAATCGCCGCGATCCCCCCGGGAACCTGGAGGCACCGTCGGGCAGAAAATCACCCTCGGGTGTCCTCGCAGGAGTCGACATCGCCGTGCCTGACGAGGCGGCGAACGCCACGCGCGAGTAGTACGCCGGCTGGACCGCCGCCGGCGTGGGGGCGGCCGGATGGGCCGAGGCGACGAGCGGTGCGGCGGCGGTTGCCTGCGCGGGCTTCATGACTGCGGCCATGAGCCGAGCGCCCGTCGCCTCCAGTCGCGATTCTCTCCTTGCCGGCCGAGGAGCGGCCGTGCTCGCCAGCAGCGTCTGCGACGCGCCCAGCCGCCTGACCAGCATCGCCGTGGTGAGCGTGGGTCCCTCGGCGGGCAGGCGCAGCTCGTATCCGCGTGGCACCGACAATCGGCCCCTCCACACCGCCGGCCGCAGGGCGGGATTCAGGTCCCGCAGGGTCTCCGGGTCCACCGCGAGCGCGCGCTCGAGCGGCCGGATACCGACGTACGCCGGGATCCTGACCTCCCTGAAGCGCGCCTCTTTCAGCGGCGCGATGGCGCCGAAGTACTTCTGCGGGTCGCGCTCGATCTTCAGGGCCGCGAGAAACGACACATAGAAGTTGCGGGACGCGAAACCGAACGTGCGGCTCTGGTAATTGCGCACGATGGTGACGATGTTTGTCGTGCCCAGCGTCTCGACCGCGCGCCGCATGCCCGCAACTCCGTGGTTGTAAGCGGTGAGCGCGAGCGGCCAGGTACCGAGGATGCGGTGATTGTAGGCGAGCAGCTGCGCGGCGGCCTCGGTGGCCGCGAACGGGTCCATCCGGTCATCGACGGCCCGGTCGATCCGCATGAAGCGCCGGCCCGTCGAGGGCATGAATTGCCAGAGGCCGGCGGCGCCGACCTTCGAGTAAGCGCGCGGGTTATAGGAGGACTCGACCAGCGGCAGGGCGGCCAGCTCGGGCGGCAGGCCCTCGTCCTTCAACGCCTGCTCGATGTCCGTCTGCCAGGCGCCGGAGCGGATCAGTCCCGCTTTGAAGCGGTTCGACTGGCCGAGCTGAAAGCGGATGTCGTCCGTTGCCTCGAGCAGCCGCTGCGCCGTGGCCTGAGGCCCCCAGAGCGCCTTGATGCGCTCATCCTCCGGGGAGAGAGGCCCCTTGCCCGAGGCGATCCGGCGCAGCTCCGCGACGTAGTGATCGCGGGCGCGATCCACGATGTGCTGCCGGGCGCGCGGCGAGCTCTCCGGCGCAAAGTGCAGGGTGTCGTAGACGACGGCAAGATCGTACTGATCGTGCAGATAGCCGGAATTCGTGTCGATCTGGCTGTACACCCGCACCCAGAAAGCCACATCCCGCTGCAGCTGCGGTGGATAGGGCAGGGCCGGGTCCGCGGCCGGCGCACGCGCAATGCCCAGTGGCAGCAGGAGGAGCGCCCACAGCCAGCCCCACCGTCCCCTCGAGGCGACCGCCTCCCGTGTCGAGTTCATTTACACACCGCCCCGTCGAACAATCAGCTGGATATTCAGAGACTTGCGAATTGACACCCCGGCTCGGGCCGCCACCGCCCCCGTGCAAGTGTCGATGAGCTTGACAGTCGGCCGGTCGGAGCCCCGTTGAGGGCGGCGATCGGGGTGCGGCGAGCGCCTTTCCGGATACCCGATAACATCTCACAACGCGCACTGCGTCACAATTGAACCGCGTCGCAGATACAACATGTCACATCGGAACCGCTCGCGGGCAGGCTGGCATGCGCGTTGCTTATATATACGGCATCGAGGGCCGAAAGGCGGCCTGGAAGGAAGCAGCTAGCGGAATACGAAGAAAGCACGGGTCGGTCCAGGCGCAGGATGGCGCACACCGGCACCGTGTCCCCCTTGAAAAAGAAAAACGACACTCCTCCACAAGCAAGCGACAAATAGACCACCCCGCCCCTCGGCGGGGTTCTTTTTTTCTGGGTGGGCCGCGGATGGAACAGGTGGCACCCTGCACTCGCAGCGCGCGGCGGCTGGCGCTGCAGCGGCCGGCGGGGTGCTAGCATTCGGCCGGCGAGCGCAATGCCGCTGATCACCCTCGGAGAGCAGATGATCAAAGTCAGCGTGATGTACCCGAACAAGGCCGGGGCCAGGTTCGACCACGACTACTACCGTGATCGGCACATGCCGCTCGTGAAGAGCCGGATGGGCGAGAAGTGCCGGTACTACACCGTGGACAAGGGCCTCTCCGGCGCTGCGCCGGGCACGGCAGCCACCTACATTGCGATGTGCCACATCTTCTGCGATTCGGTCGAGGCTTTTCAGGCAGGCTTCGGCCCGCACACCGGCGAGATCATGGCCGACATTCCGAAATACACGGACCTCTCGCCCGTGATTCAGATCAGCGAGGTCGTCATCGAGCGGAGCTGATCCGCGCCAGAGCCGAGCTCACGAATCCCGGCATCTCGCTCTCCGGCATGGTGACCCGTCAAGCTCCAGCGCTTGGCTGCGCATCCGGCCAGACTGGGTCGCTTCCCTGCAACCGCAGCCACTCCACAACGGTGTCATACAGACGGCGACCGTAGCCCTGCCCGCGATGTGGCGGGTCGACGAACAGCGCCCATATGCCGCCCGTGAGAGCATCGCCAATTGCGAACGCCACTATCGTGCCATCGAGCTCGATCACCCACCCGCGGCCGGTGCTCTCCAGCGCTTCAACCAGCTGCTCGTCGGTCATGGTCAGCAAAAACAGGCGATTTTCCGAGACGGCGCGCCTGACCCGAAGCAAATCAGGCAGATCGCGTCGCACTGCTTGCCGCAGGACCGCGCGCATGTTGGCTTACACGGCTCCAGCTCGCCGGGCGCAGGCTAGCCGCACTTCGAGTCACCGCAGTTGAGGCAGGTCATGCAGCCGTCCATCATGACGACCGCCGCGGTGCTGCATTTGCCGCAGAGCTGTGCACCTTCCGGGAAGTGCGACTTCGCGAACGCATCGGCCTGCTTGGCGCGCGCCTCGAACTCCGCCCGCTTCTCGTCCACCAGCTTCTGCTGGTGCTCGTCGAGCTTCGGCTTGCGTATCAGACCGATGGTCTGCAGGTGCTTCTCGATCACATGGCCGAGCTCGGCGATGATGGAGGACATGAATTTGCCCCCCGGCTGCCAATAGCCGCCGCGAGGGTCGAAGACCGCCTTCAGCTCATCGACCAGGAAGGTGACATCGCCGCCCTTGCGGAATACCGCGGAGATGATCCGCGTCAGGGCTACGATCCACTGGAAGTGATCGAGGTTCTTCGAGTTGATGAAGATCTCGAACGGCCGGCGCTGCTCGTACTCCGTGCCCTCGTTGAGCACGATGTCGTTGATGGTCACGTACATCGCGTGATCCGAGATCGGCGTCTTGATCTTGTAGGTCGAGCCGATCAGGACCTCCGGACGCTCGAGCCTCTCGTGCATCCGGATGACTTTCGCCATGTGGCCGTTCTTGTCGCGAACGACTTCCTCGCCAGGCGGCGCCGCGAAGGTCTTGCCTGCCTCTGGTGCCGCAGCCGCCGAGCCCGGCTGGACCCGGGCCGGATCATCCGGCTTCTGCACCTGGTACTTGACGATTTTGCGCTCGATCTTGATGGTCATGATCGCACTTCCACTATATGAGGTCGCAGACGCTGTTTTGAAACGTCTTAGTAGCGCCCATAGTATCCGTCCTTGATGGCGTCAAACAGGTTTGCCGCCGTATGCAGCTCGCCGTCATACTCGATCTGCTCGTCGCCACGCGCTTCCACGACCGTACCGTCATCGAGCGTGAACTTGTAAATCGTGTTCTTCAGGTCCTGCTCCTTCACCAGCACGCCCTGGAAGGCTTCCGGATTGAAGCGGAAGGTGGTGCAGCCCTTCAGGCCCTTCTCGTGAGCGTAGAGATAGATGTCCTTGAACTTCTCGAAAGCGAAATCCGTCGGCACGTTCGCCGTCTTGGAGATCGAAGAGTCCACCCACCTCTGCGCCGCCGCCTGTACGTCCACATGCTCCTTCGGCGTGACGCCCTCGGAAGCAATAAAGTAGTCCGGGAGCTTCTCGCCCTCCGCAGTCGAGTCGGGCTTCGCCTTCGCGTTCATGAGCTCGCGATAGGCGAGCAGCTCGAACGAATAGACGTCCACCTTCTCCTTCGATTTCTTGCCGCCGCGGATCACGTTGCGGAAGTAATAGTGGGCGAACGACGGCTCGATGCCGTTCGAGGCGTTATTGGCGAGCGACAGCGAAATCGTGCCCGTCGGCGCGATCGAAGTGTGGTGCGTGAACCGGCACCCGGTCTCCGACAGTTCCTCGACGAGCTTCGGCGCGACCTCGCCGACCCGCTGCATGTAACGGCTGTACTTTGCGTGCAGGATGCGCCCGGGAATCTTGTCCCCGGGCTTCCAGCCGTCGCGAGCCATCTCGGGACGCTTCCTCAGCATCTCCTTCGTGACCGTGAATCCCTCGTTCATGATCGGAGCCGGCCCCTTCTCCCGCGCCAGCTCCAGACCCGCCTCCCAGCCCGCGAGCGCCATTTCGCGCGAGACCTCCTCCGTGAAGCGGATCGAGTCCGGCGAGCCGTACTTCATGCGCAACAGCGTCATCGTGCTGCCGAGCCCCAGATACCCCATGCCGTGGCGGCGCTTGCGCAGGATCTCCTCGCGCTGCTTCTCGAGCGGCAGTCCGTTGACCTCCACCACGTTGTCGAGCATGCGCGTGAAGACCTTCACCACCTCGCGGTACTCGCTCCAATTGAACTTCGCGCGCTCGGTGAACGGCTCCCTGACGAACCGCGTCAGGTTGACCGATCCCAACAAACACGATCCATACGGCGGAAGCGGTTGTTCGCCACAAGGGTTGGTAGCGCGTATGTTCTCGCACCACCAGTTGTTGTTCATCTCGTTGACGCGATCGATCAGGATGAAGCCCGGCTCGGCGAAGTCGTAGGTCGACGTCATGATGACGTCCCACATGCGCCGCGCCGGCAGAGTCTTGTAGATCTTGCAGGCGACCAGCCCTTCCTCGTTCACCACGTAGCCGTCGTGGACCGGCCACTCGCGCCAGACGAACCGGGTGCCGTCGGTGAGATCGGGCCGCTCGCCCTCCATCTCCGCGCGGGTGACGGGGAATGCGAGCTTCCACTCCCGGTTCTCTCGCACCGCCGACATGAACTCGTCGGTGATGAGGAGGGAGAGATTGAATTGGCGCAGCCGGCCATTCTCGCGCTTGGCGCGGATGAACTCCATGACATCCGGATGCCCAACATCGAAGGTACCCATTTGTGCTCCGCGGCGACCGCCCGCCGAGGAGACGGTGAAGCACATCTTGTCGTAGATATCCATGAACGACAGCGGACCCGACGTGTAGGCGCCCGCGCCGGACACGTAGGCGCCGCGCGGCCGCAGAGTCGAATGCTCGTAGCCGATGCCGCAGCCGGCCTTCAATGTCAGACCGGCCTCGTGAACCTTCCGCAGGATGTCGTCCATCGAATCGCGGATCGTCCCCGACACCGTGCAGTTGATAGTCGAGGTCGCCGGCTTGTGCTCCAATGCGCCGGCATTGGAAGTCACACGTCCGGCTGGGATGGCACCGCGGCGCAGCGCCCAGAGGAACCGCTCGTACCAATGATCGCGCACCTCTTCGCGCTCGACGTCGGCGAGCGCGCGCGCGACGCGCTTGTAGGTATCGTCCATCGTCCTGTCGATGGGCGTACCGTCCTTGGCGGTGAGGCGGTATTTCTTGTCCCAGATATCAAGCGATGCGTCCTGGAACGGAATCGCATCGACATCCTTCGGCTCGATCTTCACGACGGTATTCATGTGTCCGCGGCGCTCCGATTTGTCTTAGCACGCCTGCCCTACGGATCACAGGGGATAAGGGTCTGCGCGGAATTTGCGGAGCGAGCGCTACCGGATTGCCCGCACACCGCCCTGACAGCTGGAACCCCCTGAACCTCCCGAACGCGCGATCTCGTGGAGCCGCCGGGCGGGGGCACAAGATCTTGTGTCGGGGTACAGAGCCTAATGAGCGCTCCCGCGTGCGTCAAGATTCCTGAACATATTTGGCCCGGCAAAAACAGTGCTGTAAAAACATGGGGTTACGCCAAAACGGGCCGCCACGTACACGTCATAATATTTTTCGGGCCGCCCTTCCGCTCCCGGCGGGCAGCCCCCATATCTTGTGCCCAGGCCGTGCACATGTTCTGCACAGCATGCTCACATGCCGCGATAGAGGTTGGGCTGCAACCGTGGCTGGAGCGGGGCCGCGCCGCCGGTCCTTGGCGGCAACCGCGGTCGCAGTCGCGCCGCGTGCAGCCGAAGCCACCCGGCCAACGCTCTCACGGCCTCGCACGCGATCCAACCCGGCACTTGAAACTCACCCGCCCGCCCGCAGATCGCTCTCAACGACATGACCTGGCCCAAGCGCCTGACATCCCTTGACGATTGGAGGTTAATAACATGAGCATTCTTACCTACGAGCCGTGGTCGCTCGTCAACCGCCTGCATCGGCATCTCGATGAGGCATTCTCCACTGCCGACGCTGGCAGCTCCGACAACGCCTGGTGGATCCCGCAGGTCGATGTCCACGAGGAGCCGGAGCGCTTCGCGGTGTTGGTCGATGTCCCGGGCGTGGAGCCGAAGGACATCGAGATCACTGCCGAGAAGGGCGTGCTGACCATCCGCGGCGAGCGCCGCGCGCGCACCGAGGAAGAGTCCAGCGCCTACCGGCGGCTCGAGCGCCGCAGCGGTAAGTTCCTGCGCCGCTTCACGCTGCCGGACAGCGCCAACCTCGATTCGATCAGCGCCAAGCATACGCAGGGCGTGCTCGAGGTGACGATTCCGAAGCAGGCGAAGCTGCAGCCGCGGCGCATCGAGGTCGCGGCGGCCTGAGGCCCCCCGGTGTGGGCCCGCGCGGGCTCATCCCGACTCGAAAGTGACGGCCTGGCCGGCTGCCATGCGCACAGCGTGGCCGCCGGCCGGATCGTTCCGCTTTCCGCACAGCGCGCCTGCGCGCGGCGCTTCGGCGCCATACGGCCCGGTTCCGCTTCGTCCGCAACTCGAGGGCTTGTAGAATCAGCGCTCCTTAGCTCGGAAGTCCGATGCGCCCCCGGGACCTGGTCTTTACTGCACTGCTCGTTGCGGCCGCGGGAGTGCCGCTCGCATCCGCGGCAATTCCCGTCGCAGTGGGCGGCACCCGGATTCCCTCCCTTGCACCGATGATCCGCAGGGTGTCTCCCGCGGTCGTCACCATTGCCACCCGCGGCCTCATGCCGGACGACGGCGCGGGCGATGCAGCGCACGATCCTTTCTACAACCACTTCTTCCACGGCCTCCCGGGACAGGGCGCCAACCAGGAGCCCTTCGCGGCCGCAGGATCCGGCATCGTCGTCGATGCCAAGCGCGGCTACATTCTCACCAATGCGCACGTGGTGGATCACGCCACGAGCATCACCGTCACCCTGCAGGATGGACGCAATCTCGCCGCCAGAATCGTCGGCGCCGATCTGCCTTCCGACATCGCCGTGGTGAAGGTCGCGGCGCACGGCCTCAGGCAGATCCGGCTCGGCGATTCCGCGCGGCTGGCCGTGGGCGATTTCGTCGTGGCGATCGGCAATCCGTTCGGGCTGCCGCATTCGGCGACCTCGGGCATAGTCAGCGGGCTGCAGCGGTCCGGGTTCAGCCCGGATGACTACGAGGACTACATCCAGACGGACGCCTCCATCAATCCCGGCAACTCCGGGGGCGCGCTCGTCGACCTCAGGGGCGACCTGGTCGGCATCAACACCGCGATACTCTCCGGCAGCGGCGATAACATCGGGATCGGCTTCGCCATTCCGGTCGATACCGCGAGACGCGTGATGCACCAGCTCATCGCGTACGGCGCCGTGGATCGTGGGCAGCTCGGCTTCAGCGTGTATGCGGTCACGCCGGAGGTAGCGCGCTCGCTCGGCCTTGGCAAGGCCGCGGGCGGCCTCGTCGCGCAGGTCATTCCCGGCTCGCCCGCCGAGAAGGCCGGCATCCGCACGGGCGATGTGGTCACCACCGTGGCCGGCCACAGCATCGGGTGCAACACCGACCTGCGCGAGGCGATCGGGCTGCTGCGCGTCGGTGATGCGGTCACCATCGATCTGCTGCACGACGGCCGGCGCGAGCAGCGTCATGCAGTCCTCGCCAACGCTCTGCCCGCCGCTGCGGCCTCCAGCCGTGCCAGCTCCGCCGGCCGGCTGCGGAACTGAAATGGCATCCTCGCTCAACATCTGCGTTCTGGGCGGCACCGGCTTCGTCGGCACGGAAATCGCGACCCGGCTGGTCCGGCGGGGGCACTGGGTGCGGATACCCACACGCAATCCCAGCCATGGCCAGCACCTGAGGGTTCTCTCGACCGTCGAGCTCGTCACCGCCAACGTGCACGATTCCCGTACCCTCGGCCAGCTCCTTACCGGGATGGA
>DASYGA010000049.1:0-11265 GCA_036000265.1 Steroidobacteraceae bacterium | reverse complement strand
CCAACTCCGCGCGCATCGGCGGCGACCGCTTCGATGATGCCATCATGAATTACGTGCGCCGCAACTACGGCATCCTCATCGGCGAGGCGACCGCCGAGCGCATCAAGATCGAGATCGGCTCCGCCTATCCCGGGCAGCAGGTGCGGGAGCTCTCGGTGAAGGGCCGCAACCTCTCCGAGGGCGTACCGCGCAGCTTCACGCTGAACAGCAACGAGATCCTCGAGGCGCTGCAGGAGCCCCTGCAGAACATCGTGAGCGCCGTCAAGCAGGCACTCGAGCAAACCCCGCCGGAGCTGGGCGCCGACGTCGCGGAGCGCGGGATCGTGCTCACCGGCGGCGGCGCGCTGCTGCGCGACATCGACAAGCTCCTCACCGAGGAAACGGGTTTACCCGTCGTGGTGGCGGACGATCCTCTGACCTGCGTCGCCCGCGGCGGCGGCCGGATCCTGGAGCTCATGGACGAGATGGGCCCCGGCCACTTCGGGCTCGAGTAGCGGCGGGAGCGCTGAAAGGTTAGTGGCGGGCTTCGCGACAGGGGCCGGTAGACCGCTCTCGGGGCGCGGAGGCTCGCCGGGCTTCCGCTTCGCGCTGTACGCGATCGTCTCGATCGCCTTCATGATCCTCGACCAGCGCTTCAACTGGCTGGAACGTGCACATTACGTTCTGCAGGCCGCGGGCTACCCGGTGGAGCTGGCCGTGAGCTCGCCCCTCTCGGCCTGGCAATGGGTGCAGCGCAGCTTCGCGACACGCGACTCCCTCGAGGCCGAGAACCAACACCTGCGCACCCGGCTGCGCGACCTCGAGCTGCGCTCCATGCGCTATGACGCGCTCGCGCAGGAGAATGCAGCGCTGATCGGGCTGCGCAACTCCCTGCCGCCGGTCGCGCAGCGCTGGCTGCCAGCCGACATCGTCAACATCCAGCTCGACAGCCTGCGCCAGCGGGTGCTCATCGACCGCGGCTCGGTGAACGGCGTCTCCGCGGGTCAGGCGGTGCTGGACGACAATGGTGTCGTCGGCCAGACGATGCACGTCGGCCCCTGGAGCGCGGAGGTCATCCTCATCACCGATCCGGAGCACGCGCTGCCTGTGCAGATAGAGCGAACCGGACTGAGGACGATCACCGTCGGCTCCGGTGATTCGACCTCGCTCGCCCTGCCCTATTTGCCCGCCAATGCGGATATCCGCGTCGGCGATGTCCTGGTGACCTCCGGCCTGGGGGGCGTATTTCCGCCGGGCTATCCGGTCGCGCGAGTGACGGAAGTGCACAAGGATGCCGTGCAGCCCCTCGCGCACGTGCGTGCGGTGCCGTTCGCGCATCTCGACACCGATACCGAGGTCATGCTGATCTGGTTCCGTCACGACAGCCCGGCAGCGCCGTTGAAGGAGGTCAAGGGAGAGCTGACCAGCGGCGATCGCAACATTCGGCCCTTGCCTGTGCCCGTGAAGCCGCCAGCGGCGCCGGCCGTGACCCGCGAGAAGAAGCCCTCGGCGCCCGCGGCCCGTAAAGCAGCAGAGCGACCGCCGCAATGAGCGCTTCGAGCCCGCGTATCGCGATGCTGAAGACCGTCGTCGGAGCGCTCATCCTGACACTGCTGCCGCTGCCTTCCTGGCTGGAGATCATCCGGCCCGCGTTTCTCGCCCTGACGGTGCTCTACTGGTCGATTCAGGCGCCCCGCGCCGGCGGCATCACCCTCGGTTGGATCTGCGGCCTGCTGCTCGATGCTTTCGAGGGGCCGATACTCGGCGAGCACGCGCTCGCCCTGGCGCTCCTCGCCTACCTCGGCGTGCGCGAGCACCAGAGGATCCGCTCGAAGCCCATTTTCCAGCAGTCGCTGATCGTGTTCGCGGCGCTGGCCATCTACGAGTTCGTCCTCTTCGCGCTCGACGGTTGGAGCGGTCACGCGTTGACGACGCCCCTGCGCTGGGTGCCCACGGCCACCGGCGCATTGATCTGGCCGGCCGCGGCGGCAGTCCTCGCGCGCAGCTATCGGCCGCACACGTGAGCGCCGGGAACCGCTGAAGGATGTCTCCCGTCCGCATCAAGGATTACTGGCGAGAGCAGCGGATCTTCGACCGTCGCGCGATCTTCGCGGGCGCGATGATGGCGTTGCTGGCGCTGGCGCTCTTCGGGCGCCTGTACCTGCTGCAGGTGATGCGTCACGACTACTATTCGGCGCTCTCGCAGGAGAACCGGGTGCGGACCGATCCGGTCCCGGCCGCCCGCGGCCTCATCATGGACCGCTACGGCGAGGTGATCGCCTCCAACCAGCCGACCTTCCAGCTCGAGCTGATTCCGGACGAAGTCCCTGATCTGAAGGGATCGCTGCACCGCCTGGTGAAGCTCGGCCTCCTGCAGGCCGACGACCTCCCGGAGCTGATCCGCACCATCAAGTCGCGGCGCAACTTCGACAACGTGCCGATCCGCCTTCACCTCTCGGATGAGGAGGTCGCGCGGTTCGCGGTGCGCCGCTACGAGTTCCCCGGCATCGACATCTCGCCGCGCGAGGCACGGTGGTACCCGGAAGGCTCGCTTGCAGTCGAAGCGATGGGCTACGTAGGCACCATCAGCGAGAAAGACCTGGCCCATATCGATCGCGCGGCGTACGCGGGAACCGCCGTCATCGGCAAGACGGGTGTCGAGGGCACTTTCGAGAAGCAGCTGCACGGTACCAATGGCTATCGCCAGATCCTCGTCGATGCGCAGGGCCGTCCGGTGCAGAAGCCCGGCGTCTTCGCCAAGGATCTCGAGGTGAAGGCGCCGACACCGGGCGATGATCTCATCCTCTCGCTCGATCTGAAGGTGCAGAAGGTGGCCGAGGCCGCCCTCGCCGGCCAGGAGGGGGCGGTGGTAGCGCTCGACCCCAACACCGGCGACGTCATCGCGCTCGTGAGCTCCCCGGGCTTCGATCCCAACCTTTTCGCCCGCGGCATCACGGAGAAGCAGTATCGGGACCTGGAGGGCGATCCCAATCGACCGCTGTTCGATCGGGCGCTGCGCGGCGAGTACTCGTCCGGCTCGACCATCAAGCCCGGCTTGGCGCTCGGCGCGCTCACCGACGGGGTGATCGATCCGGACAAGCCGATCTTCTGCCCCGGTTACTATCATCTGCCCGGTGGCCGCCACATCTGGCACGACGCGAATCACGAGCGCCACGGTGAAGTGGATCTCGATCACGCCATCGCCCGATCCTGCGACGTTTACTTCTATGGTGTCGCGCACGAGATGGGTATCGACCGGATCTCCTCGTGGCTGCCGCTCTTGGGCTTCGGCCGGCCGACCGGCATCGATATCGGCGGCGAGAAGCCAGGCCTCGTGCCCTCACGCGCCTGGAAGGAGGCGCACTTCGCCAACCCCGCCAACAAGGTTTGGTTCCCCGGAGAGACGGTGAACCTCGGTATCGGTCAGGGCTACTTCCTCGTCACGCCGCTGCAGTTGGCCCACTACACCAGCATCCTGGCGTCGCGCGGACGTATCTGGCGCCCGCGCCTGGTGACGGGTCTGCGCAGACCCGATGAGGAGAAGGTCGAATGGCTCCCGCCTGTGTATGAGGGCTCCCTCTCTAACGTCAGCGCCGATGCATGGAAGCGCGTCATTCATGGAATGATCGGCGCGACGACGTATACGAATGGCACCGCATATGTCCCGATGCGCGGGACGCCCTACACAGTTGCAGGCAAGACGGGTACCGATCAGGTCGTGAACGAGTCGGTCACCGGCAGTCTCAGCGAGGAGCACGGCTTCAGCAAGATCAACAAGCAGTACCGCGACAACGCCTGGTTCATCGCCTTCGCACCGGCCGAGGCGCCGCGCATCGCGCTGGCGGTCATCGTGGAGCACGCTGGCTGGGGATCCACCAGTGCCGCCCCCCTCGCCCGCAAGGTGATGGACGCCTACCTCCTTGGACCCGACGGCAAGCTGCTGCCAGCCGCTCCGCGCGGGTCGTACTCGGAACCGGAGGACCTCACGCCCGAAGTGCAGCCTTCCGTGCCAGCCCTGCCCGCTCCCACGCCGGCCACGACCACTCAACAGGTGGCGGACCGGACGCGACCGGGCCCGGCAGGCGTACCGCCAGCTCGATAGCCGCATGATCGATTCCGCATGATCTACGAAGAAGTCAGCTCCGAGTCGCGCACCCGCCGTACTCTCACCGGCGCGGCGCGCGTGCTCTCGGCCCTGAGGATGGACGGGCCGCTGGTCACCGGACTGGCGCTCACCGCGGCCTACGGCCTGGTGGTGCTCTACAGCGCCTCGGCGGAGAGCCTGCCGATGGTGCTGCGCACTGGGCTGCGGCTGGTGCTGGGCACTGCGGCCATGCTGGCGCTGGCGCGGGTCGGCCCGAACTTCCTGCGGCGCACCTCGCCGTGGCTCTATTCCATCGGCGTCGTCCTGCTGCTCGCGGTCGCGGTCGCCGGCCACACGCGCCTCGGTGCCCAGCGCTGGCTCGCCCTAGGTCCCATCCGCTTCCAGCCCTCGGAGCTGATGAAGCTCGCCGTGCCGATGATGTGTGCCTGGTTCCTGCACGAGCGGCCGCTGCCGCCTCGCTGGCCCAACCTGCTCCTGCTCGGCCTGATCATCCTGGTGCCGGCCGGCCTGGTCGCCAAGGAGCCGGACCTGGGCACTGCCGCGCTCATCGCGGCTGCCGGCGTTCTGGTCGTGTTCCTCGCCGGCCTGCGGGTGCGGGTGATCGTCGGGATGGTGCTCCTGGGCGCCGCCGCCGCATGGTTCGGGCTCAGGTTCATGCACGGCTACCAGCGCCAGCGGTTGCTCACCTTTCTCAATCCGCAATCGGACCCGCTGGGGGCCGGATACCACATCATCCAGTCACAGATCGCGATAGGCTCGGGAGGCGTATTCGGCAAGGGCTGGATGAACGGCAGCCAGGCGCAGCTCGATTTCCTGCCGGAGCGCACCACCGATTTCATCTTCGCGGTGATCGGCGAGGAGTTCGGCCTGCTCGGACTGGCCGTGCTCCTGCTGCTCTACGCCTTCATCATCGGCCGCTCGCTCTATCTGGCGGTACAAACGCCCGATACGTTCTCACGCCTGCTCGCCGGCAGCGTCGCGCTGACTTTCTTCGTGTATGTGTTCATCAATGCCGGTATGGTGACCGGGCTCCTTCCGGTCGTCGGCGTCCCGCTGCCGCTCGTCAGCTATGGGGGAAGCTCGGTGGTGACCGTGCTCGCCGGCTTCGGTATTCTGATGTCGCTGCACGCCCACCGGAAGCTCATGGGCTCCTGATGTCCTGATGTCCTGATGTCCCGATCCTATCCAACCCTCGCACTCCTCGCGCTTGCCGCCGTGGCCGCCGGGCGGGTCGGCGTGGCCGCGCAGGCAGCGGAACCGGGCCAGCCGTTTCCGCACGCCCAGCTGGCGAAGCTCGCGGCGCACGTGGCGCATCGCGACGGGCTCAACCGCAGGGCCGTCCTCAGGGTGCTCAGGCACGCCCGCGCACAGCCGGCCATCATCGACAAGATCAGCCGTCCCGCCGAGCAGGTGCTCGAGTGGTGGCAGTATCGGCAGATCTTCCTCACCGACAAGCGCATCTCCGCTGGCGTCGAGTTCTGGCGGGAGCATCGCGACTCGCTGGAGCGCGTGAGCGCCGAAGAAGGGGTGCCGCCGCAGTACATCGTCGCCATCCTCGGGGCGGAAACCTACTACGGTCACATCACCGGCTCCTACCGGGTGCTCGATGCGCTGGCCACGCTGGCTTTCGACTACCCGCCGCGCGCGCGCTACTTCCGCGGCGAGCTCGAGAATTTTCTGCTGCTGACGCACCGGGAGAAGATCGATCCGCTGTCGGTGAAGGGCTCGTATGCCGGCGCCATGGGACCGCTGCAGTTCATGCCATCGGCATATCTGCGGTACGGCGTCGACGGCAACGACGACGGGCAGCGGGATCTCTTCGATGACTGGGACGATGTATTTGCGAGTGTGGCGCATTACCTGCAGCAATGCGGCTGGCAGCCGGGCGGCCCGGTCGTGGCTGATGTCAGAATCGATCCCGGCGCCGCTTTCCACATCGATCCGGCCAATCTCAGGCTGGACGAGACCATCGACGGCCTGAATGCGCAGGGGGTGCGGGTGCAGAGCGATGTGCCCGGGAATACTCCGGTGGTACTGCTCCTCGCCGAGCAGCAGGACGGCCCGACTTATCGGGTAGGTTTCAGCAACTTCCACGCGCTCACCCGCTACAACCACAGCGCCCTGTATGCCATGGCGGTAGATGAGCTGGCCCGTGCCATCGCGCTGCGGCTGACACCGTCCAGCCCGGACACGGCCCCCGCGGCGACTCCTGCGGCGAAGTCAGCTGGCATGGATCGCCGCGGGCGATCCGCCAAGTGAGCGCTGCCAGTGAATGCTGTAGTGGCGGCTAGAGCCAGTCGCTGGGGCCTCGCCTGGACGATATGCGCGGCGGCCTTCCTCGCGGGCTGCGCAACCACACCGCACCGGGCGCCGGCACCCGCAGCCGGGCTACCGCCATTGCCGAAGGACTTCACCGCGATCCCCAATGCCGTCCCTCGCCTGGAGCCGCGCGCAGCGCACGGCAATCCCCCGGTCTACAAGGTAGACGGCAAGCGCTATTACGTCCTGGCGACGGCGGAAGGTTACGAGGCGACCGGGGTCGCCTCGTGGTACGGCCCGACATTCGACGGGCTGCGCACCTCCGATGGTGACCGCTACGACATGTACGCCATGACCGCAGCTCACAAGACGCTGCCGCTGCCATGTTATGTGCGCGTCACCGATCTTGCCAACGGCCGCAGCGTCGTCGTGAAGGTCAACGACCGCGGTCCGTTCGTGGCCAACCGGCTCATCGACCTCTCGTACGTTGCCGCCGCCAAGCTCGACATGCTGCGGACAGGCACCGCGCTGGTGGAGGTTCGCGCCCTCACGCCCGATACGCCGGCAGTCCTCACCCGGGTGGCGGAGAGCCCGCCTCCCGCTCTTTACGTGCAGGTGGGGGCATTCGCGCTGCGCCGCAATGCCGACCGGATGCTCACGCGGCTGCAGGCCGCGGGCCTCGCCGGCGCGTTCGTGTTTGGGCCGCCCGTGACGCGCAGCCGTCTCTACCGCGTGCGCGTTGGGCCGGTAAGCGGTGTGCCGGAATTCGACCGGCTGGTCGCGCAGCTCACCGCCCTGGGCTATCCCGGTGCGCGCCTGGTCACGCCCTGATCTCATGATCGTCACGCCACCATCGGACGGTCGAACTTCAACCCGCGCGGCAGATCCTACGATCCGCCCGCGCGTTTCATGTCACTCACGAGGATTTCCCAGGATGTCTCGCTCTCCTGCCGCCGCCCTGCTCGCACTCTCCACCCTTGCGCTCGCCACCACGGCTGGCGCTGCCGTGCCCACTCCACCGCCGCCGGATCTCGATGCCGGCTCGTACATCGTGATCGATCACCAGAGCGGTGATGTGGTTGCCCAGAAGAACGCCGACCAGCGGATGGAGCCGGCCAGCCTCACCAAGCTGATGACGGCGTACGTCGTCTTCTCGGCCCTCAGGGACGGGCGGCTGAAGCTCGATGATCCGGTTACGATCAGCGAGGATGCGTGGCGCACCGGCGGCTCGCGGACTTTCGTCAAGGTGGGCAGCCAGGTGCCGGTCATCGATCTCATCAAGGGGATGATCGTGCAATCGGGTAACGATGCCACCGTCGCGCTCTCCGAGCGCGTGGGCGGCACGCGCGCGGGGTTCGTGCAGCTGATGAACGAGTACGCGCAGCGCCTCGGCATGAAGTCGTCCCATTTCGCCGATGTCGACGGCTTGCCGGACCCGCAGCATTACATGACCGCGCGCGATCTCGCGACGGTGGCCAATGCGCTGATCCGCGATTTTCCCGAGTATTACTACATCTTCGGCATGAAGGACTTCACCTGGAACAAGATCAAGCAGCCGAACCGCAACGGGCTGCTGTGGACGGACACTTCGGTCGATGGACTGAAGACCGGCCACACCGATGAGGCCGGGTACTGCCTCATTGCGTCGGCCGATCGCAAGGGCATGCGCCTGGTCTCGGTGGTGTTGCATGCGCCCACCTGGCACTCGCGCGAGGCCGACACGGAGGCGCTGCTAAACTATGGCTTCAACTTCTTCCAGACCGAGAAGATCGCCACCGCGCGCGCGGCCGTTCTCAAGCCGCGCGTCTACGAGTCCGCCTCCGGCTATGCGGCGATCGGCGCTCCCGCCAACCTCTATGTGACCCTGCCGCGCGGCCAGGCCGCCAGTGTGACCACGAATGCGGCATTGACCAAGACCAGGCTGATCGCACCGTTGGCGGCCGGCACTGTGGTTGGCGAGCTGACCGTGACCGACGGCAACGGGCATGTGGTCGGACGCGAGCCGCTCGTCACGCTGGAGGCCGTGCCGGCCGGCGGCCTGCTGACCCGCACGATGGACGGCATGCGGCTCTGGTTCCATTGACTGTAGAGCCGTTGCCGTGGCTGACCCATTTCCCGTCTGTTATCTCAATGGCGAGTACCTGCCGCTTGCCGCGGCCCGCGTCTCGCCGCTCGACCGGGGGTTTCTCTACGGCGACGGCGTGTACGAGGTGATGCCGGTCTATCGCGGCCGGCCATTCCGGCTGGAGGCGCACTGCGCGCGCCTCACCCGCAGCCTCGGCGAGATCCGCATGAGCGACCCGCTCGATCGCGGGCAGTGGTGCGATATTTTCGCCACACTCATTGCGCGTAACGGCGGCGGGGATCAGTACGTCTACTGGCAGGTGACCCGGGGCGCGGAGCAGGGCCGCAATCATGCCCCGCTGCCCGACATTCCCCGCACGGTGTTCGCATTCTGCGCGCCGCTGCCGGTCGCCTCGCCCGCGGTGTTTGAAAAAGGAGTCACTTGCGTCACCGCGGAGGACACTCGTTGGGCGCGCTGCGACATCAAGTCGGTGGCGCTGCTTGCCAACGTGCTGCTGCGGCAGCTCGCGGTCGATGCCGATGCCGCCGAAACGATCCTCCTGCGCAATGGCGAGCTGATGGAGGCTTCCTCCTCCACGGTGCACGCGGTCATCGGCGGGGAGCTGCGCACGCCGCCCAACTCCCGCAACATTCTTCCCGGGACGACGCGCGGGGTCGTGGAGGAGCTTGCCGCGCGCACGGGCGTGCCGCACCGCGCCGCCGCCATCAGCGAAGCCGAGCTGCGCGGGGCGGACGAGATCTGGATCTCCGCCGCCACGCGCGAGGTGCAGCCTGTAACGACGCTCGACGGCAAAGCCGTCGGCACGGGCCGGCCTGGCCCCCTGTGGCGCCGGGTGTATGATGAGTTTCAGCGCTGGAAACAGGAGCTGCAGACTCAGCCATGGCGATGAACGAGCCACCGCCGCTGCTCGAGTTTCCGACCGACTATCCGATCAAGGTCATTGGAAGGCCGACGGATGAGTTCCGCGCGCGCGTTCACGCGATCGTGCTACAACATTCGCCACTTATCGAGCCGGAGCGCGTGACTGAGAGGCTCAGCGCGAACGGCAACTTTCTCTCCATCTCCTATCGCATTAGAGCGGACAGCCGCGAACAGATCATAGCGCTCATTTCCGACTTGAAGGCGTGTGACGGCGTACTGATGCTCATATAGCCCGTCCGCATAACCGGTTTATCACCAGGCCGTAACCGGCGTGCGACTGACGGTACGCCGCCGCGCCGATACGATGAGCCGGCGTGTCGATCACCCTCGATCAACTGACCAAGCGCTACCAGGGCGTACCTGTCGTCAACGATGTCTCGCTCGACATCGGGGACGGCGAATTCTTTGTCCTTCTCGGCCCCAGCGGCAGCGGCAAGAGCACGCTGCTGCGGGCGATAGCCGGGCTCTCCGGAGTGGACCACGGACGCATCGGGCTGCACGGGCGCGACGTCACGCACGTTTCGGCACGTCGGCGCGGCGTGGGGCTCGTGTTCCAGAATTACGCGCTGTTCCGTCACATGACCGTGGCGGAGAACATCGAATTCGCGCTGCGGGTGCGCCGGGTGCGCGCGGCGGAGCGCCGCCGCAGGCGCCAGGAGCTGCTGCGCCTGGTCGCCCTGGAGGGCTTCGAGGATCGGCTCCCGACCGAGCTGTCCGGCGGCCAGCAGCAGCGCGTGGCGGTGGCCAGGGCGCTGGCGCACAAGCCGGAAGTGCTGTTGCTGGATGAGCCGTTCGGCGCACTCGATGCCAAGATCCGCGAGGGCCTGCGGCGCACGATCCGCGAGGTGCAGCGCGAGCTTGGCATCACGACCATCCTGGTGACCCACGATCAGGAAGAGGCGTTCGCCATGGCGGACCGGATCGGCGTGATGAACTTCGGCCGGCTGCTCGAGATAGGCAGGCCACAGGAGCTATACACCCGCCCGGCGACGCGCTTCGTGGCGACATTCCTCGGGGCAGCCAACCTGATCCTGGCGCGACACGGCACCGATGGGCCGCGCTGGGATGCACGGCTCGCGGCGCCGCATGGCCCGGGTTTCGGCCTCGAGCGCGAGCGGGAAGTCGTGGCCGTGGTCCGGCCGGAGGAGCTCGAGATCGCGCGCTCGCGGGAGGGCCTTTCCTCCTCGAGCTACCTGGGGCGCGGAGTCGTGGAGGAGGTGATCTTCACCGGTGCGCTGGAGCGCGCACGCATCCGCCTCGATGAGGCGCCCGACGCTCCGATCCTCGCGCATGCCAACGGAGACGGCACCGCCCTCCTCGAAGCCACGCGTGCGCAGTTCGAGCAACGCGCATTTGCCATCAGTCCGGGCCAGAGCGTCACGATCGGCATCAGGCGCGCGCACGTCCTGCCGACGCCTCTCTCCAGCTTCACGATATGCGCACCCAACAGCTCCGCCGCCGAGCGGATTGCCGGCAATCCGCTGCTGCTCGAGCTCTCCTCGCGTATGAAGACCCGCATTCGCAGGCGTGTGGAGCCCATGTCGGGAACCTCGATACCGATCCGCGAGACCGCCGCGTCGCTGCTGGGAACGACCGTCGTCGCGGCGAGCGGCGAGGTAGCCTCGGATGTGAAGTGGCTGCTGGAGCAGGGAGCGGAGGAAATCCTTATCCTGCCGGAGCACGCCCCCTCACCCCAGCGGGTGCTCATTCATTGGACGGATGAGTCGGCGCGCAGCGCGACTCTGGCGGTCTCAGCCAGCGTCCTGCGACACCTGGCCGCCGAAGCCATCTACGTCGACGTGCTCTCCGAGCAGACCCCCGCTGCCGAGCGATCAGCCGGCATCCGCACCCTGCTCGATGCCCGCTCGGAGGCCCGCGCCGCCCACGGGCTCGAGATCAGGACGGAAATGCGGTT